>CAUZEQ010000001.1:0-50635 GCA_963578885.1 Planctomycetota bacterium
CCGACGGCAGGGTGCTGATCTACGAGGACCGGTTGTTCACTCCCTACGGCCTGCACGGCTACGACAGCGGCAACGCCTTCTACGGCACCGACGGGTACATGATCTTCTCGCGACGTGGAGCCTTCAGCACGTTCCTGGGCCCCAAGGGGAAGCCGGGACCGACCGAACCGAAGGAGACGCGGACCCAGAGAGGCTACGCGCCCCACATGGCCAACTTCCTCGAATCGGTCCGCTCACGGAACTTCAAGACTCGAGCCACGGCCGAAATCGGACACCTCTCCTGCAGCCTCGTCCACCTCGGCGAAGTCGCCTACCGCACCCGAGGACGACTCGACTTCGACCCGAAGACCCAGGCATTCACCAACGCACCCGACGCCACACGGATGCTGACCAAGGACTACCGCAAGGGATACGAATTGCCCGACGTCTAGACGATGCGACGATGGTGTTGAGTCGACCGGCAGTGAAAGGATAGACTGATGGATCAGCCACACCCGATGCATGACTACAGGGTCTGACTACAGGGTCTGACTACAGGGTCTGACTACAGGGTCTGACTACAGGGTCTGACTACAGGGTCTAGCACCCTTGGCTTTTTCACCCCGAGTGAGAATCGTTCGATGACCGTTCATCGCTCACCCGTCCTCGCCGCCCATCCCCGCTTCTCCAGGCGAACAGCGGTTCAGGCCGGTGCCATCGGGCTGCTGGGACTCGGAGGCAACCACCTGAGTGCCCTGCGGGCCGAAGGCGGCAAGGCGTCGGCGGCACGGCGGCACAAGTCGGTGATCTACCTGTTCCTCTCGGGTGGACTGGCCCAGCATGAGAGCTTCGACATGAAGCCGGATGCGCCGGATCGCATCCGCGGCGAGTTCCTGCCGATCGACACCTCGGTCCCGGACATCCGCATCTGCGAGCACCTGCCGCGGTTGGCCCGGATCGCCGACAAATGGGCTCTGCTCCGCTCGCTGACTCACCCCTACAACGAACACTCCCAGGGCCACGCCGCGATGCTGACGGGGATGACCCCCCGCGGCCGCGGATTCAGCGGCAGCAAGCCCCAGGCGACCGATTACCCCTGCATCGCCAGCGTCGTCGGCAGGCAGATGCCTCGCAACAACAACCTGCCTCCGGCGGTGGTGTTGCCCGAGAGACTGGTGCACGTGACCGGCCGGGTCATCCCCGGGCAGTTCGGCGGGCTGATGGGTCCCGAGCACGACCCGTGGTTCATCGAGGCCAGCCAGTTCCGCTCGAGCCAGTACTACCACGG
This sequence comes from Planctomycetota bacterium, assembly GCA_963578885.1. GTDB lineage: Bacteria > Planctomycetota > Planctomycetia > Planctomycetales > Planctomycetaceae > UBA8437. The sequence goes on from CAUZEQ010000001.1 coordinate 1,268, forward strand.
AGCGTTTCCCGAGTACGGGTTCCACCGCACCACCGGAGCCCACACTCCCGAAAACTACCGCTTCGCCGCCCCCAGCTTCTCGCTGCCGCCGGGCGTGCTCGCACCGCGATTCAAGAACCGGGTCGGCCTGCTCGAAACCATCGACGCGCAGCGCAAGCACCTCGATCGCACTGTCGCTGTCGGCAGCTTCGACCGGTACCGCCAGGAGGCGGTCTCGCTGCTGCTCGACGGGGGAGTCCACAAGGCGCTCGATATCCACTCGGCACCCGACAAGATCCAGGACCGCTACGGGCGGAACAGTTTTGGCTGGAGTTGCCTGATGGCCTGCCAGCTGGTCGAGGCGGGTGTCAGCCTGATCCAGCTCAACCTCGGCAACAACGAGTCGTGGGACACTCACGAGGCCTGCTTCCGGAATATGCGCGAGTACCTGCTGCCGCCGACGGACCGGGCGGTGGCGGCGCTGATCGAGGATCTTGATGATCGAGGACTACTCGAGGACACGCTGATCGTGATGGCGGGCGAATTCGGCCGGACTCCCAAGATCGTTCCCTCCAGCCGCACCAAGACACCCGGCCGCGATCACTGGGGTCCGGTGCAGACGGTGTTCTTTGCCGGAGGCGACGTGCGAGGCGGTACAGTGGTGGGAAGCACCGACAGGATCGGAGGCTACCCGGTGTCCAACACGTACAAGCCCGAGAACATGGCGGCGACCATCTACGAACACCTCGGGATCCCACGGACCGCCGCGTGGTACGACAAGCTCGAACGCCCGCACCAGATCTACTACGGTGAACCGATCGTCGAGCTGAAGCAGGGAGCGTGATGAGTCGAGTCGATCCCCACTCGCCGATCGCACAGGCACTCTCACGACGTACGTTGCTCGTCGCCGGAGCCACCGGGATCTATGGACTCGATGCCGCACGGTTGCAGGCGGCCCGCGGAGACCAGCCCACCGCCACGCCCGGCCAACGCCCGGCCCGCTCGACCATCCTCATCTGGCTCTCAGGCGGCACGTCGCACATCGACACCTTCGACCTGAAACCCAAGGCCGCCCGCGAGTTCCGGGGCCCGTTTCAACCGATCGCCACCTCGGCACCGGGAGTCGAGATCAGCGAACACCTGCCGATGCTGGCCCGCCAGGCCCATCACTGTGCCATCATCCGCTCGCTGGGACACTTTCGCCGCGGCACCGGAGACCACCACGCCGGCTACTATTACAACCTCACCGGCCGGGCTCCCGATGACAGCTTCCGCAAACTGCTGAACTCGCGGACCCCGAGGAAAACCGACTGGCCGTTCATCGGCAGCGTCGTCGGCCAGCAGATGCCGCCGCACCCCTACCTGCCCCAGGCGGTCTCGCTGCCCCAGAAGCCCGGTGCACCTCAGTACACACGACCCGGCCAGTTCGCCGCCAACCTCGGCATCATAAACGACCCGGTCTACGTCTACGGCGATCTCGACAAGCCACTGAAGTTCACCGCGCCCGCCCTGTCACTCAATGGCGACATCACCCTCGATCGACTCAAGCACCGACGTGGACTGCTCGAAACGCTCGACACCGCCACCCGACGTGTCGACAACTCACACGCCATCGTCGACTGGACGACGCACCAGCAACGAGCCTTCAGCTTCCTCGGCTCGCAGGCCACCAAGGACGCCTTCGATATCGCGTCGGAACCGCAGTCGGTCCGAGACCGCTACGGGGACGATCTGAACGCGATGAGCATGCTGATGGCCCGGCGACTGGTCGAGGCCGGTGTGCCGTTCGTGTCGGTCTTCTGGAAAGGCGACAAGAAAGCGGCCGAGAAGCTCAACTGCAAGAGCGGTGGTGGCTGGGATACTCATGGCAACAACTTCGTCTGCCTCGAAAAGTACCTGCTGCCACGATTCGATCGCCCGTTCTCGGCACTGATCGAAGACCTCGACGATCGAGGACTACTCGATCAGACGCTGCTGATGGTCAACAGCGAGATGGGCCGGAAGCCCAAGATCGGCGACCCTCGATCCGGAGGCGTCAGCGGTCAGGGCCGCGACCACTGGACGCATGCCCAAAGTATCCTGCTGGCCGGTGGAGGCATCCGAGGCGGGCAGGTCTATGGCACCTCCGACAAGGTCGGGGCCTACCCCGCCGACAAACCGGTCGCTCCCGAAGACGTCGCCAAGACCGTCTACCACGCCATGGGACTGGGCAACCCCGAAGCGATCGACAGCGAGGGCCGACCCTACCGGATCCTCGAAGAAGGCGAACCGCTGACCGAGCTGTTTTAGCCACCCCCAGGGACTGGCTCCAGAGCCACGCCTCTGGCGGGGCGCCGGTGCCTGTCCCGGACTCTGATAGCCGGTTCCCACAACCGGGACAGGCACCTCCGCCCCGCCCGAGGGCGGGGCTGCGGAGCCAGTCCCACTCACCGCATCCGCTTGCGGATCTGCTCGAAAATCCGCTCCTGCTCCTGGGCCTCCTTCACCCGACCCGCCGTGCGGTAGAACCGGGCAAGGGCCTGCCTGAGCTCCAGCACCGTGGGATCCTTCGACAGGCCGAGCTCGGCCACCCGGATCGCTTCATCCAGCTTCCCCGACGCCGCCAGCATGTCGGCACACGGACCGTGGGCCTTGCCGTCATGCGGGTTCAATACCATCAGACGCCGGAAGTAACGGCCCCCCGAGTCGTCCCTGCCCGAATAGGCGATCAGGCCCAGAAAGGTCAGGTACGGCTCGAAATCAGGACGCTCCTGCAATGACCGCTCCAACTCCCGCTTCGCAGCTGACATGTTGCCCAACCGGAACCAGGCATAGCCCAACTTGCCGCGGATCTCGGTGTCCGTGGCATCGCGGGCGAGGACCTGTTGGAGCTGCTTGCGGACCCGGCCGAGAAGACGAATGTCACCGGTGTCGTTGGCCTGCCGCAGCCAGGCCAACGCATCGGCCCGGCGACGCTCCTCACGCGTAAGCAACGTCGCCATTTCCTCAAACGGCTGCCAGACACGACCCGCTCGTTCCTGCTCCATCTGCTCCAGCGGCCGAGTTTCCGAGGCGTGACGCACCACGCGGTGGTCGGCCTGGGTCGTGTGAGCCACGTCGCTGGAATGCAAGCTGGGCATGTGGCAGGCAATGCACGATCCGGCCGCCGGCGGCCGTTGCTGCTCGGCTTCGGGCAACCCGCAGCCCCGCTCCTGGTGGCAGCTGTTGCAGCGGGCCTTGTAGAACGAAGCCCGCTCGGCGGCCGATGGAACCCGGTGTGGATCGTGACAGCTCGTGCAACGCATCGCCTCGCCGGACTCCTGGAAACACCGGCTCGAGTGCATCTGCTCGACGTGGCTGGTGAACAGCGGACGACCCTCGTCGTCGAATGGCGTCTCGGCCACATAGACCGTCCAGGTCTTGCCCAGCAACTCACCCGGCCGGAAATCGGCAAAATCCACCCCCTGTTTCAGCACACGGATCTTGCCCTCGAGGTGGCACTGGTTGCAGATGTCGGCCTGCTGCTGGTCGGCCAGGCTCGCAGGATTCACGATCAAGGGATCCTCATGGCCGTCCCCGGGCGAGGACCGGTAGAGCTCGGAGTGACGGCCGCCGGGGCCGTGACACCGCTCGCAACCGATCGCCGCCTCGTGAAACGGCTTCTCGGCCACGAAGCGATCCTCGCCAGAAGCCGGTGCCGTGCGGCCCGAATGACATGCCAGGCAGTTGTCGCCCAGCCGTTTCTGAAAGCGATAGTGCTCCTCGGGAGGATAACCGGGCGAAAGACCCCAACTGGTCGTCTGGCTGTACCAGGTGATCGGCGACTCGAACAGCAATCCCCCACGCTGCAACACGTAACCGCGACCCTTGACCCCGGCACCAATCACGAACTGCACCGACTCGGCCTGGTCGTAAAGCACCTTGCCGTCATCGTCGTACATGATCTCGTGGTGGATCACCTCGCCATCACGCCGCTCGACGCGGTAGGTCCTCTCACCGGCCGTGAACCGGTCCTTCCCGCCACCAAACGTCTCGATCTGGGAGACCTCACCAATCGGCTGCATCGTGCGAGCCATCGGGTGCCGTGAAAACGTGTCGGCGATCCCCGGGTGACACTCGGCACACGCACGGCTACCCACAAAATCACTCGCCTTGCGAGTCTCACCTCCACCGGCTCCACCGGCCCCGTTGTCCTCAACAGCCCGGTCGCGATCCCAGACCGCCCAGACCGCGAATGCGACGATGGCCAGTACGGCCACCAGCATCCCGGCCCGTGGCATCCGCCTGGTCGAAGTGTCGTCTGTCGATGTGCTGTTCACGTACCTGCCCGATTACCCTTGTCTATGCCAGCAGCCCGGAGATCACTCGGGCCCCGGTCAAGGACGGATCGGTCAGAGTCTCCTCGCGACCGGCGTGCTCGTAGACCAGGGATTCGTGATCCAGTCCCAGCTGCTGCAGCACGGTGGCGTGGAAGTCGGCCACACTGACCCTCTGGTGGGCCGCCGCGTAACCCACCTCGTCGGTCGCCCCGTGAACGTACCCGGCCTTGAAGCCGCCCCCGGCCACCAGCAGGCTGAAGGCGTTGCGGTTGTGGTCGCGGCCGGTGCCGTTTTGAGAGACCGGCAGCCGACCGAACTCGCCGGACCACACGACGATCGTCTCGTCGAGCAAACCCCGCTGCTTCAGGTCGGTGACCAGGCCGGCCGTCGGCAGGTCGCAGTTGGCACAGATTCCAGACAGGTTCTTGCGGGTGCCGCTGTGAGTGTCCCAGGGCTGGAACGGCTTGGGGTGAATCTGCACAAACCGCACACCCGCCTCGACCAGCTTGCGAGCCATCAGACAACGCCGGCCGTAGGGCTCCGTCGTCTTGTTGTCCAACCCGTAGAGCCTGGCGGTGACGGCGGTTTCGTTGGAAATGTCCAGCACGTCGGCCGCCTCCAGCTGCATCCGAGCGGCCAGCTCGTAGTTCTGGATCCGAGCCTCCAGCTCGTCCTCGCCGGGCAATCGACGCTGGTGGATCCGGTTGAGCCGGTTCAGGAAATCGAGATTGTTGCGCTGCTCCGTCGCACTCACCGGCAACGCCGACTTGAGGTTCAGTACCGGGGTCCCGCTGCTGGAAAACTCGGTACCCCGGTACCGGGCCGGCAACCAGCCGTTGGTCCAGGTCAGAGTCCCACTGGTGTTGTAGCCCGACGGATCCCGCAACACGACGTAGCCCGGCAGACTGTTGTTCTCGGTCCCCAACCCGTAACTGACCCACGCTCCCAACGCCGGGCGATCCTGGAAGATCTTCCCGGTCATGAACATCACCAAGGCCTCGGTGTGATTGTTGTGACCGGTGTGCATCGACCGCACCAGCGTCATGTCGTCGATCACGCTGCCGATGCCCGGGATGATCTCGGAAAGCTCAATGCCCGAAGCCCCGTAATTCCGGAACCGGAACGGAGTGTTCATCAGCTTGTTCTGCTCGCTGCCCGACTGGAACATCTCGACCTTGATCGAGTGCTGCTTGCCGTTGAACTTCTCGAGAGCCGGCTTGCGCTCGAAGAGATCCATCTGGCTGGGGCCGCCGTTCTGCATCATCAGGATGACCGACTTGGCACGAGGCCGGACGTGAGGTGCCAGGGCCGAATCACCCGAATCGGCACGCAAACGGCTCGAGGAATCGGCCAGCAGGGCCTTCAAGGCCAGCCCGCCGAATCCCAGGCTGCCCAGCTCGAGCATCCGGCGGCGGGACATCGGCAGAGACCCGCCGCGGTCGGTCGATGAATGAAAAGAGAACGACATCGGGATCACATCGCTGATGGTTCAGGGAACGTAGAGAAATTCGTTGGAATTGAGCAACATGTGGCAGAGGTGTTCGAGGGGTCGGTGGGGGGCCTTGGCCGATTCGGCGGCCTGCCGCTTCAGCAAATCGGACGCCAACCCTTGTTCCTCGTCGGTCGCCTCTCGACCCAACGCCAACCAAAATGCCCGATCGATCCGTGTCGAGGGGTCGCCTCCGAGAGTCTCAGTCACCACGCGCGCGGCAAAACGTCGAGCCTGGGTCATCGAGAAGCGGCCGTTGAGCATCGCCAGCGACTGCAGCACGACGACCGAGGAGTCGCGGTGGGTGCAGTTGTTGGCCACCGTCGGCTGGTCGAACACGCTCAACTCGGTCGGATGATAGTTGCGACGGCAGGTCAGGTAGAGACTGCGGCGATTCGGGTCGCTGGGCCGAGCCAGCTTGCCGGTGTCGACCACCACGCTGCTGTCACTGTTCGCCTTGATCGGCACCGCCGGACCACCCTGGTAGAAATCGATCTCGCCGCTGACACACAACACGCTGTCGCGGATCGCTTCGGACTCGAGCCGCTTCAGAGGTCGATGCCACAGCAGGTGATTGGCCGGATCGATCCTGCGGCACGCCTGCCAATCGGCCGCGGTGCGCGAGGTCGACTGGCGGTAGGTCGAGGAGCACAGCACGTGGCGGTGTACCCGCTTCAGGCTCCAGCCACCGTCGACCAGCTCTACTGCCAGCCAGTCGAGCAGCCGGGGATGAGTGGGTTCGCTGCCTGAGAGCCCGAAGTTGGCCGGAGTCGAAACCAGCCCGGTGACGAAGTAACGCATCCACAACCGGTTGACGATCACCCGTGCAGTCACCGGGTTGCCCGGCCGAGTCAGCCAGCGGGCAAACGCCAGGCGGCGACCGCTGCTGGCAGGCTGCTGGTCGTCCCTGGCAACCGAGCCGATCGGCGTCGGGCGACCGGCGGGATCGAGCACCAGTGGGACTCCGGGTTGGACCTCCGGACCCGGTGTGGTGAAGTCGCCGCGACGATAGAGATAGGTGGGAGGTGCCACGGCAGGTTCCCACGTCACACGCACCGTTTCGTACGTACCTCGAGTCGACCTCAGGCGAGCGATCTCGGCCTGGGAAGTGCTCACGGTCTTTCTCTGAGCAGGGCTCAGACCCGCCTCGACCTCCGCGGCTGAAACCGCCATCAACGGCCCCAGCTTTGTGGCCAGGTAGGCCTGGACCGGGTTTCTCTTGTCCTTGGCCACCTTCACCGCCGCAACCGCGTCGGCCCGAACCGGCTCGGGCAACAAGGACACCTTCGCGTCACTCAACCGCTTCGAGACCACCGCCCGGATCCCGCCCAGCTGCTTCTTCAACTCCCCCACGCGGGCATCCACCCGGCCGTTGTGCTGGTCAATTCGTGCCTTGTGCCGGGGTGAGACGGTGTGCAGGTGACGCTTGTCGGCTTGGATCCAGTTCTGCACGTCCAGCGACGGAGTGAAGATCGCCGCCAGGCGGTAGTAGTCGGCCTGGCTGATCGGGTCGAACTTGTGCGAGTGACACTGAGCACAGTGAACTGTCAGTCCTAACAGCGAGGTCGAGACCGTCTGCAGGGTTTCGTAGAGCACCTGGTGACGGATGTCGGCCGTGTTGAGTTCGGGCGACGAGGTCGAGTCGCGGACCTGGCGGAGGAAGCCGGTGGCGATGATCTGCTGCAGCTCTCCCGCATCCAGGCTCTCGGCATTTCGCCAATCGACCAGTTCGTCACCAGCGAGCTGTTCGACCAGGAACTCGTCGAACGGCTTGTCCGAGTTGAAGGCGGCGATGACATAGTCGCGGTACCGCCAGACACCCGGTGCCGGCTTGATGATCCCCGCATCGTTGTCGGACCCGATGGTGTCGACGTAGCCGGCCACATCCAGCCAGTGCCGCCCCCATCGCTCGCCGTACCTCGGGTCCGCCAGCAGCCGATCCACCAACCGGCTCCAGGCACCCGGCCGGCGATCGGCCAGAAAGCCCGTGACCTCCTCGGGTGAGGGCGGCAGACCGAGCACGTCGAGGTGAGCTCGGCGGACCAGTTGTGTCCGAGTCGCCTCGGGAGCCAGCTCGAGGCCGACGTCCTCGAGTCGTTTCAGCACGAAGGCGTCGACCCCGCCGGCCACACGATCGGCCGCCACGACCCCGGGCACCACCGGCCGCTGCGGCGGACGAAACGACCACCACTGCCGATCCGACTCGTCCAGCCCAGGCTCCTCCGACGCATCCAGACCCCGCTCGACGTAGCGGGCCCGCGCCCCGCCGGCGACCCACTTCTTGATGATCTCGATATGAGCAGCCGTCGGTCGAAGTTCCTTGCCGGGCGGCATCTGGCCGCTGACCAGCTTCTGCACCAGCAGGCTCTTTTCCAGATCCCCGGAGACAACGGCCGGACCGTGCTTGCCGCCCCGCTTGATCAGCGGCAGCGACCTGAGATCCAGGCCCGCCTGGCGACCCTCGCCACCGTGGCACTTCCAGCAGTAGGTCTTGAGCAACCCTTGCACACGCTCTTCGAAGAGCGGACCCTCCTCGGCCGGAACCGTTCCGGAACCAACCAGCAGGGCGGCCAGGATGGCCTGAAAACTGTGACGAAGCATGGGTGGGAGATGGGTGGGAGACGGGTTCGAAGACGTTGGCCTGGTGGCCGATCGTCGATCATACCACATCCCGTTCCCGCCAAGCCCGCTCGACCATCGACGTGAACTCCAGCGCCAGTCGTCGTCCATCGCCCAGAGGACCCTCGGTCACTCGACCTCGCAGCTCATCCCTCAGCACCCCCCGACGCCCGGCATCCTCGGCCAGCCCGACCGCCCTGGCCACGTAGTCCTCGCGAGACGACGCGACCAGGTCCTCGAGACCAACTCGGGCCAGGAACGCGGCACTCTGGCGACCGCACATGCGGTCCCCCGCCCAGGTCACCACCGGGACTCCCATCCAGAGTGCCTCGCAGGTGGTCAGGCCGCCGCAAAACGGAAACGGATCCAGGCCGATGTCGATCTCACCGTATCCGGCCAGCAACTCGGTGTGACTCACCCACCCGTGGCACTCGATCCGGTCCGACTCGAGTCCCGCATCGCCCAGGATCCCGATCACGCGATCGGCGACTTGCGGGTCATCGAGCCCGTGGCTGCGGAGCACCAGTCGCGACCCGTGATGGCTCTGCAGGACTTCGGCCCAGGTCGCGAGCACTGCGGGGGTCGTCTTGTCGAGCTTGTTGAAGCTGCCGAAGACCACCTCGTCGGACTCGGGCCGAGCCACCACCTCGTGGTCCCCGACCGCCGGCAGGTAGCTGATGTGTCCGCCCTCCAACCGCACAACCTCCTCGCTGAACGACACCTCCGCCCCCTCGGGCACCAGCACCTCGTCGGCCACCAGCACGTCGATCGCATCGAGACCCGTGGTCGAGGGGTAGCCTATCCAGGTCAGCTGCAGAGGTGCCGGGCGACGAGCGAACACGCCCAGGCGGTGGTGACCGGTGTGGCCGGCCAGGTCCACGAGCACGTCGATTCCCGCACCGCCAATCCACTCGGCCACCTGCTCGTCCTCACGGCCCCGAATGTCGAACCACTCGGCCGAAGCCGAGCGGAAACGGTCGGTGAAGGCGTCGACCTGGACCCGATCGCTGAAACAGACCGCCTGCACCCGGTCGGTGTCGAACGACTCGAACGCGCCCAGCAGGAAGCGGCCCACCGGATGCTGGCCGAAGTCCGGTGACACGAAGCCGACCCGTAGAGGGGATCGGTCCGAGCGGGCCTGGGCAGGGCTCGATCGAGAGGACTCGAGATCACCCCACAACTCCAGCGACGACTGGCGATGTGCCGCCAGGATCTCGTCTGTCGACACGTCGTCCCGGCAAAGCATCGTGGCCAGTCGGTTGGCAACCGCGGCCGTCGAGTCGGGTGAAAGCTCCCTGGCACGTTCAAACTGATCGGCCGCCTCGGCAAGTCGACCCTGCAGTTTCAGGACGACACCGAGATTATTGGTCGCTCGAGCGTGACCGGCAGCACTCTCCAGTACGCCCCGCTGCATCGCCTCGGACTCGGACAATCGACCCGCATGCTCCAGAGCAATCCCGAGGTTGTAGCGGGTCTCGAGATCACGGGGGCTGATCGCGAGTGACCTGTGGTAGGCGGCAATCGATTCGTCGAGTTGTCCGAGCTTCAACAGTGCGTTGCCGAGATTGTTCTCGGTCCCGGCCAGGCCAGGCCGGATCGACAGCGCCCGGCGGCTGCAGTCGGCTGCCTCGACATACTCACCCATCTCGATCAGCACGTTTCCGAGGTTGGTCCAGGCACCGTAATGCCCCGGTTGCAGATCGACCGCGCGCCGAAACGCCTCGGCCGCGTCGTGAGGTCGTTTCTGGCAACCACAGGCCAGGCCCAAGTTGACCCATCCCGAAACGAACTCGGCATCCAGTTCGATCGCCCGCCGTGCCATCAGCTCGGCCTCGCCGCCCTCGCCCGCGGCTACCAGCACCGCCGCCAGGTTCGCCGCCGCCTCGGGTACCGTCGAATCGATTTCGTAGGCCCGGCGGGCCGAAGACACGGCCTCCTCGAGGTCGCCCCGCCGCAGAAACACGCCCGCTAATACCCGGTGCGCCGATGGCTCATCGGCAGAAACCGCCAGCACCTCGCGAGCCACTCCCGCCGCCTCGTCCAACCGACCGGCCGCAAACAGGTCAAACGACCGACGAATCTCGCTGGGTACGTCCATCGCCAAGAGTCTACGAGTCTCGAAAATCGTTGCCACGCGATACGCCGTCGACCCAGTCGCTCGACAGGCCTCATAAGTGATGCAACTATTGAAACGTCGACATGCTGCCTTTGCAGCCTGTTAGGGATCCTACAGCGAGATGCACACGATGGTGATTGGGCAACGGCTCATTGTGCTCATCGCACTCCTGCTTGTGGGAATCACAGTCCCGGCTTGCCAGGAAGATGACGCCCCGCCGACGTTGACCACCACGGCACCGACGGCACCCGGCACGGACGCCGACAGCCCCACGACCGCCAAGCCGCGTTCACGTACGTTCGAGTTTGACTACGGCGTGACGGTTCGGGACGTCCCCGCGGGATCACGGCTTTTGGTCTGGCTGCCGGTGCCGCAGACGACCAGCCACCAGCAGGCCAGCCGACTGAGACAGGATGTGCCGGTCGAACCCCAGCAGACGACCGAATCGAAATACGGCAACCAGATGCTGCACTTCGAACTCGAACCGTCCTCGGCCAAACCGCTCACCTTCCAGGTCACCTGGCAGATCACTCGCAACGAGGTGCGTGGCCTGGACCACTCCGACCCCGACGCCAGGCTCGACGACGCGAAGCGCAAGACCTTCCTGTCGGCCAACGCCAAGGTGCCGATCGACGGCAAGCCGCTGACTCTGATCGATTCCTCAAAGCTCTCACGCGACAACCCGATCGAGTTGGGCCGGTCGCTTTATGAACGGGTCGACGACCACATGCGCTACGACAAGTCGCAGCCGGGCTACGGCAACGGCGACGTGCTGTGGGCCTGCGACAGCGGATTTGGCAATTGCACCGACTTTCACAGCCTGTTCATCTCGCTGGCCCGAGGCCAGGATCTGCCGGCCCGCTTCGAAATCGGATTCCCGCTGCCACCGACTCGGGGCGAGGGGACCATCGGTGGTTATCACTGCTGGGCCCAGTTCCACGTCGATGGGCACGGCTGGGTGCCCACCGATATCTCCGAAGCTGACAAGCACCCCGAGCTCAAGAACTACTACTACGGCAACCTGACGGAAGACCGCGTGCAGTTGACCGTCGGCCGTGACATCACGCTCGAACCCGCCCAGCAAGGCGAACCACTCAACTACTTCATCTACCCGCACATCGAGGTGGATGGCAAGAGTTGGCCGGTGGAGAAAACCGACCGGGCATTCGCCTTTCGGGATCGCTAGGGACTGGCTCCAGAGCCCCGCCTGCGGCGGAAGCCAGTCCCCGGCCTGCTTTGGTACGATGACACCCGTTCGCCAACGCATCGGGAATCCTGACATGCGCCATCTTCTGCAACGCGTCACCGCTGTTGTCCTGCTGCTTGCTGCCACCACGGCGGTCTCAGCAGGCGCCGACGCCGTAGAGACTCACAAGCAAATCGGCGTACACGCCGGTTTGTGCGTGCTGCTGGGAGAGAACCAGGCCCAGCGGGCCCTGGCACTGACGACGGTCAGCGACCTGGTGATCTACGTCCCCACCACGACTCATGCCCGGGCCGCCACCGTGCGGGCCGCCGCCGAAAAAGCCGGCCTGCTGGGGACCCGGATTATCGTCGACCACGGCCTGGCAAACCGGATCGGATTGGCCAGTGACCTGGCCGACGCGGTCGTGGTCGAGGGACGGGTCGGGATATCGGTGTCTGAGTTGATGCGAGTCATCCGGCCGCGAGGCCGACTGGTGGTCGACGGCGATGTCCGCGTCAAGCCGGTCCCCAAGGGGACCGGCGAATGGAGTCATCCCTACCACGGAGCCGACAACAACCCGCAATCGAACGACAGGCTGGCCAAGGCGCCCTACCTGACCAAGTTCCTCGCCACCCCCTGGTACGGGCCGATGCCCGAAGTCACCGTCTCCTCGGGTGGACGGATGTTCAAGGCGTTCGGGTTCCTGGCGTTCAAGCGTCGCGAATGGCCCATGGTGGGCAAGCTCATCTGCCTCAACGGCTACAACGGAGCCACTCTCTGGACCAGGCTGCTCACGCCCGGGTTCATGATCCATCGCAACACGATCGTCGCCACCCCCGACACGCTCTACCTGGCCGACAACACCTCCTGCAAGCTGATCGACGCGGCCACCGGAGCCGTCCGCGATGAAATCGTCGTGCCCGAATCGCACGCCGGATACGGCAAGACCTGGAAATGGATGACACTCCGCGACGGCGTGCTCTACGCGCTGATCGGTCCCAGCGAAAAACTGCACCAGGTCCACCTCGGCACCCGCACCAAGACCGGCTGGCCGTGGGCGACGGTCCGCAGCACCTACGGCGGCTCGATCGAGACCTGGGGCTTCGGCCGCACGCTGCTGGCATTCGACGCCAGGACCAAGAAAGTGCTCTGGTCTCACACCACCACCGCCCCGATCGACGGCCGGGCCGTGGTGATGAACAAGAACCGCATCTTCCTCTACAGCCACCAGGACCACCTCGAAGCCGTCAATCTTGCCGACGGCAAGACGGCCTGGAAGACCTCCGACAAGCAACTACTGGAAACGATCGGGGCCCACCATCGAGCCCAGACCGCCAGCCTCGGTTACTCCACCTCCGCCTACCTCAAGTGCAACGACGACGCGCTGTTCTTTGCCGGACCCACACGCACGAAACTCGTCGCCGTCTCGGCCGACACCGGCAAGCTGCTCTGGAGCTACAAGGACGGCAACATGCAGCTGATCATTCGGGATGACGGCCTGTACGCGATGGGCCGGCTCAGCCAGAGCAAGAAGTTCGACCCGCTGACCGGGAAGGTGCTGGCCGACCTGCAGTGTTTCCGAGGCAATTGCACGCGGGCGACCGGGACGGTTGATTCGATCTTTGCTCGAGGCTACCGGCACACGGGCACGATGCGATTCGATGTCTCATACGGCAAGCCGAGGCGGCTGCCGGGAATGCGACCCGCCTGCCAGGATGGTGTCATCGTCGCCAACGGGCAGCTGTACTGGGGCCCCTGGATGTGCGACTGCAATCACTCGCTGGTCGGAGTCATCAGCCTGACGGGGGCGGGTGACTTTGAATTCGATCGCCAGGCGATCGAGAGTGAGCGGCTCGAGACGTTTGCCCCTTCGGCGGTCCGTTCTCCCTCGCTGACCCCCGCCGACTGGCCGACCTACCGGGCCAACAACCGGCGAACCGCGGCGACCCCGGTTCGAGTGCCTGCGAAACTGAAGCTGGCCTGGCAGACATCGCCGCGTGAAACGATCGAGCCGACCGCACCTGTCACTGCGGCGGGCCTGACCCTGGTGGCGGGATCCGACGGAGCGGTGCGGGCTTTCGACTCGGCCACCGGCAAGACCCGCTGGACGGCGTTCACCGGCGGAGCCATCGCCTATCCTCCCACGATCGCCAAGGGCCGCGTGCATGTCGGATCCGGCGACGGCCTGGCCTGGTGCTTCGACCTGGCCACGGGCAAGACCCTGTGGTGTTTCCGAGCTGCACCGCTCGAGCGGCGGATCCCCGTCTACGGCCGACTGCTCTCGACCTGGCCGGTGGCCAGCGGAGTGATGGTCGCCAATGGAGTCGCCTACTGTGCGGCGGGGATCATCTGCCACGACGGCACCCACGTCTACGCACTCGATGCGGCCACCGGCAAGATCCGCTGGCAGAACAACAGCTCGGGCAACCTGCTGGGTGAGGACGAATCGGTGGGAGTCAGCGTGCAGGGTCACATGCTGTTGCACAACGGCATCGTCCACCTGGCTGGAGGCAACGTGGTCTCGCCGGCGAAGTACGACACCAAGACCGGCAAGTGCCTGAACAGACTGACCCAGAAACCCGGCAAGTCGCTCGACGAGCACTGGAAGATGCAGCGCTCGAGTCGTGGCAGCGAGTTGTTCCTGGTCGAGGGCCAGGTTGCCGTGGCCGGCGACATGCTCTACTCGGCACGAACACCAGGCCCCCCGTCGCGTTACAACGCCAAGTACCTGCTGCAGGCGAGCCTGGGCGACGTGATCATCCAGGGCACCGACAAGACCCTGTTGCGGGTGGACCCCAAGGGCGGCCCCGACGGCAAGTCGAAGGTCCTCTGGAAGGACTCGAGCTTCGCAAAAACCGAAGCGGTGGTGCTGACGCCCAACGCGGTGATCGTGGCGGGTGAACTGCCTGCGCTGAAGGCCGACGGGCCGCTGCGGCCTGCGGTGGTCGCCCGCGACCCGGCCAACGGCAAGCCGCTTTGGGCCCAGGCCCTGCCGGCTCCGCCACAGAAGTGGGGCCTGGCGATCGACCGCGACGGGCGAGTCGTGCTGACCCTGATCGACGGCCGAACCGTCTGCTTCGCAGCAGCCGATTAGCCCCGGGGACTGGCTTCCGCCTGCGGCGGACCCGTGGCGGGGTGCCTGTCCCTGCCTGAGCATCACTTTGTCCATAGGTCCTGCCGGCCGGCCTTCTCGAGGATACGAATCACGTCCTCGTCGAGCAGCAGCTTGCGGCGTCGCAGCGACAGCACAGCTGACGTGACCCCGGACATGTAGTCCGCCTTCGTGGGATACCGCTCCAGCACGCTGCGACGCGGGTCGCCACTCTTGAGCCGCTCGGCCCGGGTCCTGGCAAACGGCATCCAGCTGCCGGTGAACCGACCCAGCATCCCGCCGGCTCCGGCGGCCTCGCCACGAACGTTCCAACCACTGTAGGCCCCCAGCGGCACAGCCACCGTCGGTAGCTTGATCCCCGCTCGCTCAATCCCGTCGGCATCCACTGCCGGCACCAGAGTGTTGTAGGCAGGACCGACCCTGGGCGGTACATGGTCGGCGATTCCCCGAGTGAACCAGCGGGGACCGGGATCCAGCCGCAGCGGACGGAACATGATCCCCGCCCTGGTCACGCCCGGCAAGTCGGGGAACTGAGCCTGCCACGCCGACAACTCGATCAACGTGCCCTCGGCAATCCGCGGGATGGCCGTCGGCGGAGGCTCGACGCCCGAGGTCACCCAGCGGTCCATCGCCACCAACAGCGCACGCAACAACGGGCGATGGTCGAGATCGTTGCGGAGGTTACGGAAGATGCCGCGAGACGTCGAACTCGATACACCGTGTTGAGCACCGGTGAAGAAATACAGCCGCAGGTTGGGGTCAATCCCCGCGTCGGTCTTGCCCACCGTGTCGGTGTGCAGCAACGACGCCGCCCGGTTCCAGTACTCCGCAGACGTCTCGGTGAAAAACATCTTCGGCAGGTGCCCCCGTTCTCGCAGCTTCGCAAACGAATCGCCCTTCTGGCCGGTAACCGGATCCACCTGCGGCACGCTGTTGAATGGGAAGAAGTCGGATGCAAACAGGTTGTCCTGGTGCTGGCTGCCGTGACGGGTCGTTTGAGCGAACCGGTAATTGAACTGACCCTTGCCACCGCCTCCGACATGAGGCATCGCGCCGTCGAGAACCATGCGGCCCGACTCGTCGGTGTTCATCGCCTCGAACAGAAAGTGATGAATGAAACGGCCCGACTGGCTGATCCCGAAGATGTAGGCCTTCTGGATGGCGCCGGCCAACGGATTGGGGGTGCCGATCGAGTCAGTCTCGGCGTAGCGGAAAAACGAGATGCAGTCCCGCACAGCGACCAGGCCCAGGCCGGTCGCTCGAGGATCCTTGCCCGTGTAGACCAACTCGTAGATCCAGCCCGAACGGAAGCCGTCTCGCAGGTGCAGGTGACCCGGGCTGGCCACCACCTGGCCATTCTCGAGCCTCGCAAAGGACCACTCCTCGTGGGGCACCTCCTCGGGCGGAATGCTGCGGAAAGGCCGCCTGGTCAAGCGGGCGGTGCCGTTGTCGAGACTGACGGCGGGGTAGGCGACCGAGTTGCCCCAGTACAGCGGCTGACTCTTCGAACTGCCCGAAACACAGATCTCGGCGTAGATCTTCGACGTGATCGAGCTGCCGTCAGGATTCCTGACCACCGGCAACTCGATCATGATCCGGTCGCCGCCGGGTCGTACGTCCCCGTTCCATCCGCACCACAGCACCGAGTACCCCTGACGCATCAGGAATCCGTTGCCGGCATCGGCTAGGCTCCGCAGGTCGTTCCGATTGCCTCCCGACGGGTTGTTGAACGCACCCACCGCCAGCTTGTTGCCCCGGTTGTTGACGTCATAAAGGATGCGACCGTTGCCACGACGTGCATCGACGGGTTTCAACAGGAAGAACTCGGTGCGGAATACCACTTTGCCCCGCTTGTTCGTACCGACCAGGCCAATGTCGGTGATCCTGTGATGCAAAGCTCCCCTGGGATCCAGCTCGATCCTCAGCCAACCCTTGACCCGTTCATACGGCCCGACATTGCCGAAATGATGCCCGTCGGCAAAGGAAGCCCGCTCGGTGATCTCCAGCTTCATCACTTCGGCTTGGACCGAACCGGCGAGAATCAACAGCAGGGCGAGTGAGCGGGTGCTGGTCGTCATGGATGGGGACTCGCCACAGGGACACGTGGGCCTTCGAGCCACGATTGTGCCACAACGGGCCGCTATGATCTAAGCTGAACGTCGTGTCGCTCTGGGCCGTGCCAGGAATCGCATGGCGGAGATTGGCGACGATTGAGATCCCTCGCACGGCTCGGGATGACAAGCTCTTTCGCCGGCTCCCGTCAGCCCACTCCGTGAACCCTCGCAACGACCCGCTCCGTGAACGACTCAGACACCCCACATCCCGATTCCGACGCCCTGCTGGCTGACCTGCTCGAGGGTCTGCTCGAGCGATCGAGCGCGGGCGAGGAGATCGACATCGAGCAGGAGTCTCTGCTGCAGCCGAAGTTGGCCGAGGACCTGAAGCAACTGTGGGCGATGGTCAACGTCGCCGCGGAATTCAGCACGCTGGCCAACGATGATCTCGATCCACCGGCCTCGCTGCTGCCGATGCCCGAGTCGATCGGCGAATACCAGCTGCTCGAGGAGCTGGGCCGGGGCGGGATGGGGGTCGTCTACCGTGCTCACCAGGCCAGCCTCGATCGAGACGTCGCGGTCAAGATGATCCTGCGAGGCGACTGGGCCTCGGAGGTAGACATGGCGAGGTTTCGGAGCGAGGCCGAGAGTGCGGCTCGGCTGGAACATCCTAATATCGTGCCGATCTACGAGGTCGGCGAACACGAAGGCTTGCCCTATTTCAGCATGCGACTGATCGACGGGGTCACCTTTTCGCAGAAGATGGCCGACGGGCCACTCGATTCGAGAGCTGCGGCCAAGCTGATGCTGCCCGTCTGCCGGGCCATTGCCGCTGCACACCACGAAGGGATCCTGCACCGAGACCTCAAGCCGTCCAACATCCTCGTCGATCACGATGACGTGCCCTACATCACAGACTTCGGGTTGGCCAAGAGGATCCCGACCCAGGCGGACCCGTCGGAGCCCGACACGCTGACCGGCAGCGGAGCAATCCTCGGTACACCCTCATACATGGCTCCCGAACAGGCCGCCGGACAGCGGGGACGGGTCGAAGAACGCAGCGACATCTACAGCCTCGGAGCCATCCTCTATGCACTCATCACCTCCGAAGCACCCTTCCGAGCCGACTCGCCCGTCGACACCTTGATCCAGGTGCTCGAGCAAGACCCGGCACCACCCAGGCTGCTCAACCCCGACACCGACGCCGATCTCGAGATGATCACACTGAAGTGCCTGCAGAAACCGATCGACCTCAGATACGACACCGCCGGAGCACTCGCCGACGACCTGCAGGCGTTCCTCAACAACGAATCCGTCTCGGCACGCTCGTCCCAGTTCTCACAGGTGTTCAGCCGAGCCTTCCGCGAAACCCACCACGCCGTGGTGCTCGAGAACTGGGGGCTCCTGTGGATGTGGCACAGCCTGGTGCTGATCGTGCTGTGCCTGCTGACCAACTGGCTGCAGTTTCGAAACTTCGATACGCCGTGGCCCTACCTGTGGGTCTGGGGGGCGGGAGCGGGGTTGTGGGCCCTGATCTTCTGGAATCTCCGCAAGCGAACCGGACCGGTCACATTCGTCGAACGCCAGATCGCTCATGTCTGGGCCGGCAGCATGGCCGGGAGCATACTGCTGTACGTGGTCGAACCGATCCTCGGTCTCGAGACCCTCAAACTCTCACCCATCCTCGGACTGCTCACCGGAGCCGTCTTCCTGGTCAAGGCAGGCATCCTCTCGGGCCGTTTCTACGTCCAGGCCGCCGTCCTGTTCGCCAGCGCACCGCTGATGGCGTGGATCCAGAGTCACGCCGCGGCCACCGGCACGCTCGATTACAGCATCTCGCTGTTCGGACTGGTCTCCGGTGCCAGCTTCTTCTTCCCCGGTCTGAAGTACCACCGACAACGCCGGCAGTCAAAACGCAGGGCCACCCGCTAAACCCATCCCCGTCAGTGGAAAAACCCCCTCCGGAATCCTACGCTCGGCCGGATGTCCGAACCCGGTCCGATCCCCGCATCGCTGAGCTTCCTGCTGCTGCAGGTCCGCAATCCGGACGATCCGATGCGAGACCACGAACGGCTGGCGTTCACGCGAGCTCTCGAGATCGACTCGGACCACTGCACCACACTCGACCTGCTCACCGAATCCCTCTCGAGTAACCAACTTGCAGCCGCAGACGTGGTACTGCTCGGCGGAAGCGGCGACTACTCGGCGACCGGCGAGGGCGAATGGCTGGATCGGGCACTCGATGTGCTCAGAAGACTCGTCGACGCTCGCCAACCCACCTTCGCCAGCTGCTGGGGCTTTCAGGCCATGGCACGAGCCACCGGCGGCACGGTCATCAACAGCCCCGACACCGCCGAGGTGGGCACCCACCAGCTGTTCGTCACCACCGCCGGCCGCGACGACCCGGTGTTGGGGTCACTGGGCCAGAGCTTCCTGGCGCAGATGGGACACGAGGACTGCGTGTCGGTGTTGCCCGAAAATGCCACCCTGCTGGCGTTTTCACAACGCAATACCCACCAGGCCTACCGGATCAATGACGCCCCGATCTACTGCACGCAGTTTCATCCCGAGCTGACTCGAGACGACCTGTACCTGAGGGTCCAGGCGTATCCGCAGTACATCGAGCGGATCGCGGGGATGCCCGCCGAGGAGTTCATCGCGACGCTCGAGGAGACGCCCGGGGCGGAGTCCTTGCTGCGACGGTTCATCGAGACGGTCTTCGCCGCATAGACCGGTTAGACTGGCTGCCATGCACATCGCCATCGTCACCGCCGGCGGCGCCGGGATGTTCTGCGGCTCGTGCATGCACGACAACACCTGGGCCCGATCGCTGATCGACGCGGGAGCCGATGTCAGCCTAGTCCCGACCTACACCCCGATCCGGGTCGACGAACAGGACGTCAGCGGCTCGGACGTGTACTTCGGTGGAGTCGGCGTCTACCTGGCACACCGCAGCCGCCTGTTCTACCGCCTGCCACGGGTCCTGACACGCTGGGTCGACCGACCCTGGGTCCTGAAGCTGGCCACCCGGTTCAGTGTCAGCACCGACGCCAGGCACCTCGGCGCCCTCACGCTCGACATGCTCCGTGGCGAGGAGGGACCGCACCGGGCACACGTGCTGGAACTCGCCGACGCCTTCGGCTCATTGCTCAAGCCCGACATCATCTGCTTCTCGAACGCACTGCTGGCTGGCACGGCCCGAGCGATCAAGCAGCAGACCGACGTCCCGCTGTTGTGCGTCCTGCAGGGTGACGACGTGTTTCTCGAGGACCTGGTCGAACCGTATCGCAGCCGGGCGATCGAGGCGATCCACGAACGAGCCGCCGACTTCGACGGGTTCATCGTCCACAGCGACTACTACCGTGATCACATGGTCCGCTACCTCGGACTCGACGCCCGCAAGTTCCACACCCTGCCGCTGGGTATCGACCTGGCCGCACACGATGGCGAACCCGGCCAAAGAGACACATCGCAATCGCCCGACGACGACTCGTTCACCATCGGCTACTTCGCCCGCATCTGTCCCGAGAAGGGACTCGACCGACTGCTCGAAGCCTTTCGAATCCTGCATGCACGACGCCCCCGAGTCAGGCTCAGGGCAGGCGGATACCTCGGCCGGCGCGATCGCGAGTACTTCAACACCCTGCTGGCCGAGGCCGCGGACCTCGGCGATGCCTTCCAGTACATCGGCAGCCCGCCGGATACGGCCTCGAAGATCGAGTTCCTCAAGTCGCTCGACGTGCTCAGCGTCCCCACCGCGTACCGAGAACCCAAGGGACTCTACGTGCTCGAAGCACTCGCCAACGGAGTGCCGGTGGTGCAGCCCGATCACGGAGCCTTTCCCGAGTTGATCGCGGCGACCGGAGGAGGCGTGCTGGTCGAACCCGGTCACGCCGAAGCACTCGCCGATGCCCTCGAAGCACTCGCCAACGACTCGGACCGACGCATCCAACTGGCCACCACAGGTCAAAAGAAGGTCCGCGAACTGTTCGGACCGCAGCGAATGGCCAGAGAATCGCTCGAGCTCTTCGAACGTGTCGTGGCAGGGTATCACGGGGGGGCAGACGCCGTCCGTGGCGGGGCCTGAGCCCCGATCCGCCGCAGCCTCCACGCAACTCCAACCCCCACCAGCACACCCGCACCAACCAGCTTCCACCACCACGGCCCAAACACCACCGTCGCGTTCACAAACAGAAACGCAAAGAGCCCGTGCAGTGCGACCAGGCGGCCGCGGCGCCAGCCCATCTCGGCCCCACGACTCCACCAGAACGCCGCTACGACCAGCCACGTCAGTGTGAAGGCATAGTTGACCCACACACCCTGCCCGAAACCCCAGCCGGTCACTCGCTCGGTCAACCGAGCCGTATGCAACACCGCCTCGGCATGGCTCCAGCGATGTATGAAATGAAACGCACAAAACACATGGCCCACCTGTCCGAAGAGGCCGGCCGTAAACAGCAGCCGCCGTTTCGAGCCCCCTGCCCCGGCGACACTCAGCATCAGCCACCCCACCCAGCACCCCACCACCAGCCTCGCACTCCAGCGAGTCAGTTCCGGACCCAGCCCCGAGCTCAATTCGGTGAAGACTTCGGGAGAATTCATGGGCTGATTCCTGTCCGACGGCTCCCTACACTACTTGAAGAGACCGCCTCGAAGCGATTGCGACACGATCGAGAGGAAACAGTCCAACACTCACAGACCCGCCGATGACACGCGTTCACGACCTCACCCGCCGGCTGCAAAAGGACAACGGATCGAAGATCGTGCTGCTGGTCGCCGACGGGCTGGGAGGTCTGCCTCCCGAACCCGGCGGCCAGACCGAACTCGAAACCGCCAACACTCCGAATCTTGACGACCTGGCCAGCGTCGCTGAAACCGGAGGCAGTATCCCGGTACTGCCTGGGATCACGCCCGGAAGCGGACCCGGCCACCTGGGCCTCTTCGGCTACGACCCGCTGGAATACGACATCGGTCGAGGCGTGCTCGAGGCACTGGGGATCGACTTCGAACTCGGACCCCGCGACGTCGCCATCCGAGGCAACTTCTGCTCGATCGACGCCGACGGGAACATCACCGACCGGCGCGCCGGCCGGATCGCCAGCGAAATCGGCGAGCGGCTGTGTGAGAAGCTCGATGTGATCGAGATCCCCGGGGTCGAGGTGTTCGTGAGACCGGTCAAGGAGTACCGACTGGTGATCGTGTTCCGGGGCGAGGGCCTGGGAGGCCGGGTCAACGACACCGACCCGCAGGCCACCGGCGTGCCACCCGAAGAGCCCGTCGGTGAAGATGAGCCGTCACGAAAAACGGCCGAGATCTGCAGCGAGTTTCTGAGACAGGCCGGTGAGGTGTTGGCCGGGGACTCGCCGGCCAACATGCTGACGATGCGCGGAATCGCGATGCTGCCCGAAATTCCCCGCTTCACCGACGTCTACGGACTGCGACCGGCCGCCATCGCCGTCTACCCGATGTACCGAGGGCTGGCCCGGCTGGTCCAGATGGACGTGCTCGACGCCGGCACCACACTCGAAACACAGATGGACCGGCTGGAAGCGACCTGGGGCGACTACGACTTCTTCTTCATCCACTTCAAGTACACCGACTCGACCGGCGAGGACGGCGACTTCGACGGCAAGGTGGCTCGGATCGAGCAGCTGGATGCCGCCGTGCCGCGGATCACCGCGCTGGAACCCGACGTGCTGATCGTCACCGGCGACCACAGCACCCCGGCGAAAATGAAATCACACAGCTGGCACCCGGTCCCCACTCTGATCGCCAGCAACCACGCCCGCACCGACGCCTCAACGTCCTTCGGCGAAAACCAGTGCAATACCGGCAGCCTGGGTCACTTCGAAGCTCAGCACCTGATGCTCCTGGCCTTGGCCCACGCCGGACGGCTCGAAAAATACGGAGCCTGACAGCCTGTTGAATATCTCAGAGTCTGGGGTCAGACGCCGCCCGTGGCGGGGCCTGACCCCTTTTGTTCCTGCCACCGGTGAACGCGGGAAGGGTTCAGGCCCCGCCACGGGCGGCGTCTGACCCCTGCACTTGGCGTTTTTCAACAGGCTGCTAACCCCCAGGGATCGGCACCCCACCGCAGCCCCCCATCAAAACCCAAACACCCGAGCCGCGGTCCCACCCAACACCATCCCCAGTTCCCTCTTCGACAGCTTCGCAAGGAATCCGGCCACTCTCTGTCGATAGGCCCGATAACTGACCGGCGAGGCAGTTCCATTGAAGCCGCCCCCATAAATCGTCCGGCCGGGCCCATAGGCATCAACCAACCGCCGAATGATCGGGCCGATCGGTCTCGAGATCTTCGCACCCTCAGCGGGCAGCGACGAAACCTTGATGATCGTGTTCTTGTACCGGGCCCACCGAAACACCAGGTCGTGTTCGGCCGCCGTCCCCTGCAGCGGCCGACCGAGGTGATCGATCACCACGGTCGTTTTCGGATACTCGCGGATAAACGTCTCGAACCCACCCGCATACTTCGGCTCGAAGTGCAGCTGCACGGCCAGCCCCAGCTCGGCGGCCATCTTCCAGACCCGGCCCACACCCGGCTTGCTGAAGTCCGGGATGCGGTCCTTGCGGAAGGCGTGGATCCGAGCGGCCACGATCCGGCCGGGGTGCTTCTTGACCAACGCCGGCATCTTCTCGATCGATCCGGGTCGGTCGCCAAAGAACAGGCAGGTCCCCTTCAGCCTCTTGCCACCCACCTGCAGGCAATGATCCAGGAAGCGGTGATCGTCCTGGTACGGTTCGGGGTGAACCACGATCGCGTGGTCGACCCCGGCTCCGGCCATGCAGTGCAGCAGGTGTTCCGGTGACGCACCGCTGGTGGGACGGTAGGGAGCCCGCCGGTGGTAGGGAAACCGCTTGTCGCCGGGCTTGGCGAAGCAGTGCAGGTGTGTGTCGATGACGGGCGGGGCGGCCGGTTCGGCGGCGGTCGCCTGCCGGGACGTCACCAGCACTGCCGAGGTGGCAGCCCCCACCACAAACTCGCGACGGCTGATCCCCGAGCTACAGCTCACTTGTCCAGCTCCGCCAACCGCTTCGCCGCCGCCTTCCTGGCCTTCTTCAACACTGCTTCGATCGACACCGGCTTCCCCTTCTGCCGCTTGCTCTCGTCGGCCGCCTCCATGAAGGCATAGATCTCGATCGTCTCCCGCTCGGGGATCGACGACTTGCGGGTGCGGAAGAACCGCACGATGTCGACCACCAGCGGCTGGTAGCCGTCATACTTCCCAACCGGCGAGGTGCCCTTGGTGCCGGTAGCAGTACCGCCATAGCCCTTGCCAGGCCGCAACCCGACGAAGGTACCCAAGCGGCCACCCTTCCAGGTCCCCTTCACCACGTCCTTGCCCGCGGTGCTCTCGGCTCGGACCACCGTTTCACATCCCGCTCCCATCACGGTGAACAGCGACTCGACGCCGTGGATGCCGTACCAGAACAGGTCGGGGTGAGTCTTCTCGAGACTGCAGGGGCTGGTGGTTTCGCAGCGGGTCACCTTGCCGATGCTGCCGCCTCGCACGGCCTGAGTCGTCTTGCCGTAACGGAGCGAGGAGGAGCTGAAGATGGGGGTCTTGTACTTTCGAGCCGCCTGGAAGATCGCCACGGCATCGGCGAGGCTGCCGGCGATCGGCTTGTCGATGAACGTCGGCTTGCCCGCCTTCAAGACCGGCAGGATCTGCTCCAGATGCGGCCGACCGTCGTTGGTTTCCAGCAACACGACGTCGACCCTCTTGATCAGCTCGGGGATCGAATCGACGATCTCCACGCCCAGCTCCCTGATCTGCTTCGTGTAGGCAGGCACCCGCTTGGTGCTCGATTCGATGTCCGGGCTGCCCTTGGGATAGGCCGCCACGACACGGCAGCCGGCCAACTCGGGAGCAACTTTCTCGGCGTTGAGAATTCTGGTAAAGGCGAGCACGTGCGAGGTGTCCAGCCCGATGATCCCGGCCCGCAACATCTTCGGCTTCTTCTTGGCTGCCACGGTTACAGTCGCCGTGGCCGTAGCGGCTGCTGCAGCCGGTTTTCCGGAAGCGGGGGCCAGTGCCGAGAGGTCCCAGACGCAGACGGTCTTGTCGTAGCTGGTCGAGAACAGGACACGTCCGTCCGGCGAGATGGCGATGTCGGTGACTCGGGCGGAGTGGTCGCCGATCGTGGCCAGTTCTTCGCCGTCGCGGGGTGTCCAGATCTTGATCTCGTTCTTCCCCTTGGCCCGGCCGCCACTGCCGGTGACAACAAAGCGGCCATCGGGGCTGAACAGGGCCGAGGTGGTGGGCCGACCGTGTCCGCCGAAGAAGCCCAGGGGCTTGTCCTTACCCAGCTCATACACGTTCACCTTCTCGTCGAAGCTGGTCGTGACCATCAGCTTTCCGTCGGGAGAAAACGCAGCGGCGGTGGCCGCCTTCTTGTGGTCGGTCAACTTCGAGAGCTGCTTGCCGCTGGCCGTGTCCCAGGTAATCACCTCACCAGGCTTGGTGTTCCGGGTCTCGTCGCCGGCGGCCGAGACCACCTGGCGGCCGTCGGGTGAAAAGATGACGTCCTGGACCGGGTAGCTGTGGCCTTCGAGGACCCGGACCGGCGAGCCATCGGCGGCCTTCCAGATATGAACGGTCTCGTCATCGCTGGAGGTGGCCAGCAGTCGGCCATCGGGCGAGAAGGCAACTCCGGTGACCTGGCCGCGTTGTCCCTTGAGTGATCGAATCAGCTTTCCGGTGGCGGTCTCGATCAGAAACGTCCGCTGGTATCCCGCGGCCGCCAGCGACTTGCCATCGGGCGAATAGGCCAGGTCGCGGACGTATCCATCGGCGAGCTTGATGGTGGCCAGGGGCTTGCGATCGGAGGTGTTCCATCGGCGGATCTGGCCGTAGGACCCGGCGGCAAACTGCTTGCCATCGGGCGAGACGGCGACGCTGGTGGCCCAGTCCTTGAAGCCGGCCAATCGAGCGACGAGCTTGACCTTCGAGGCCTTCTTGATCCCGGCACCGGCCTTCGCGGCAGGCTTCTCGACCTTCCTCTGGCCCGGTTGCCGAATCTCATCGGCCAGTGCCGCCATCGCCAAAACGGCCACGCAGAGCAGGACCACCGGGCGAACCAACCGAAAGGTACGAGACATCAGGAGACTCCAGGAGACAGAACACGTCTCTGCGAAGTATCCCATGGCGATGACGGCATGTCGACTGGTCGGTGACCGACAGCCCAACGGCCGACCCCCCGTCAAATCCAGACCCATTGTCATTCCGAGCGAAGCGAGGAATCTCAGCCGAGCTCCAATCCGACGGGTCTCGAGCGAGCCTTTGAGTCGACTCTCGCTCCGTTCAACAGCAAGATGGAGATTGGGGACAATCACCGGACAGCCAACCCGGTCGATTCGCAGAGTTTTTCCGGGATTTCGATCTTCGATTGAGGCGACCCTCGATGAACACATCCGGCAGCGATGCCCCTGCCGCGGTCGAAAACCCCACGCCACCCGATGACAGGCCGGTCACGTCACCCGAACCCGCCCCGACACCGGACAGCCCGTAGTTGGCCGGGCATCCGAGCTGCTCTTCCCACGAACACCACGCGGTCATGCCCATCAAACTGAAGTGCCCCAAGTGCGGCGAGTCGTACAAGGTGGCCGACGACCGGGCCGGGCAGTCGTTTCGGTGTCGCCAGTGCCAGGGCCCGGTGAAGGTGCCCGTCGACATGTTCGTGGCGGGGGGAATCGCCGCGGGGCTGGACGCCCGGTTGATGTAGGCGGGGCTTGCTTGTCGACGGGCGGCCTGCGGCTGTACTTTGGATCCCGTTGCGGCACTCAACTCAGACCCGGTTGCCGGATTCCGCTCATGTCGTCTCTTCAACTGGCGCGACGAAGAGCCGCAACCGCCCAAGGACTTCCAACTCTCGATCGACGACATGTTCGAGGGCGTGGTGATGAGAATGCTGGCCAAGCGACCCGAGGACCGCTTCCAGGAACCCGCCGACATGGTCCAGGAACTCGAACGCATTGCCAAGTTCCAGAACCTCGAGGTCTGAGCACACCGGCCGCCCTACACCTCCACCCGCGCCCAGTGCACGCTCAGGCACGATTCGTCGGCACCGGCGTAGTAGGCCAGCAACAGCGAACCGTCGCCCAGCACCGCCGCGGTCGGGTGCCCGAAACTCCAGGTGCCCATCGCGTCCCAGAACTCGTCGTAGGTCGTCTCGTCCGAGATGCCCTGCTCGCCCGGGCCGCTGCTCGAATAGACCACCAGCTCGTTCTCGACATCCCACGTCAGCCCTTCATCGGCCGACCCGATCAGCCTCAGTGAACCGGGTTCGTGGCGGTGAACGTAGAACGCCAGCAACCGACCGTCCTGTAGCGGAATCGGCATCGCGATCTGGCCGACCAGGCCCATCGATCGAGGCGTCTGCCAGGTCAGAGTCTCGGCATCTCCCCACGCCACGTGCATTTCGATGTCCGACTCGGCCCGGTTGTCGTACGTCCAGTACAACGCCACCGGACGACCCGTCCGCGGGCACACCTTCTGACGCTGGTCGTAGAAGAAGATGTCAGGGTCCTCATCCACCACGTCCACCATCGCCTCGAACGTCTCGCCATCAGCACTGAAGTGAGCGTACGCTCCGTGGAATCGTTCGCGATCGGGTGTCCCCGGGTGCGAGAACTCGCTGGTCGCCAGCCAGCCGCGGCCCGGCAGCCGCATCACCGGTCCGCTGAGCACAGCGTCACGCTTCAGCACACGCCGCTCACCCCACGTGCGACCGCCGTCACTCGAATAGTCCTGCAGGATGTGCATCGACGGCATCGAATCGGTCTCGGCGTCCCGCAACACTCCGCTGCCACCGGATCGGTCGACCCAGCCCTCCACGGCCAGCAATCGCCCGTCGTCCAACTCGGCCAACTCCGTCGAACGGATCTCGCCGGAAAGACCCTCGAATGTCGTCTCGAACCCCTCGCTGATCACCGACCAGTTGGCACCCTCATCGGTCGATTCACA
The DNA here is from genome assembly GCA_963578885.1 of Planctomycetota bacterium. GTDB lineage: Bacteria > Planctomycetota > Planctomycetia > Planctomycetales > Planctomycetaceae > UBA8437. The sequence goes on from CAUZEQ010000001.1 coordinate 29,106, forward strand.
TACGATGATGTTGCCGTCGGCCGAGTCCTTGGCCGAGCCGCGGCGGAACGAGGCGAGTAGCGTGCCGCTGCTCAGACGCAGCAGCGACGTGAACGAGCAGACCCGCAGAGGGCCCTCGACGGAGGAGGCATCAAAGATCACGCCGCGATCGATAATCTGCATATTTGACATCTCATAGAACCGAACAGGCAAACAGCCGCACCGCTCTCTCGCCTCCATCTCCAGCCGAGTTCGCCGGAGGCGGACGTCATGTCTTAGCCCGGGGTGTAAACCCCGGGACCACGGCGCTGTCCACATCATTCTCACTCTCCTCCCTTCAATAGCAAAGCCCCCGCCGCAGGTGGGGGCGGCACAAGACGGAATCCCGAGCGTGTGTCGCCCTCACCTTCGGCGAGGGCTTGGTTGTTTGGAGAGCGGGTTGGGGTCGCCTCGGGTGAACCCCGGGGTTTACACCCCGGGCTAAGACATGCCGCCCGTCCGCCTGCGGCGGAGCGGGCTGTGCCACTGCGGGCATCCTGCCTCGACGCCATCCACAGCCTTCGGGCTGCCAGATGTCCGTCATCGTCATACGCTCACCAGTGCATCACAAAACCGCCATCGACGTTGATTGTCTGACCGGTGACATTGTGAGCCCGCTTCGAGGACAGGAACACGGCCATGTCGGCCACGTCTTCGGGCTGCTGCCATCGACCCAGCGGTACCACCCCGGCAATCTTCTCCGCCGCCCACTCGTGGTAGTCCTGCTTCGCCTCATCCGGCTGCCGATCGTTCCACGCCTGCCAGACTCCACGATTCAGCGGTGTCTCGATCATCCCCGGACAGATCGTGTTCACGCGGATCCCGTGCCCGGCCAGGTCCCTGGCCACGCACTGGGCGAAGTTGATGTTGGCCGCCTTCGCCGCGCTGTAGGGCGGATCACTCTGAGACCCGAACTGGCCCGCCACGCTCCCCAGGAAGACCATCGTCCCCGACTCCCGCTCGACCATCCCCGGGGCCACCGCATGAGCCACCCGCACCATGCCCATGATGTTCACCTCCAGCGTCCGCGACCAATCACCAGGCTGCAGGTTGGTGAACGGATACCCGAAGTGACCCGAACCGATCGCGGCACAGTGGACCAGGTGGTCAATCGGGCCCAGGGACTCGATGGTCTGCTGAAGGGCTGCGGAAATCGAGTCGTCGTCGGTCACGTCGACACCGATACCGATCACCGTCGGGCCGCCTCCGGCCGCCAGCTCATCGGCGGTCGTCTGCACCGTATCGGAAATGTCCCAGATCGCCACCACGGCACCCTCGGACAAGAACCCGGCCGCAACGGCCCGGCCGATGCCGCTGGCTCCACCGGTGACCACCGCGACGTGGCTGGAGAGGGCGAGGTCCATTGCTGATCGGTTCCGTGATTGGGACGGATGCGCCATTGTCGAAGACCAGCAGAACGAGGCAAGCGTGGACCGGGAACAGGCACACCCCTCCTTCGGCGGGGCAAGCCGGTCCCTGGGGTTGAACGAATTCAGCTACAATCGCCCAAACCCGAACAGCACCCTCAACAAGACCACCCGCCATGCAACTTGGCCTGATCAACTCCGCCTGGGCCCAGGCCGGTCGTGACACGACCTGGGGCATCCACAAGACCGCCGAACTCGGATTCGACTCGATCGATATCTTTACCGACCCGCTCGACATCGACATCCAGGAACGACGGCTGATCAAGACCGAATGCGACAAGGCCGGACTGCCCATCGTCTCGATCTGCTGTGTCGCCGTTGGACTCATCGATTTCAACCCCTCGGTCCAACGCTTTCACATGGACCGCTGCCACGCGTTCCTGGACCTCTGCTACGAATACGACGCTGACAACCTGCTGCTGGTCCTGGGCGAGTACATCTGGAACCAGGAAGTGATCCCGCCGGACGAGCAGTGGCAGGTCGGAGTCGAGAACTGCCGGCAGCTGGCCGAGTATGCCGAGAGCCTGGATCTGAAGATCGCCCTGGAACTCGAACCGTTCCCGCTGTCGCTGCTGGGCAACATCCACAACATGGTCCGCTTCATCGACGACGTCGATCACCCGGCCCTGCAGGCCAACATCGACGTCTCACACCTGCTGCTGGCCGACGTGCCGGCCGAGCAACTGCAACTGCTGCAGGGCAAGGCCATCCACGTCCACATCTCCGATTGCGACGGTAAGGTCCACGGCGACCTGCCACCGGGACGTGGAGTCGTCGACTTTGGGCCGTATCTCGAGGAGATCGCCAAGCTGAAAATCGACGGGGCGGTGTCGATCGAGCTCGAGTATTCTCCGGAGCCGGCGAAGATCGAGGAGTGGGTCCGGGAGGCGTACGAGTCGACCGACCGGCTGATGCAGGCAGCAGGTTTGCGGGGCTAGTTGTCAACAACCACCCCGTCCCCTACGCTCGCCGGTTTGACGCAGCCGATGCCATCACCCCACAAAAGGCCCCTGATGACCGACCTCATCCCCCCCCATGGTGGTCTCTCTGAACCCGTCTGCCGGATGGTCTCCTCCGAAGAAGCCGAATCGTTCACCGCCGAAGCTGCCAGCCTGCCCGTGCTGAGCGTCAGCACCGCCGACCTCTCGACCGTCTACCGAATCGGCGACGGTACGCTCAGCCCGCTCGTCGGACCCATGAACGAGGACGTCTACAACCGTGTTCTCGATGAACAGGTGATCGAGTCTGAAGGTGGCCTGTACGCCTGGACGATCCCGTTGTCGCTGCCAGCATCCTCGGACATCGCCGCCGGACTCGAGGTCGGATCATCCGTCGCACTGGCCGGCCCCGATGGCCAAGTGGTCGCAACGCTTTGCGTCGAGAGCGTTTTTGAGTGGGACAAGCCCCGCTACATGGCCCGCGTCTACGGCACCGACCGCACCGACCACCCAGGTGGCGACATGGTCCTGGTCCACGACGCCGACTGCACGCACCAGGTCGGCGGTTCGATCCGAGTCCTGCCAGCAACCCCGAATCCCGACTTCGGCCAGTACGTGCTCTCGCCACGGCAAGTCCGCGCGATGCTCTCGGAGGTCGGTTGGGACGCCGCCGTCGCCTTCCAGACTCGTAACCCACTGCATCGTGCACACGAATACGCACTCGTCTACGCGCTCGAATCGCTGCTCAAGGACGGCCGAAACGCCGGTGCCGTGCTCAACCCGCTGATCGGCGAAACCAAGGGCGACGACGTCAACGCGGCCATTCGCATGCAGACCTACGAACGGCTGATCAGCGATCGAGCGATGGGAGATGGGGACAGCGACGCGGAACTGTGGGGCGATCGAGACGACAGTGTTCCTGATCGAGTCCGATTGCTGGGGCTGGATATCAAGATGTTCTACGCAGGCCCCTGCGAAGCAGTGATGCACGCCATCTATCGCCAGAACATGGGCTACACGCACATCGTGATCGGTCGCAAGCACGCCGATGCCCCGTTCCACGACGGCGACGCCATCTGGGGCGACTTCGATGCCCAGGAGATCTTCGTGAGCCTGGCCGGCGACCTGCAGATCCAGCCGATCAACGTCGGGTTCGCCGCCTACTACGAATCGCTGGGCCGGGTCGACCTGATGCAGAACCACCCCGACGAAAAACCCGTGTTCATCTCGGGCAAGGACGTCCGAGCCACGCTGCAGCAGGGCGAGATGGTCGACCCGAGGATCATGCGCGAGAGTACCTCCGAGATCCTCGCCGCAGCCATGGCAACCGCATCCTAGCGGGCTGGGGTCTGACGCCACCGTTGGTCCGCCTGCGGAGGGCCAACGGTGGGGCCTGACCCCTTCCCGTCAGTTTCGGTGTAGGGGAAAAGAGACCCAACCATGCGTCACTCACTCGCCCTGCTACTCACACTCCTGACACTCAACTGTGCCCCCGCCGACACCAGGCCCAACTTCATCGTCGTTTTCTGCGACGACCTGGGCTACGCCGACATCGGCCCCTTCGGCTCAAAAACTCACGACACGCCGGTGCTTGACCGTATGGCCCGCGAGGGCATGAAGCTGACCGACTTCTACTCGACCTGCTCGGTCTGCACCCCCTCGCGAGCGAGCCTGATGACCGGCTGCTACCCGCGACGGGTCAATATGCACTGCGACGAAAAGAACCTCTGCGTGCTCTTCCCCGCCGCCCGCAAGGGCCTGAACCCCTCCGAAATCACCGTCGCCGAAGTGCTCAAGACCCGAGGCTACGCCACGATGGCCATCGGCAAATGGCACCTGGGCGACCACCCCGACTTCATGCCGACCAACCAGGGCTTCGATCACTACTTCGGCATCCCCTACAGCAACGACATGAACCGCAAGAACGTCCCGCTGCCCCTGGTCCGTGACCTCAAGGTCCTCGCCTCGGGCATCCAGAAAGACACCTCGATCACCAGGCAGTACACCGAGGAGGCGGTGAAGTTCATCCACGCCAACAAGTCGCGACCCTTCTTCCTCTACCTGCCCCACACCGCGGTCCACCTGCCGCTGGTCCCAGCCCAGAGGTTCCGAGGCAAGTCGCGAGATGGACTCTATGGAGACTGGGTCCAGGAGATCGACTGGTCGATGGGTGAGTTGTTCAAGGCGATCTCCGAGTGCGGAATCGACAAGCAGACCCTGGTGCTGTTCACCTCGGACAACGGTTCGGCTCGAGCCCGACAGGGCAGCAACCTGCCTCTGCGAGGCCGCAAGGGGCGGACCGACGAGGGAGGCATGCGCGTGCCGTGTGTCGTCCGCTGGCCGGGCAGGATCCCGGCCGGAACCAGCAGCAAGGCCATCACCTGCACCCTCGACGTGCTGCCCACCCTGGCTCACCTCGCCGGTGCCAGGCCGCCTCGAGATCGCAAGATCGACGGCAAGAACATCTGGCCGATCCTGTCAGGTCAATCTGCAAAGGACGGAACCGATGCCGGGCACAGTGCCTTCTACTATTACCAGATGGACCAGCTGCAGGCGGTCCGCTCGGGACCGTGGAAGATGTTCGTCGCGATGAAGGCCAAGAAACGCAACTGGGGCAAACCCGAATCGGCTCAGCCACTCAAACTCTTCAACCTCGTCAAGGACATCCACGAAGACAGGAACGTGGCCAAGGCGAATCCCGAGGTGGTCAAGAGACTGATGGTGCTGATCGAGACGGCTCGAGCCGACCTGGGTGATACCAATCGTCCCGGCAAGGGCCAGCGAAAGGCCGGCTGGGTCAAGAAGGCCTCGCCTCGGCTGCTCAAACCCGCGGCCGAGTAGGGCTGCTAGTTCCAGTACGACCGATCCAGGGCTCGGAAGTTGATGGCTTCTGAGAGATGGTCTTCGGCGATATCTGGCAGGCCCGAGAGGTCGGCGATCGTGCGGGAGACACGCAGGATCCGGTCGTGAGCCCGGGCCGAGAGTCCCATCTGGTCCATCGCCAGCTTCAGCAGATTCCCCGCCGGATCACTCAGCTTGCAGTATTGGCGGATCTGCCTCGGGGTCATGTTCCCGTTGGTCCGCGTCGCCACGACACCATCCCTCTCGGTCTCTTCAAACCGCTCCACCTGCACCACCCGTGCGCTCTCGACCTGCTTGGCCATCGACTCGCTGTCGGTCCCCGGCGTGTCGTCGGCGAGCTCATGAAACGGCACACCGGGCACCTCGACATGGATGTCGATCCGATCCAGCAGCGGTCCGCTGATCTTGGACATGTAGCGTTCAATCTGAGACACCCGGCAATGACACTCACGCCGCGGGTCGCCGCGGAATCCGCACGGGCAGGGGTTCATCGCGGCCACCATCATCAGGTTGGCCGGAAAGGTTACGCTGCCCAGTGCTCGAGAAATCGTCACCTGGTGCTCTTCCAACGGCTGCCTCAACACCTCCAGCGTCCGCCGGTTGAACTCGGGCAGCTCGTCGAGGAACAGCACACCGTGATGAGCCAGGCTGATCTCGCCCGGCGAAGGCCGGCTGCCGCCTCCCACCAACCCCGCCTCACTGATCGTGTGGTGAGGTGAGCGGAAGGGGCGATTGAGCATCAGGGGTCGGCCGGGAGCCAGGCGGCCCACGGCACTCCAGATCCGGGTCGTCTCGAGACTCTCCTGCGAGGTCAACTGGGGCAGGATGCCGCCGAGCCTTCGAGCCAACAGGGTCTTGCCGGTGCCCGGGGGACCGATCATCAGCAGGTGGTGCCGCCCGGCGGCGGCAACCACGACAGCCCGCTTGGCGGTTTCCTGGCCCTTCACATCCGAGTAGTCGATGTCGTAGCGTCCGTGGGCACGGATCTCCTGTTCCCAGCTGAACTCGGCCGGCTCGATCTCGATCGCCCCGGCGAGGTAGCCGACTGCCTCGGCCAGTGTCCCCACCGGGATCGCGTCCAGCCCTTCGACCACCGCCGCCTCGGCCACGTTCTCCAGCGGCACCACGATCCCTGCCCGACCCACCTCCCGAGCCGCCAACGCCATCGACAGCACCCCCCGGATCGGACGCAAGCGGCCATCCAGGGCCAACTCGCCCACAACCGCGAATTCTTTGAACTTCTCACCCTGCAATTGGCCACTGGCCACCAGCAGGCCCAGCGCAATCGGCAGGTCAAACGACGCGGCGTCCTTGGGGAGATCGGCGGGTGAAAGAGAAATGACGACGCGGTCGCTGGGCCGAACATATCCACTATTGACCAGGGCACGCTCGATCCGATGAGTGCTCTCGCGAACCGCAGCCTCGGCCAACCCGACCAGGATCGTTCGAGGCAGGCTGCCCGAGGAAATGTCGACCTCGACCTCGACAGCCCGTGCCTCGATCCCAAACAACGAATACGTGAACAACTTCGCCAGCATGGCAAACACCTCGGGCCCGCGGATTCCAGGGAAACCATCCGCAACGGCTGCCACAGACGGGGTCCTTCCCGCGAAAACAGAAGCAGCCGCCCGAGGCGAGCGGTTCACCGATGATGATTCTGCGGATCGCCGAGGACCGCCCGCAAGTGCAATCCGGGCCAATCGGTCTTCAACTTGTGGCCGTTGGACCCAATCGGATAGCCTCAGTTCATGCCCACCAGTCATCTTCTCTCCGGCCCACCCATCGCACGACGCGACCTGCTCCAGGTCGGATCGCTGGGCCTGACCGGCCTGGCCGTCCCGTCACTGTTCCGCCAGGCCGCTGCCGGCGGGCTGAGACCCGGTGCGGCCAAGTCGTGCCTGCTGTTCTTCCTCGACGGAGGACCCGCTCAGCACGACATGTGGGACATGAAGCCCGAGGCACCGGCTGAGGTTCGAGGCGAGTTCAAGCCGATCCGGACCACCGTACCCGACATCCACGTCTGCGAGGGTCTGCCCGGGCTCTCCCGACAGATGCACCACCTCTCGCTGGTCCGCTCGGTGACTCACGACGTGATGGTCCACAGCTCGGCCACCTACTACATGCTGACCGGCCGGCACCCTCAACCGGCCGCCAACCTCATCATCAAGGAAGAACCCGACAACTTCCCCCCCATCGGCTCGGTGCTCGCTCAACACCGACCGCTGCAGGACGTTCCCGAGTACGTGCAGCTGCCCGACATCATGTGGGACGCGGGTCACGACCTGCCCGGACAACGTGCCGGATTCCTGGGCCCGGGCTTCGACCCCATGGTCGTCGGCGACCCCAGCGTGAAGAATTACCGCGTGCCGGGCCTGTCGCTGCCCGCCGAGGTGCCACGCAGCCGCCTGGGTCGACGCCAGACCCTGCTCGAATTGCTCGACCGTGCCCCTCACCAGAGAATCCCTGAACCGGCCTTCGACGCGATGGACAAACACGCCCGCAAGGCCTTCAGCCTGCTCTCCTCGGTCAAGACGCGAGACGCGTTTGACCTGGGTCGTGAGCCGGCGGCGATGCGGAGGAAATACGGGTTGCCCGATCGCGAGGTCCGAACCACGGGAGCTCGCAACTTCGGTGGACTGCCCCACCTGGGCCAGTGCCTGCTGTTGGCTCGCAGGTTGATCGAAGCGGGAGTCCCCCTGGTGACCGTCTGCAGCGGCCGACGACGCGACTCGGCCTGGGACGGTCACCTCAGGCACTTCCCCATCCTCCGAAAATCTCTGCTGCCCTACTTCGACAAAGCCTTCCCCGCACTGCTCGAGGACATGCACGAGCGAGGACTGCTCGACGAGACCCTGGTGGTCGCGATGGGCGAATTCGGACGGACTCCCAAGATGGGACAGGTCACCGTCGGAGCAGCGACGACGCCCGGAGGCCGAGACCACTGGTCGCATTGCTACACGATCCTGATGGGCGGAGCCGGTATCCAGCCGGGCACCGTCTTCGGATCCTCCGACTCGCACGCCGGCTACCCGGCCAGTAACCCGGTCACGCCCGAAGATGTCGTGGCGACAATCTACTACGCACTGGGGCTGGATCCCGAGACCAGGATCACCGACCCGCAGGGTCAGCCGCACGCGATCGCCCTGGGCCAACCCATCCAGGGCATCCTGGCGTAACCGGCGGGGTCAGACCCCAACAGCTACCGCCGTCTCGCACGATTCGCTAGTCTGAAGTCCCACCCGGATTCGTGCTGCCCTGGAGCCGTCTTGATGAAAACCGCTTTGTCCTGCCTGCTGATTCTGATCTGTGTCTCATTGGTCTCGGCCGCCGCGCCCAAGGACAGGAAACCCGCCGCCCTACCGCTGCTCAACGATGCCGGACACGGCTCAGTCAGCGGTCAGTTCACGCTCGATGGCGACACCCCTCCAAGGAGGATCCTGGTCCGCAAGGGTGACCCCAAGGCCAAGGACGGACGCATCTGTGCCGCCACCGACCTGCCCAGCGACGAACTGGTCGTCGATCCCAAGACCCAGGGCATCCGGCACATCTTTGTCTACATCCGCAAGGTCGACAAAACCACGATCCACCCCAAGCTGAAGACCAGTGCCCAGAAAAACGTCGTCTTCGACCAAAAGGGCTGCCGCTTTACACCTCACACACTGATGGTCCGCACCGACCAGTCGGTACTCGTCAAGTCCGGCGACAACTGTGCTCACAACACCCACACCTACCCGATCCGCAACAAGGCCGACAACTTCATCCTCAACGCCAACAACCGCATCGGCCTGAAGTTCAGCTACCCGATCGCCGAGTTCCTGCCGACCACCATCAAGTGCGACATCCACCCGTGGATGAAGGCCTACTGGCTGATACTGGATCACCCCTACATGGCCATCACCGACGCCCAGGGACGATTCACCGTCACCGGGTTGCCGCCGGGTACGTACGAATTCCGCTGCTGGCACGAACTGGTCGGGTACGTCGCAGCGGGTTCGAAGCGAGGCTTCAGCGTGACGATCAAGGCCAACCAGACGACCAGGCTGCCGACGGTCAAGGTGCCGGTGGCCAAGTTTATCGAAGAGACCGACGAGTAGGCTCGCCCGGCCACGACCTGCCCTCCAGTCACTCACGCCAGGGTGCCGCGATGCGACAGCAGCTCGGCTTCGTGATGCAGCTGGCCGTGCTGACATTGCTGCCATTTCTGATCGTCTGGCAACTCAACGGCATGATGCGGCTGATCTGGATGCCCGTCCTGACTCTCGTCGGCATCGGCCTGTTCGCCCTGGGCACCAGGCTGCGAGGAGGCCGGGCATGAACCGCACCGTCGGGCTGCTCGCCCTGATCATCTCGCTGGCCCCCGCCTCCGGACCGGCTCTCGCCCAACCTTTAACAAAAACAATAACCCTCACCGTCACCGTCGAAACCAGCACCGCCGCGCGTCGCAAGGTCCGACTCGCCCAGGAATACCTCCGGCGCAGCGACTGGGCCGACGCCGTTTCTCTGCTACGCAGAACCCTCGACGATCACTCCGATCACCTCGTCGAAGTCGAACCCGGCCGCTACCTCCGCACCTCCTCACTCGTCAACCGCCTGCTGGTTGACATGCCGCCGGCCGGCCTGGCCATCTACCGCAGCCAGGTCGATCCGCAGGCCCGACGCTGGTTCGAAGCCGGGACCGCCGAAAACGACCCCGCCGCCGTATCGCGGATCCTCGACGAAGCCTACGCCAGCCGCTTTGCCGATGATGCACTCTGGTGGCTCGGCGAACAGGCCTGGCAGGCCAACCGACCTCGAACCGCCGCACGCTACTGGCGACAACTGGTTCCCCGGTCGAAAACTCCCAGGAACCCGAACCGCAACCGCCGGCTCGGGTTTCCCGACAGCCGGCACCCCGAGCCGCTGGTTCGAGCCCGACTGGTGCTGTGCCACTGCCTCTGTGGTCAACTCGAAAGAGCTCGGCTCGAATGGACCGAACTGAAAAGACGCCACCCCGACGCTCGGGGCACGCTGGCCGGCAAGAGAGGCATCCTGGTCAACCTGCTGGCCGATTGGCTCGCTCGGCCCGAACTCTGGCCCAGGCCCTCTGCTGCCTCGACCCACGCCACCTTCGGCGGCACGACACAACGCAATGGCTCGGAAACGACCCCGATAGATCCCGGTGCACCACTCTGGCAAACCCGCATCGACAACTCGCTGTGCGCCACAGTGTCGCAGCACACCGACCGACATCCCGTGGTCCTCGACAATCTCCTCTTCGTTGCCGACTCGTTCGGAATCCACGCCTTTAACCTCGAAACCGGACTCCCCGCCTGGTCAACAGACACCGCGCCGCTGCCGCTGTATCCTTCCGAACCCCCCGCCACGCCAGTCCGAGCCGCCCAGCCACTCTCAGGACGTGTCGCCACCAGCCTCAGCATCTCCGGCGGACGACTCTACGCCCGGATCGGATCTCCCGTCACCGCCGCGGCCGCTCGAGAACCACGCCCGCTCTTTCACGAACTCGTCGCACTCGACGTGGCCAACGGCGAGGGACGCCTGGTGCTGAAAGTCGAGCCCGACGTGATCTCCCTCGACGATGCACGAGGCGGCTGGTCATTCGATGGCCCACCACTGGTCATCGGCAGTCGGCTGTTCGTCACCACCCGGCGAGGACACCCGCAGGCGGAGGTCGGAATCGCCTGCCTGGATGCTGATTCGGGAACACAACTCTGGCACCAGAGACTGGCTGCGGTCGTGACCAACGCGGAACAGTCTCACAACGTCGTCACCCACAACCTGCTGGCCGCCAGCGATGGCCGGTTGATCTACTGTGGCGATACCGGAGTCGTCGCACGACTCGATTCGGCCACCGGATCCGTCGCCTGGATCTCAATACTCGAACCCCCCACCGGACCTGGCCTCTGCTGCAGCCTCCCCGATGACGACTCGGGGCTCGTCCTAGTACGTAACGGGACACAGGGGCTCACCGCGCTGGACATCGAAGACGGACACACCGCCTGGTCCCGACGGCTGCCGGGGGGTATCCAATACCTGCTCGCCGTGCGAGACGGCCGAGCCATCGTCTCGGGTCGCTCGATCTTCGCTCTCGATGTCCACTCCGGACGCATCGCCTGGCAGAGACTGGCTCGACAACAGCACCGGTTTGGCCGCGGCCGCGGACTCGTCGCCCAGGGTGTCGTTTACTGGCCCACCCGGGAACTGCTGCACCTGCTCGAACTCGACTCCGGACAACCGCTCAGACAACCCGTCCGGCTCGATGTTCGAGCCTGCCAGGGCGGTAACCTGCTGCTCTCGCAACACAAACTCGTCATCTGTGGTGACGGGCAAATCACCGTGCTGGGACCCTTCGCAGGACTGTTGCCCAAACCACGGTTTGACAATTCGACCAGTCCTGCTCGATGATACAACTCGACTCTCCGTCTCTCACACTCCTCTCACGAGCCTCCCAACGTGTCCTCAGACACACCCACACCGCAGCCGACACCGCAGCCGACACCGCAACCGAAACAGCACATCGAGCCGGACCAGGCGGCGGTCAAGCGGCTGAACGAAGCGGCTGAGCGGATCCATGGTGAGTTGGGGCAGGTGATCGTCGGCCAGGCTGCGGTGATCGAGGAACTGCTGGTGGCGATGCTGGCTGGAGGCCACGCGTTGCTGGTGGGTGTGCCTGGTTTGGCCAAGACGCTGATGGTCCGCACCCTCGCCGACACGCTGGGACTCTCCTTCTCACGCATCCAGTTCACTCCCGACCTGATGCCGGCAGACATCACCGGCACCGAGGTGATCCAGGAGGATCGCAGCAGCGGGACGCGGGACTTCAAGTTCCTGGCCGGCCCGGTCTTCGCCAACGTGGTGCTGGCCGATGAGATCAACCGCACGCCTCCCAAGACCCAGGCCGCGCTGCTCGAGGCGATGGAAGAGCACCAGGTCACGGCCGGAGGACGTCGGCACCAGTTACCCGAACCCTTCTTCGTCCTGGCCACTCAGAACCCGATCGAACAGGAGGGCACCTATCCGCTCCCCGAAGCCCAGCTCGATCGATTCATGTTCCAGGTCCTGGTCGACTACCCGGCGGCGGACGAGGAGTTCGAGATCATCCGCAGGACCACGGCCGACGAGTCGCCGGTCGCTCAGACGGTGATCGAACACGACGATGTCGTGGCCCTGCAGCAGTTGGTCCGGAGAATTCCGGTCGCCGATCACGTCATCCGCTACGCCATCGATCTCTGCCGCCTCTCGCGACCCACCCGATCCTCCGACACCGAACCCGACGGGTTCATCGATCGGTACGTGCAATGGGGTGCCGGGCCGCGAGCCGGGCAATCGCTGGTGCTCGGTGGTAAGGCTCGAGCCGTCCTCGCGGGACGCACGTTTGTCGGCATCGACGACATCCGGGCCGTCGCCTACCCGGTGCTACGGCACCGGATCATCACCAGTTTCCATGCCGAGGCCGACCGGATTGTCCCCAACGATGTCGTCGACTGGCTGCTCAAAGAGACTCCCGCCGTCGAGTCGATCGACAACCAGGCCGTGGCACGAATCTTCCGGGGATCCGATCAGTGACCGCTGACGGCCAGGTGTCCACCGACCCGGTGCCCTCAGAGACCACTCCCAACCTGGTCGACTCGACACTCCAGTCCCGCCTCCACGGACTCACGCTCGAGACCCGCCGTCGGCTCGAGGGTACGGTGACCGGGCGTCACCGGAGTCGGCTGAGAGGGTTTTCGGCCGAGTTTGCCGAGCACCGCGAGTATGTCGCCGGAGACGACCTGCGGTACGTCGACTGGAAAGTCTACGGCCGCAGCGACCGGTATCACCTGAAGCAATTCGAGGACGAGACCAACTTCTCGTGCTGGCTGGTTCTGGACACCAGCGAGTCGATGTCGTACCGCTCGGGGGACGCCCCACTCTCGAAACTCGACCACGCCCGCCGGGCCGCAGCAGCCCTGGCCTGGCTGGTCCTGCGACAGTCCGATGCCGTCGGACTGGTCACCGTCGCCGGCAAGCTCGGACAACTCCTCCCACCCTCCACCCAACCCTCGCACCTCGGGCAACTCAACCAGGCCCTGCTTGCGAGCTCCGCCGAGGGTCCGACCGGGCTGGGCTCGGCCTTCAGCGACCTCGCCTCCCGACTGACTCGACCCGCCATCGTCATCTGCTTCAGCGACCTCTTCGATGACCTCGATCAGACCTTCGCGGGGCTCGAACAACTCGCCTGGCGAGGCCATGATGTGGTGGTGCTGCAGGTGATCGACCCGGCCGAGCAGGACTTTCCCTTCGAAGACCCGACCCGGTTCGTGGGGATGGAAGGTGAAGCCGACCAGGTGGTCGAACCCCGGGCACTGGCCGATGCCTACCGAGCCGAATTCCGCCGGTTCCTCGAAGACGTCTCGACACGCTGCCGCTCGATGCAGATGGACTACCGCCTGCTGCGAAGCGACGTACCGCTGGGTGACGTGCTCCCCCGCTTCCTGCAAGCCCGCCGGCGTCGCCGGGGACCAGGGGCCAGGCCATGATTTCCATGATTTCCATGATTTCCACCTCGCTGCTCGCACTGACCTTCGGCAGCCCCTGGCTGCTGCTGGGAGCCGCACTGGCGGCGATTCCGGCGATCCTGCACCTGCTGTTTCGACGCGAGCATCGTGCCGAACCGTTCGCCGCCAACCGCTTCCTGGCCGAAGCAACACGCAAACACTCCCGACGACTCCGCTTCCAGCACTGGGTCCTGCTGGCGATGCGGATGGCAATCCTGCTGCTGATCGCCATCGCGCTGGCGCGACCCATTCTCGAAGACAGTCTCGCCGAGCCTCCCACCGGACGCGCCCCACTCCACCACCTCTTCGTCCTCGACGCCACGCTCAGCATGAGGCACCGCGACCGGGGACAGCAGAGGTTTGATCGGGGACGAGCGATTCTCCAGAAGACCGTCGAAGCAGCCCACGACGGCGACACCTTCCGCCTGCTGGTCATTCGAGCCGCAGGGGCACAGGTCGTGATCGCCCAGGCCGCCGGTCGACGGGGTGATGTGCTCGAGGAACTTGCTCGGCTGGAACCGACCTGGGAATCGGGACGTGTAATCGAAACGCTCGAGACTCTCGAAACCACGCTGGCACTGCTCAACACGCCAATCCCCTCGGGCCGACTCCGAGTCTCACTCGTTACCGACCTCCAACGCTCCGCCTGGCAACCCGCCGATCAGGACCGCCGAAACCGGATCCGGGATCTGCTCCGCTCGATCAGCCAGCAATCCGAACTGGTCGTCTACGACGTCTCAGGACCGCCCGCCTCCAACACCGCCGTCGTCGAACTGAAGTCCGAGACGGCCGTGGCGATCGTCGGTGAAGCGGTGACACTGCGAGCCACCGTCTCGCACTTCGGGCCTCCCGAACCGCCCTCAGCAGCGGTCAAAACACAGGTCGAATGGCACATCGATGGCCGGATGGTTGCTCGCAGAGGTCTCAAGCTCAAGCCCCGGAGTACCACCACCGTCGAATGGACTCACCACTTCGCCGCAGCCGGCGAACACCATGCCGAAGTCAGGCTCAGCGGCGATGGACTCCCCGACGACAATCACCGGCACATCGCCCTGCCGGTTCGTGACCGGCTGAGAGTGCTGCTGGCGGGAGGCCGCTTTGGAGCGGGTCCGGACAAGGTCGCCACGTTCTATGTCGAAGCCGCTCTCGATCCGAGACTCGGCACAGCGGATGGCTCCACCGAAGCGATCGAATCACCTCGAGTCGCAACCACCGTGATCTCCGAAAGCCGCCTCGTGGGCCAGGACCTCGATCGACACGACTGCATCGTCCTCTGCGATGTCCCGCGACTCGACCGGCTCGAAGTTTCCAGGCTGGCCCGGTTTGTCTCCTCAGGCGGAGGCCTGGTGATCGGGCTGGGCGATTCGGTCCACACCGAATCCTGGAACCGGTTGCTGGGCCCGGAGGGTGCCGACCTGCTGCCGGGGCGGATCAACGAACTCGTCTCCGCTGATGACCCCAACCAGCAGGCCGTCGTCTTTGATCCGGGCAACTACGCTCATCCACTGCTCGCTGTCTTCCGAGGCCTCGACGGGAATGGGCTGGGGACCACGGTCACGCTGAGATATCTCGACACAACCCCGCTGCCCGGCAGCCAGGTCGCCCTGGCGTTTGATTCCGGCGACCCCGCCATCCTGGTGAGGCGGTTCGGTCACGGGCACGTGGTGCTGGTCACCACCTCGCTCGATCCCCGCTGGACCACCTGGCCGGTCCTCTCGAGCAGCTTTCCGCCGATGGTCCATGAACTGGTCCGCTACGCGACCTCGGGACGCTGGTCGGCTCGCAATCACCTCCTCGGTCATCCCATCATCCGCCCCATCGGACCCTTGGTCACCGCCGGCACCCTGCTGGCTCCCGACGGCAGCAGCCTGGCCATGGAAAACCCCGTCGCCACAAACACCCGGCCACGAGATGACTCCGGCGAGATCCCCGAACCGGGCAACACCCCAACCGGCCGACTGATCAGCGACCCTCCGCTCGTGCCGGGCATCTACTGGCTCTCACTGGTGCCTCCGGCCGAGGCAATCGAGACGTACGGAGTCAACCTGGACTCCTCCGAGAGCGACCTGGCGACGGCCGTCGGCCAGACCGACCGGGCCAGGCTCTCGGGAGTCGACGCTCCGATCTACACACGCTGGCACGATGCCGCCGCGGTCTTCGAACAACCGGGTCGGCCACTGGGTCGGCTGCTGCTCAGCATCCTGCTGGGGCTGCTGGTGGTCGAACTGACCATGGCCTGGAAGTTCCGTGCCGGGGCGGTGGCACTGGGAGTACTGCTGGTGGCCGGGACGCTCGGAGTCGGGGGGGGGGGTGGGGTGGGTGGGGTGGGTGCGGTGGGTGCGGTGGGTGCGGTGGGTGCGGTGGGTGCGGTGGGTGCGGTGGGCGTGGTGGGCGTGGTGGCTGCGGTGTGGGGCCGCAGGGTGCTGCGCAATCGCTATGGCCGTCACAGACGGCGTTTGGGGAGTGCCGGCTGAGGCCGAAATGCTCTCGCCGGTCGCCATCGGACCGCTTACACTAGATCCAGCTCTGACGCGCAGGCCTGCGCGATACGCGCGAACAGAATCCCCGCATCCACTCAGCCAAAATCGGTTGTCGCGGTTCAGACGATAAGCGAGATCCCTTTCGTGTCGACCACCCAGCCTCGTCAATCGGCCGCGCGGGACGCCGCGGGGATCAGCGGAGCCGACATCCTGGTCGAGTCGCTGATTCACCAGGGTGTCGACTGCATCTTCGCCTATCCCGGCGGAGCCAGCATGCCGCTGCACCAGGCGTTGATCCGCAACGCCGAGAGGCTGAGGACGATTCTGCCGCGACACGAGCAGGGCGGCGGCTTCGCAGCCCAGGGCTACGCCCGCAGCACCGGCCGCGTCGGTGTCTGTATGGCCACCAGTGGACCCGGCGCCACCAACCTCGTCACCACCCTCGCCGATGCCAAGATGGACAGTGTGCCGGTGGTGGCGATCACCGGGCAGGTGTCCAGGCAGGTGATCGGCACCGACGCCTTCCAGGAGACTCCGATCGTCGAGGTCTGCCGTGCGGTCACCAAGCACCACTACCTGGTGACCGAGATCGAGGACGTGGCACGGGTGGTCAAGGAGGCCTTTTACGTGGCCCGCACCGGCCGGCCCGGACCGGTCCTGATCGACTTCCCCAAGGACGTGCAGGTACTCACGCTCGACGAACCCCCCGACTTCGATCCTCCAACCGATCTGCCGGGATACCATCCCGAGGCACGAACGTCTCAGCCAGAACAGATCGGGCAGCTGATCGCCGCCATCCGCCGCTCGCGACGCCCGATCCTGTACGTCGGTGGCGGAGTCATCAACGGGGAGGCTTCGGAATTGCTGGCGACCTTTGCACACCGTACCGGCATCCCGGTGGCCAATACGCTGATGGGAATCGGTGCCTTCCCCGCTGACGATCCGCAGTCACTGGGCATGCTCGGCATGCACGGTACCGTCTATTCCAACTACGCCATCAACGAAGCCGACCTGCTGCTGGCCCTGGGTGTCCGTTTCGACGATCGCGTCACCGGCAAGCTCGAAGAATTCGCTCAACACGGCAAGATCGTTCACGTCGATATCGATCCGTCCGAAATCCACAAGAACAAGGAAGCTCATATCCCGATCGTCTCCGACGTCGCAGACGTGCTCGAACAACTCAACGAACAGATCACCGATGACGACGTGCCGCAGATCGACGAGTGGCTCGAGACGGTTGCCGAGTGGAAAGAGGCCAACCCGCTGTTGTGCCCCGACGACCCGCAGCTGATCCACCCGCAAACAGCGATTAGGGAACTGGCCCGCCTGACCGCCGACCGCGATACGTTTGTCAGTGTCGGAGTCGGACAGCACCAGATGTGGTCGGCTCAGCACTTCCCCTTCCACCTGCCACGTCGCTGGATGAGCAGTTCGGGATTGGGCACGATGGGCTTCGGTTTGCCCGCCGCCATGGGGGCCCAAGCCGCCAACCCCGATGCACTCTGCATCGACATCGATGGCGATGGGTCGTTCCAGATGAACATCCAGGAACTGGCCACGCTGCACTGCGAGAAGCTGCCGGTGAAGATCCTGCTGCTCAACAACCAGCACCTCGGCATGGTCATGCAGTGGGAGGATCGGTTCTTCGACGGACGACGGGCTCATACATGGCTCGGACCCGTCGACGCACCCGAATACACGGGCTCCGGAGACGGACACCTCGAAGAGACCTACCCCGACTTCGTCTCGATCGCCCGCGGATACGGAATCGACGGGGCCCAGGTCCGACAACGCAGCCAACTCGCCGACGCACTGGCCACCATGCTCGCCTGTAAGGGCCCCTACCTGCTCGATGTCATCTGCCCCTACCAGGAACACGTGCTTCCGATGATCCCCAGTGGGCACTCGGTGCGAGACATCATCACCGAGTAGCCTGTCGAGGCTGAGTGCGGAGGTGTAAACTGGTCCGTCGAAGGGGCTGTTTCAATCGTGTCCGAAGTCCCGGATCAGCGAGATCAGCGAGATGGCGAGTTACAAGAAGTTTGATCTACGGCTCGAGTCCCTGGTTGTGGAGACCAAGACGGTGTTCGATCCGGAAGTCGAAGCCGAGATCCAGGAATTCGATGGGCACCTCGATGCAGACGCCGGCAGCGAAGTCGACACGCACGAAAAACTCTCGGCATTGATCCACTCGCAGCCCCGACTCGCCAGCCAGATCTTCTACGAGCGGGCCCACACCGGGTTCACTCGCGAGATCACCGTGACCCGGGCTGATGTCGAGCGGTTGTTCACCGAGTTGGCCGCGGCCTCAAGCTGATGGCCGATCACGTCGAGATCCGCGGCGTCCGCCTCCATCTCTCGTCGGCCGATCCGTCACGCAGCGAGTGGATCGGGCAGGGCGAAGTGCTCAGGCAACTGCTCGCCTGCTGGTTGACCGTCGATGACCAGGACCTGCCGCTGGCTCCCCGGCTGACCGGGGCCCCGGGAATCGGCAAGACCACCCTGGCCATGGCGGCCGCGGCCGCGCGAAAACAGGACCTGTTCGTCTACCAGTGCACCGCCGACACGCGACCCGAAGACCTGCTGGTCACTCCGGTACTGGCCGAATCCGGCACGATCCAGTACCACGCCAGCCCGCTGGTCACCGCGATGCTCACCGGAAGCGTCTGCGTGCTGGATGAGGGCAACCGGATGAACGAAAAGTCGTGGGCCAGCCTCGCACCGCTGCTGGACCACCGACGCTACGTCGAGTCGATCGTTGCCGGCATCACCATCCCGGCCTCTGACGACTTCCGCTGCGTGGTCACGATGAACGAGGACGAGTCGACCTTCGAAGTCCCCGACTACATCCTCAGCCGACTCCAGCCCACACTCGTGCTCGAACACCCCTCGCGAGACGACGAGCGAGCGATCCTCGAGTACCACCTCCCCTTTGCCAACGCCGAAATGCTCAACCTCACCGTCGAATTCCTCCAGCAGGCTCACAAACTGAAACTCGACTTCTCCACACGTGACGGCATCAACGTGATCCGCTACGCACTCAAACGCCTCGCCTCCGACCCACAACACCCTCTCTCCAGAGACCACGCCTGGGCCGAATCGGTGACCGCCTGCCTGGGCGACGATGCACTCGATCTCCAGACTCTCGCCACCCAAAAGCAGCAATCCCTGGGCGGCAACATCATTCCGCTGGGACTGGGAGACTTCTTCTTCTCCGGCGACGACCCGCTGCACCCCGACGTCGACCTCGACGATGACGATCTTGACGACGAAGACGTTGATGAGTCCGGACCATGAGCGACGTGATCAGCGGACCACTGGCGATCAGCGACCAGACGCTGGCCGTGCCGGTGATCCACGGCAGCGGCGATTTTTCCATCGCCGTCCGCAAAGTGATGCTCGAACACGACTTCGACTGCCTGGCCGTCCCGCTGCCACCGTCGTTCCAGGCCGACACCGAAGCCGCGCTCGAACACCTGCCCGGCGCCACGATCACCCTGCAGCACGAATCGGCTCGATTCGAGGAACCCGGCTGGACACCCGAAGACCAGCACGACGATGACCCGTCCGAGGTGCGGCGAGCCAGCTACGTGCCGATCGATCCGTGCCAGCCGGTGATCGCGGCCCTGAGAACCGCGGTGGGAGAACACATTCCCCGGGCGTTTGTCGACCCCGAAACCAGGCCCTGGGAACCGCTGGCCGCCGTGCTGCCCGATGCCTACGCGCTGAAACGTGTCGAGCTCGAACAGTTCGCCGCCGCCATCCTGCCCGCACTGCCCCGGCCACCCGATGGACAACCCACAGATCGGGTCGAACACATCGCCGCGCGAATTCACGAACTCGAGCAGCAGCACGAATCGATCCTCCTGGTCTGCAGCCTGCTCGATTGGCCGTGGATCCGCGAGTCGTACCACCGCGACGGCGGACGGATCTGCCAGGGCGATGAGGTCCAAGAGACCCAGGCGCTGGCCGTCGACCCCCGCACACTCGCCTTTGTCCTGGGCGAATTGCCCTTCATTACCGGGCTCTACGAGACCGCTCGAGCACGACTCGACGACGATCAGAATCTGTCCGTCGACGGACTCAAGGAACTGCTGCTGGAAACCCGCGACCGGTACAAGTCGGAATGGAAGTCGCGGGCACGCTCGATCACACCCCAGCTGCTCTCGACCTTCTTCCGCTACGTCCGAAACCTCTCGCTGATCGAACGACGGCTGACGCCGGACCTCTATACCCTGGTCACCGCCGCCAAGCAGGTGGCTGGAGACGAGTTTGCGATCACGCTGGCCGAAACCGCTCGCGACTACCCCTATGCGTTGCCGCTGCCGCTCGAGGAGATTCGGTTCGGGATCGGGCAGGGAGAACTGCCCGGCGGGGAACGGGTCGAGTTGGTCAGCCGACTGCCGGGTCCACCACTCAGCTGGCGAACCGTGAGACTCAAGCCCCGCCCGCCTCAACCACAACAGGACCAGTGGCAGATGCAGTGGGATCCGCATCGGCAGTGCAGCTGGCCACCGGAAGACAATGCGATCGAGCGGTTTCGGACTCACGTCAAGGACTCGGCCCTGTCGCTGCTCGGAGCCGACCTGGCCCGCTCCGAAAAGTTCACGACCAGCTTCCGAGACGGTCTCGATATCCGAGAAACACTCAGGAACTGGCACACCGGAGACCTGTTCGTCAAGGTGCTGCCGCCCACCCGTGGCAGCCTCGACTGCGTGCTGATGTTCTTCGATTCACCGGCCGATCCCCGCGACTACCCGTGGCGGATCACCTGGATGGCCGAGCATCATGACGAATCGACCCTGGCCCTGTTTGCCTCCAACTTCCAGGCCGAACTCGCCGGGCCCGGTATCGGAGTGGCCAGCTACGGTGGGGCGATGTTCCTGTTCCCGCCACGGCCGATTCCCGACGTCTGGGTCGACCCGAGGTTCGATTGGGCCGACACGCTCGAGGAACGACTGCTCGCCGCGGCCTGCCACTACAGCCACGAACGACACATCGCCGTGCTCAGCCATGCCCCACCCGGGGCCGCCTGGCGGCGAATCGCACGGCAACACCGTCGCAAGCTGATCCACGTACCCCTGGGGCGCTTCAGCCAGGAAACCGTCGCCCGCCTGCGACAGGTCCACGTGCTCAACGGACAGGAAGTCCGCAGCTACGCCGCTCACTTCATCCGCAAGGCGTAGGGACTGGCTCCAGAGCCGAGCCGGAGGCGAGGGCGCCGGTGCCTGTCCCGACATCGATCGCCGGCTCTTGCAGCGGAAACAGACA
>CAUZEQ010000002.1:0-49647 GCA_963578885.1 Planctomycetota bacterium
TGATCTCGCCGCGGCGGAGGTGCATGGGCGAGAGCGAGGGGATCCAGTTGTGGATGCCGGCCCGGTAGGGAGTCCGTCCGGTCAACAGCCCCGCCCGGGCGGGGCTGCAGTTGGCCGATGCGGCGTAGCAACTGGTCAGTCTCAGGCCACTCGCGGCGAAGCGATCGATGTGCGGCGTTTTCACCGTGGGGCTGCCGTAGCAGGCCAGGTCGCCGTAGCCCAGGTCGTCGCACAGCACGAGCACCACGTTGGGCCGAGCAGCGGCAGATGGGGCGTGGGTGACCGCGATCAACAGGATCGCGACAAGGGCCAGGTGAAGCGGGCGAGCCATGAGCCTCTCCGTGGGTATTACTTTTTCTTGGCGGGTGCCGCAGCCGGCTTCAGCAGGTAGCGGTTGAACCACTTCAGTGTCGCGGCGTTGGCCCGTTTCCCGTCGGCCGGGTTGAAGCCGTGGGCGGCTCCTTCGATCACCATCAACTCGCTCGGCACCTTCTTCTCACCCAGCGCCTTGTGAATCGTCTGGCTGTGGAACAGCGGCACCAGCTTGTCCTTATCGCCGTGGATCATCAGTGCGGGAGCATCATCGGGGGTGACCTGCAGTAGGGGTGAGACGTCAGGAGATTGCTTGGGGTCGAACTTCAGTGCGGGGAAGCGTTCGAGGAACCCGAGTTTCGGATCGAGGTATTTCGAGAGGTCGGTGGGCGGGAAGAAGGCGACGACGGCAGTCACGCGACTGGAATACCTCTGCAACGGGTCCTTGGCCTTCGGGTTGGCGTCCTGTCCGGTGGTGCCGAGCATCAGCGCCAGGTGTCCGCCGGTACTGCCGCCGAATACACCCAACCGGTTCGGGTCGATGTCGAACCGCTTGGCAGAAGAGCGGACGTGTCGCACAGCGCGGCGGACGTCATTGACACATTCGGGCACAACAAACCTCGGGCTGCTGCCGTGCCGGACCAGGAACACGGTGTAACCAGTCTCGAGTAGGTGCCGGAACCGCTCGATGGCGCGTTCCGGCGGCCCCCATCGCGAGACCCAGCCGCCACTGACCATGAACAGGACCCCGGCGCGGTTGCGGTCGGTATTGGGTTGCAGCGCGTCGTAGGTCAGTGCCAGGCCGTACTTGTGGCCGTAGACGACATCGGCGTCGATGACAATCGTCAAATCGGTGAGCTTCTTGTCCGCCTGGGCGTCCTGGGCGCTGACCGCGGTGGCTGCCAGCAGCAGGATGGCCAGAGCGAGCAGGTAGCTGACGGAAGTACCGGGTCCGCCGCAGGCGGATTGGCCCCGCAGCAGCAGCTTGGAAGCGGTCATGGTCTTTCTCCCGAAACGTGTTGTAGCGGTCAGCCAGGCGGAGCGGCTGCAGGCTACAGCAGTTCCGAAATCACCCGTCCGCCGATATCGGTCAGCCGTTCTTCTCGGCCGTTGTGCAGATACGTCAGGGTGTCCTGGTCGAGACCGACTCGATCGAGGATCGTGGCGTGGAGGTCTCGGACGTGGTACGGCTTCTCGACGGCCCTCAGCCCGATCTCGTCGGTTGCTCCGATCATGCGACCTCCCTGGATGCCGGCCCCGGCCATCCAGATCGAGAACCCGAACGGGCTGTGGTCTCGACCCGTCTTCCCCTGCGACATCGGTGTCCGTCCGAACTCGCCGCCCCAGATCACCAGGGTCGTCTCGAGCAGCCCTCGCCTCTTGAGGTCCTTCAGCAATCCGGTGATCGGCTGGTCGACCTGTCCGGCCATCCTCAGGTGGTTCTCCTCGATGTCCCCGTGCCCGTCCCAGGTCATGTTCCCCGGTCCGCCTCCGGAATACAGCTGCACGAAGCGGACGCCTCGTTCGACCAGCCGACGGGCCAGCAGGCAGCGACGTCCGAACTCCGACGTCTCGTCCCGATCGACCCCGTAGAGTCGCTGTGTCTCGGCCGTCTCGCGGGAGATGTCGACGGCTTCGGGAGCGTGCTTCTGCATGCGGAAGGCCAGTTCGTAGGTCGCCGCCCGGGCTTCGAGCACGGGGTCGGCCGGCCGGCGGTTGATCTGGTTGAGTTCTCGCAGCAGGTCGAGGTTCCGCTGCTGTCGTGCGATGGTGCGTCCACCGGCGGGACGGAGGTTGAGGATCGGGGGCGCCTGGGGTCGAAACAGCGTGCCTTGGTAGATCGGCGGGAAGTAGCCGGCACCCCAGCAGGGCGGTCCGCCGACCAGTGCGCCGTCGGGGTCGAGCATCACGACGTAGGACGGCAGGTTGTCACTCTCGCTGCCCAGCCCATAGGTCAACCACGCCCCGACCGTCGGGTGACCCATCAGGGTGCGACCCGAGTTCATCTGGTAGAGCGCCGCGGAGTGCACGATGCTGTCGGCGTGCAGCGAACGGACGACCGAGAGATCGTCGGCGCAGGTGGAGAGGTACGGGAAGAGGTCCGACATCACCAGCCCGCTTTCGCCGTGGGGCCGGAATCGACGCTTGACCCCCAGCAGCAAGGACTTCTCGTCGGCCTGCTGGGTCTGAACCTTGCCCAGGCTGGCGGGGACCGGTTGGCCGTGCAGTCGGGTCAGTTCGGGCTTGGGGTCGAATGTCTCGACCTGGCTCGGGCCTCCGGTCATGAACAGGAAGATCACCGAGGTGGCCGGCGGGCTGACATCGGCTGACCGTGCGGCCAGCGGGTTGCCCTGCAGCGAAGCGCCGCCCGAGTTGGCCAGGGTGTCTCTGGCCATCAGCGATGCCAGGGCAATCGAACCGAATCCGAGACCGCCTCGCTGGAGAAAATCTCGGCGGTCGATCGCCGGCCGCTGGCCGGGGCAGTGGGGTCTGAAACGAGAGTTATTCATCAGAGGTATAGGTTACCCGAGCGGTTGATGGGCCGGAAGCGGTGGCTGGGGTCAGACGTACCGCTGGGGTCTGACGCCGCCAGCGGCCCGCCGGAGGCGGCCCGCTGGCGGGGCCTGACCCCTTCCCGCAAACCATGGTGGTTGGAATCAAGGGGTCAGGCCCCCCGCCACGGGCGGGGCGTCAGACCCCAGCCACCGTACCACCTCGGCTTGACCCTCACGGCATGCGGCTCCGAAGATGGAGGATCCCCTCGAGGACGCTCGATGCGCAGACTGCTGCCGGCCATCCTGTTTCTGGTGCTCGCCCACGGCGACGTGCGCGCCCAGGACGAAGAACGCGCGTGGGCATTCACACCGGTCCGCCGCCCGGCCATACCCCGGGTCCAGGACACCGGCTGGCTGGCCAATCCCGTCGACGCCTTCATCCTCAAGGGACTCGAAGATCTCGACCTCGGCCCCTCACCTCGTGCCCCACGCCGAACGCTCGTGCGACGCCTCTATCTGGACCTGGTCGGTATTCCACCGACCCTGGAGCAGATCGACCGGTTCCTTGCCGACACACGCCCGGAAGCGTGGTCACGGCTGGCGGATCGGCTGTTGGCTTCGCCCGAGTATGGACAGAGGTGGGCTCAGCACTGGCTCGACGTCGTGCGTTACGCCGACAGTGACGGCTTCGAATACGACGACCCGCGGCCGCACGCCTGGCGGTACCGCGACTGGGTGATCGAATCGCTGAACCACGACAAGCCATTTGCCCGATTCGTCGGCGAACAGATTGCCGCCGACGAGCTGTTTCCCGAGGACCGAGGGGCGTTGCCGGCCCTGGGCCTGCATCGGCTCGGACCGTTGCGGATGAACGCGGGCAAACAGGACCTGGCCAAGAACCGCCAGGAGCGGCTGACCGAGATCATCGACGTGGTCGGCACGGCCTTCCTGGGTGTCACGTTCGGTTGTGCTCGGTGTCACGACCACAAGTTCGACCCACTGTCCCAGGCCGACTACTACAGGCTGCAGGCCTTCTTCGCGGCCAGCCGCGCGGTCGACCTGCCGTTGGTTCCTGCCAGGGAACGCTCGCGACTCGAGGCGGCTCGAAAGAGCTGGATGGCCAGGCGGGACGAGATCCGCAAGGAACTTGAAGCGATCGAAGCCCCGGTCAAGAAACGGCTGACCGAGCAGCGTCGTCGAGGATTCAGCCCCGAGACTCTCGCCGCCCTGGCCATCGATCCGGCGACCCGCACGCCCGGCCAGTCGCGGCTGGCGAGTGCTGCCGAGCGGTTGTTGGTGATTGCCGAGGCGGAGATTCGCGAGGCACTGGCCAAGCGGGAGCGTAAGAAGTACGTATCGGTACAGGCTCGATTGCAGGCCGTGGGGTCATCCGAGCCTCCCGCCGTGGCGTCGGTGATGGCGATCGTGGACCGGGGCAAGAAGGTCCCGGTGACCTATCGGCTGGTGCGTGGTGATCCTCATGACCTGGGCGAGGAGGTGTTCCCGAGTTTCCCGTCGGTGATGGTCGGTTTCGGAGGCACGGTTCGGCCGACCTCCTTCCGCCAGCGGCCTCGTCCGTCGATCGACGAGGTGGCCGAGGCCGATGGCCGGCAGTCACCGGGTCGGCGTGCCGAACTAGCTGCCTGGTTGGCCTCGGCGTCGAACCCTCTGACCGCCCGGGTCTTCGTCAACCGGATCTGGCAACACCATTTCGGCCAGGGCATCGTGGCCACTCCGAACGACTTCGGCGTGATGGGCGCAGCCGCCACTCATCCCGAGCTGCTCGACTGGCTCGCCGCCGAATTGGTCTCAACCCACGGCCGCATCAAGCCTCTGCATCGCCTGATGGTACTCTCGGCGACCTACCAGCAATCGAGCGTTTCAGCCAAATCGAATCATGCGGCCAAGGCAGCGGGTCTTGATGCCGATCCCGAGAACCAGATGCTGTGGCGGGCCCGGCGTCTTCGTCTTGAGGCCGAGGCGTTGCGGGACAGCCTGCTGGCGGTCAGCGGACGGCTGAATCGCCAGTCGGGCGGACCCGGGGTGCGGTTGCCGTTGCCACCGGAAGTCGCAGCGCTTCAGTACAAGGGCACCTGGCAGGCTCATCCCGATCTCTTCCAGCACAACCGCCGTTCGATCTACCTGTTCGTCAAGCGGAACAACCGGCCGCCGTTGCTGACCGACTTCGATGCACCCGGAACGATGGTCAGCTGCGGACGGCGGAACCAGAGTTCGCATGCGGGACAGGCGTTGACGCTGTTGAACAGTCCCGAGCTGGCTCGGCAGGCCGAGGCGTTTGCTTCGCGGCTCGAGACCGAGGCGGGGCGGGCACCGGTGGCGGTTGTGGAGCGTGCCTACCGGTTGGCGCTTTGTCGTGGGCCGAGTCCTGATGAGCTGTCGTTGGGCCGGGCGTTTCTGGAGAACGGCGAGGGGTCATTTGCCGAGACGCTCTCCGACTTCTGCCTCGTGCTGTTCAACCTCGACGAGTTTCTTTACGTCGAGTGAACGGGGGGGTCTGACGCCGTTGGCGGGGCCTGACCCCTTCCCGCGTTGGAAGGTGGCTGGAAAAAAGGGGTCAGGCCCCACCCATGGCGGGCCTTCGGCCACGTCATGGGTGGCGTCAGACCCCCACTCACACGGTTGTCCAGCCTCCGTCGACCAGCAGGTTATGGCCATTGACGTACTCGGACGCGTCCGAGGCCAGGTAGACCACGGCTCCCTTGATGTCTTCGTTGTCGAGCATCCTGCCGACGGGGACCCGCCGGGTGTATTCGTCAACAAACGCCTCGGGCTGGTTGTCGAAGTAGCCGCCGGGGCTGATGCAATTGGCCCGGATGCCCTGCTTACCGTAGTAGTTGGCCAGGTAGCGGGTGAAGTTGATCATGCCGGCCTTCACAAACGAGTAGGTGGCCGGCTGCTTCATGTCGGTTCCCAGGTAGAGGGTCGGGTCGTTTGCGACCACGCCGTAGATGCTCGAGATGTTGATGATCGATCCACGGCCCTGCTCGACCATCGTCGGCAGAAACGCCTGGCAGATGGCGAACAGCCCGGTGAAGTCACCGGCCGCGGAACGCCCGATCACTTCGGGGGTCTGCTCGTCAAACGCTCCCACATGACCGTCTCGGGCCAACGCGCTGTTGACCAGCACGTCGAGTCGTCCGTGGTCGGCCAGGACCTGGTCTCTGAGCGCGTTGATCGAATCGACGTCAGTGATATCGACCTGGGCAGCGTGCACGTCGTGCCCCTGTTCACGGAGCCCCTCGGCGAACTGCTGGTTGCGTTGTAGCGAGCGAGATGCCGAGACGACCGTGGCACCGGCTTCGGCCAGTCCCTCGGTCAGGCTGCTGCCGAACTGTGGTCCCGAGCCGGCGGTGACCAGGGCGACACGGCCGTCGAGCTTGAATCGATCGAGGATGCCCATCGTGTTGTTCCTTGTGTGCCTCGGGGTCTGACGCCGCCCACAGAAAGTCCCGCTCCACCCAGAACGGCACGCAGGCGGGGCCTGACCCCTTTTCAACCAGCATTCGCTGCAACTCGAAGAAGGGGTCAGGCCCCGCCTGCTGAACGCGGCAGGCGGAGCAAACCCCCCGGTGGGCGGCGTCTGACCCCTGAGCGAACTACCCGGCCAGCTCGGGAATGGGCTGGGCGCGTTCGATCAGGCGGGCCACATCACGAGGCACCTCGGGCAGCAGCCTCAGCTCGCCGATATCGAACATCGTCGCCAGGATCGTGGCGAAGAGATCTTCGGGTGAGACGGGCCGGGAGGCCGGTTCTCCGGCGTTGCGGTTCGAGCGGCCGATCACCTGCCCCATCGGCAACCCGCCTCCGGAGAACGCGAGCGTGCTGAGCTTGGGCCAGTGATCGCGTCCACCGTCGGCCTTGACCTTGGGCGTGCGTCCGAACTCGCCGGTGATGATCAGCAGCACCTTGTCCGAGAGGCCTCGTTGCTCGAGATCCTCGAGGAACACGCTGACGGCCTGGTCGACGGGTCGTCCGAGACGTTCCATGCCGAAGGGGATATTGAATTGCGTATTGCCACCGTGCATGTCCCAGCCGGGGTTGTGCACGGTGATGAACCCGCACCCGGCCTCGCACAGTCGCCGAGCCATCAGCATCTGGCGTCCGAGTGTTGAGTGCCGGGTCTTGACCCGCAGAGCGGTATTGAATCGCCCGGTGTCGTAACGGCGGACCAGTGCGGGGTCTTCGCCTGAGAGATCAAACGCACGGCGGCCCTTGCCCATCAGCAGGTTGAACGCCTGCTGCTCGAACCGGTCCAGGCCCTCCATCATGCCGCTGACGTCGACGTTGCGGGCCAGTCGGTCCAGCGATTGCCTGAGCGTCCGGCGGTCTGCCAACCGGCGGCTGGGCAGGTTGAGTGTCAGGTTCTGGTTGACCGGCCCATCTCCGAGCGGATCGAAGGGGGCGAAGGCCGCACCCAGCTCCCCCGCCGTGGCCGCCTCGAGCAGTCTCAACCGCTCCTTGTTGAACTGCGGATCGGGTTCGCGGTGGCTGAGGTAGACCTGTGTGGGGATGCCGGTCGTGGGGTGGCTGGTGCCACGCAACCGCGTGACGATCGAGCCCATCCCGACATGGTTCCCGGCGCCGCCCCGCATCACGTTCTGGGCTCCGCCGGTGTGATTCGAGTTTCCATGAGTGAAGGAGCGGACGACGGCCATCCTGTGGGCGAGGCGGGCCAGTCGGGGGAACGTGGCGCCGAAGGTGACACCGGGCAGGCTCGTCTTCAGTTCGCCCGTGACGCTGCGGACCTCGGCCGGAGCCGTCATCTTCGGGTCAAACGTCTCGACCTGGCTGGGGCCTCCGGTCAAGAACAACAGCACGATCGACTTGTCACGAAACGCCGCGGGAGCCGCTGCCTTGGCTCGCAACAGGTCGGCCAGCCCCAGTGAACCGGCACCCAGCCCGGCGAGGCCGAGCGATCCGACCGAGATGGCTTCGCGGCGCGAGAAGCCACTGCAGTCTCGAGATCCGGCGCTGGAGAACACATTGAGCATACGATGATTGTATCGGCGTTTGCCGATGACAGACAACAGGAGGCCGCATCGGGAGCGGTTATCTCCTGCGTCGCAGCATCGTGATGCCACCACCCACGACCAGTCCGAGCAGCGTGGCACCGGAAATCCACAACCCGTACCGGAACCCGTCGGGCCAGTACTCGAATCGCAACCGGTGTTGTCCCGGTCCGAGGGCGACGCCGCGGCACAGTCCGTTGGCACGCAGAATCGGGACCGGACGTCCGTTGTTGGTGGCCTTCCATCCGTCGTGGAACAGGTCGGCCAGGACGACGATTCCGTTTCGAGCCAGCGTCGCGTCGATCTCGACCGTCTGAGCCTGATCGGTCACCACGTCAACCGTATCGGTCTCGCCCGACACCACGGGTTTCCCCGGCTGGTAACGGGGCAGCGCATCCAGGATCACGGTTTCACCGGGCATGAACCGGTTCGACTTGATGGTGTCCATCACGGCCCGCGGCCCCTTAACCAGCAGGATGTCTCGACAGATCGTCGCCCGCGGCTGGGCCTCGGGCACGTCATAGACCCAGTACTCGCCGTCGGGTCCGAAAATGTGGCCGCGGAGTTCTCCGGAGAGATCGGGCAGTTCGTCCCGGCTGATCAGCGTGCCGACATGCAGCAAGGCGTGGAGCCTGGGCGACACGGCTGCCGAGGCCTGCCGGAGCCATTCGGAGCGGGCTCCGAGGTTGATCGAGAACGCGTCAACCTGGAACAGCCCGGCCGAGTTGTCGGGCAACAGGTCCAGTGTTCGGGCGTCTGCATCGAAGTCGTATTCGGGCACGGACGCTGCGATCCGGCCGGGCCCCCCCGGCAGCCAGCAGGTGGTGCAGCAACAGGAACAGCGACCAGGCGGTGCCGGGATAGTCGATCAGGTGGAAGACAATGGCCGGCGGGTAGACTCCGCTGCACTCGTTTTCGCCCTGCAGCGGGTAGCCCAGGAACCCGTGTCGGTACCACAGCGGAATCGTCACCGACGGTCCGCTGGCGAGCGTTGTTGACCTGCAGCGGCACGTAGACGCGTGCCTGGTCCCACGCTTCGAACTCGCCGGACCCGGTCACCGCGGGTCGATAGACCACGATGCTCAAGAGCAGCACCAGCAGGCATCCGGCCAGCCACGCTCGGCACGACACACCAGCCGACTGCTGGGCGACGATTGATCCGGTCACGGCCTTAGGATCACTCGGGGAGGACACACGCAGCGGTTAGCGCTGGTAGATCGGCAGGAAGGCGTTGTCCAGCTGCAGGATCGTCGCGTTGATTGACGTGGTGTAGACCGGGCCGATGTAGCCTTCGAGCCATGCTCCCGAGCTCGACTGAGTCCGCAACAGCTGCTTCGTGATCTCGGCGGAGTACTTCCCCCACTTCTCCTCGCCCATGCGGTACATCACCTGCGAGTAGTAGTAGTGAGTGTAGTGCCAGTGTCCGAAGCGGCTGGTGACTCCGCGGCCGGGCCAGACGTTCTTTTCGCAGTAGGCCATCATCTTCTTGACCTGGTCGGTTTCGTATTCACCCGAGTTGAACATGCAGGCGACGGCGGCGGCGGTAATCGGTGGCCGGGCGCCTCCGCTTTGACCGAACCGGTAGCGGATACCGCCATCGGGGGTCATGCAATCGCGGATGTACTTCTGGGCCTTGTCGATGATTTCCTTGGGCACGGGGATACCCGCGTTGCGGCAGGCTCTGAGTCCCTGGACCTGAGTGATGCAGGTCGAGCCCTCGTCAAAGTCGTTGCCGTCCTTGGCCGAGACGTATCCCCAGCCGCCTCGAGTGGTCTGGGCCTTGGCCGAGAAGTCGACCGCCTTGGAGAGCACCTTCTTCAGCTCGTTGCGTCGCTTCTTATCCTCCTCCTCGCCGTAGACCTGCGAGAGGAACAGCATCGAGAATCCGTGGCCGTAGGTGTAGCGGTAGTCGCTCTTGTAGCCGATCAGTCCGCTCGAGCGCGACTGTCCGACGAGGAAGTCGACGGCCTGGGCGACTTCGTCCCGGTACTTGCCGGTGGTGGTGGTCGATCCTTCGGCCAGTAGCGCGTTGGCCGCCAGGGCGGTCATCGCCACGCGGTACTGTCCTCCGCGAGCTTCCCAGTATCCCTGGCGTCGTTGTTCGCGCTTGAGGTAGTCGAGCGCCTTGCTCAGGCAGCGTTTGACCTTGGGGTCCTTTTTCTTCCGAGCCGCCTCGAGCGGCGACACGCCGGGACCGGCCAGGATCGCCACGAGCAGCAGAGCAATGATCGATCGCATCACGCAGTGTCCTGGGGTCGGAGAACCCACCCATTGTCGCGCGGGGTCCTCGACAGGGCAAGGCCGTTAGCCTTCAGTCGCCGCCGGGGTCCTCACCCACGTAGTCTCGCGGTAAAGTCCTCCACATAATCAGCAACAGCAGCACGATGCAGGCGACGCCGACTCCGAAAACCGAGACGATCGCGGGTCCGAGGATCGATTCGCCCTGCTGCTGGGCGTCGGTTTCGAGCCAGCCGAGGAACGGGTCGAACCAGGTCGAAACGAGCAGACCCGAGGAGAGGTTGAAGAGGCCGATGGTGGTGGCCCGGGCGGCGGGATCGATGACGTCAAACGAGGCGGTCCAGAAATTGGCCTGGTAGGCGCCCAGCCCCAGCCCCATCAACAGCATGGCCACCCTCAGCACATTCGGATTCTCCTGGGTCCCGATCAGCACCAGGCAGGGCGTCAGCAACATCCAGCCGCCCAACTGCACCCACACGCGACCCCGGATTGTGTGCCGTACCAGCCGATCGGCCAGCATCCCTCCACACAGCAGTCCGGTCATGCTGCCGATCTGGATCCAGAGAGTCGAGAAGCTGCCGACATCCTGCTGGTCCCAGCCCTCTGATTCGTGAAATAGCTTGAAGAAGTGTTGAGGCATCCAGAACCTCGAAATCTGGACGACGATCCCCGCGCACGCGAAGGTGAGATACATCAGGTGAAAGGTGGGTACGCGGAAGACCTGCCCGAGGGTCTGCCGGAGGGTCCCTCCGGTGGTCCCCAGCCCACGGTCCTCGCGCCGCTCGGTACGAGCCGGTTCCTCGAGCACCTTCAGCAGCACGACCCAGGCCAGCAGGCCTCCGGCGGCGAAGGCAAAGTGAGACAATCGCCAGCCGTGCACGAGCCATGATTCGGGTGTGCCGGGGATGTGTTGAGGATCCAGGTCGGCGATCGCGCCGCCGTACTTGCCCGCGACGATCACCGCGGCGTTGTAACTGAAGAGGTAGATGGCCATGGCGCGGGAGCGGGTGTGAGGCCGGAAGCAGTCGGCGATCGCACCGGCCATCGCCGGCACCGCACAGGCCTGGGCCAGTCCCAGCAGCGCGCGACCCACCAGCAACTCGCCCAGGTTTCCGACCAGGCCCATCGCAGCCAGGCAGACCGAACTGGCCAGCAGGCTGCAGAGGATGACCTTGCGACGCGAGTAGCGATCCGAGAGGTACCCGGCGAAGAGTTGCGAGAGGCAGTAGGGCAACTGCCAGGCCGGGCCGACCCACGCCAGCTGTGATTCATCGAGTCCCAATCCCCCCTCGGCAACAGGCATCAGCAGCGACGGCTGGATGAAGTTGATCAGGTTGCGGTGCGCGTAGATCGAGAAGTACGTCACCGCGACGTAGGAGAGCAGGTACCAGCGGTCGGGGGTGCCGGGGGTGCTGGGTGTGCCGGGAATAACGGAAGGTGTGTCGTCGCGAGACTTCACACCTCATCCTCCAGATCCGGATACAGCGGCAGCGTGATCAACTCGCCACCGGCCGCCGCCGACCGGTCAGCCGCCTCCATCACCTCCACGCACCTCAGACCCTCCTCCCAGCCCAGGCACCCCCGGTTCTCGGCATTGTCGACCCACTTGACGAAGTCGCCCAGTTCGAGGCGGTAGGCGTGATCGAACCCGAGGTCATCGAAGCGTTCGTGATGCAGGGTCGGTTCGTCGCGGTGTTGCCAGAAGAGGTCGAGGTAATCCATCTGGGGCTCGAATCTCAGGCCACCCCCCTCGAACAGCACGATCGGCCCGCCCGCTTCGCGGAACTTCCAGGGCGGGAAGACCAGCGACGCGGTCAGCGTAGCGACGGCACCCTCGGCAAACGTCAGCGTCAGGTGCATGGTATCGGGGAAGTCGTAGCGGGTATCGACCACCGGCGGCGCGACGGCCCGAACGGTTGCGACGTCTCCGCAGAGGGCTCGCATCCAGTCGATAATGTGAACTCCGATGACCGGCAACAGGCCTCCGCAGCCGTCGCGTCGAGTCCACCAGCCGGCGTGATCGTACTGGCGTGCGTCGTGGTAGGCACATGCTGTGATGGCCAGCGGCCGGCCGAGTGTCTCTTTGAGTTCGATCATGCGTGCCCACGGAGGTCTCAGTCGTCGCTTGTGTCCCACCATCAGCCGCACCCCCGCTTCACGGCAGGCCCGCACCATCTGCCAGCACTCGGGAACCGTGTTGGCCATCGCCTTTTCGCAGTAGATGTGTTTGCCGGCACCCGCGGCGGCGACCGCGATTTCACAATGAGTGTGATTGGGGCTGGTGATGGCCACCGCGTCGCAGTCGGTGCCCGCCAGCAGCGACTGGTGGTCGGTGTACTGGGCCAGCTCGAGCCCGGTCTGTTCGACGAATGCCGCCAACCGCTGTGGGTCGGGTTCCGAGACCGCCACCAGTTGACCCACCTCGCCGATGTAACGCGAGAACTGCGGGCCGAAGTCGCCGGTGCCGAAGAGTGCGAACCGTAGGGCTGGCATCAGGTGGGCTCCATCAACCCAGGTCCGGGTGATTCAGCGGCAGGCCGACCGCTCCGGTGTTGTCGAAGCGGTGGACAACCAGGTTGTCGAGCGAAGCGGCCAGCAGGATGTCACGGTCGGGCCCTGCAAAGGCCACGTCGGTCGGGCCTCGCAACGCCTCACCCATCCAGTCCTCGGCAAACAGCTCGAGCCGCCGCGATTCCAGGTCGAAGACGTAGATCGCGTCGGGTCGATGGCAGGCGATCCACAGCCGGCCTTCGGTGTCGAAGGCGATCCCGTCGGGGATGTGCCGGGGCATGTGCACGACCCGCTCCAGCGCACCCGCCGATCCGTCCTCGAGGATCGGGATCCGCGCGATCGCCGACCCGAAGGTTTCGACGAAGTACAGGTGCCGTTCCTGGGCATCCAGGGCAATCGCGTTGGGCGTGTCGACCGGATCGGGATACCAGGGGGTTGCCTCACCACCACCGGGCTCGATTCGGTAGATCCGGCCGTTGAGTTCACCGGACCAGTCGCCGCTGTCCGAGAGGTACATGCGGCCCTGGCGGTCGAAGGCGGGGTAGTTGGTGCACCCGAAACGCTCGTCACCGGCCCGAGCGGCATAGACCGAGACGTCGCCGTCGGGGGTGATCTTCAGCACGTCGCCGGCGGTATGGGCGGCGTAGAGATTGCCGGAGGCGTCGACCGCGGTGCCCAGGCAGCGGGCTTCGGTCGAAGCGAACTGCTGAGCGACGTTCTCCTCGAGATCCAGCCGATAGACCTGGCAGCCGGTCCCCGTCGTGTAGGCCGTGCCGTCGGGACCGATCCCGATCGATTCGGGATGATCGACGCCCCGGATGTGAACGATGTTGTGGATGTCGAAGGGTGCAATCGTGGACATGAGATTCTCGAGCTGGGAATCAGATCAGCGGCAGTGCGTTGTCGCGGTCGTGGAACGTGCGGAGATTGAGGGCCTGGTAGGGATGTGCCTTGACGTAATCCCAGTCGAGTTCCACTCCGAGGCCGGGCGTGTCGTCGAGCGTGATGTTGCCGGAAACGACCCGTGGCCCCTTGAGCTGGACTTCATCGAGCCACGGTCGGTGTCGGCAGTGTTCGAGGATCAGGAAGTTGGGCATGGCGGCCGCGGCGTGAGCGGCCGCGGCCAGTGCGACGGGTCCGTAGGGATTGTGAGGTGCCACGGTGACGTTGTAGACCTCGGCGTAGGCCGCGATCCGCATCAGTTCGCTGATCCCTCCGGCGTGCGAAATGTCCGGCTGCACCACGTCGACGGCACCCCCCTCGAGCCACTCGCGGAACCCCCACCTTGTCATGTTGCGTTCCCCCGCCGCGATCCGCACGTCGGGGAACGACTGCCGCAGTGAGATCAACCCGTCGGGGGTGTCCATGTTGACCGGTTCCTCGACGAACAGCATGCCCACCTCGTCGCGGAGTCCTTCGGTCAGTCGGTGAGCGGCCTGGAGGCTGAAGATGCCGCCGCAGTCGATCATCAACTCGACGTCCGGCCCCCCCGCCTCACGGATTTCCCTGGCCACGTCCAACGCCACGTCGACCTGTTTCTCATCGTTGTAGGGTTCGACGTACTTCCCCGGCCCGAACTTGAACGCGTCGAATCCCTCGGCCGCCGCCACCCGCATCTCCTCGCCCTGGCTCTCCAGGCCCAGGTCGCCTCGAGCGTACAGCCGCACGCGGTCGCGGACGGATCCGCCGAGCAGCTTGTAGACCGGCTGGCCGGAGACCTTGCCGAGGATGTCCCACAGCGCCTGGTCGATGCCGCTGGCGGCACTGGTGGCGACCACTCCATCACGCCACCAGTAGAACCGACGCATCTGCTGCCAGATGTAGTTGATCCGCGTGGGGTCCTGCCCGAGGAGCAGGTCGGCCAGGTGACCCTCGATCATCGCCATCACCGCCAGCTCGTGGTACTCGGTCGTCGCCTCACCCAGCCCCACCACCCCCTCGTCGGTCTCGACCCGGACAAAGATCCAGTTGCGGGCCGGTGAATGGCCTCCGGGGCCGGGGATACCCATCAGGTGAGCGGTGACGCTGGTGATCTTCATGAGACCGTCTCGGCTGGTGTTTCGGTTGAGTTGTCGGCGGATTCGGGCGGGTGCTTGGATCGGATCGGCTTCACGCGATCGTAGAGAAACAGCCCTGCGGTGGCGAACAGCCCGGCGATCGACGCGACCAGGATCGGTTTCCACGACTCGAACTCGGGCAGGTTCGGGTCCCAGGTCGCCTTGCACGCCCAGCCGTAGATGGTCTCACCCAGCCCCGAAAACGTGATCGCGAACCCGATCGCCGTGGGTCTCAGGCGGTCGCCGATGTGTTCGGTGAGATACCCGCCGTGCGACCATCTCATGAACTGGCGTGCGAATTCGAAGACGGCGACCGAGGCGAACAGTTGCCAGGCGGCCTGGCTGACTCCGATAAACGTGGCCGCCGCCGAAAAGGTTCCGATCATCAGCACCGCGGCGATGCCCGGGGCACGGCGTCCGGCGAGCATTCCGACGGCCAGCCCGCCGGGGATCCACATCAGGGTCTTGAGCAGTGTCAGCCAGATCCAGCCGTTGTCCGACGAACCGTCCTTCAGGCCCAGTTCCTCGGCCCGGTACGGCAGGAAGTAGTTCGAAGTTCCGAAGACGGCTCCACCGAACAGGCACAGCGGGATCACCAATCCCCAGAACGCCGGCATCGTTGCCAGCGTTTTGAGGTCGGTGATGGTGCTGGCGAAGGTCGCAGGTGCGTCGCGCTGGAATCGACCCGGCCGCTGGCCCCACAACCCGATCAGCACGGCACAGGTGGTGGTGGTCCCGGCGAGGATCATGAAGAGCAGTTCGAAGTCGGTGAGTGTTGGGGTGGAGTTGAGTTTCGAGAGGTTGACCAGCCGACGCAGTGCCTCGCCGCCCTGGCCGCCGGAGATCAACTCACCCACCTCGCCCCGGTACAGCAGGATGCGGCCGCAGATCGGACCCAGCAGGCTGCCGACGCCCATCGATGTCATCAGCAGCCCGTTGGCGAAGCCCTTGCGGTGAGTCGGGACCATTTGCACCAGTGACAGCCCGGCGATCCACATCAGGGCTCCGGTGAATCCCTGCCAGATGGCCATCAGCGAGATGGCCTGGGGGGCAGGGTGCATGAGGAGCGTGAGGGGGACGGCCAGTTTGCCCAGCAGGGCCAGCGACCAGACCAGTCGTTCGCCGAAGAGTCGTGAAAACAGGCCGGCCAGGATCGGACCGATGATCCAGGGCGTCACTCGCCAGATCGCCGCGGTGGCGTACATCCCCCTGGGAAACGACCCGCCAGCCGCCTCGGCCGCCGCTTCGCGGGCACCCAGGTACAGCGGGAGCGCATAGTCGAGCAGGTTGGCGTAGAAGAAGCTGATCAGCGCGACGGGGATCACCACCCCCAGCCGTGCGGTTCCGGCCAGCTGCTCGGGCGTCGATGCCTGTGCGGGTGTGAAGTCTGATCTCGACATGGGGGTGCATTCTATGGTGCTGCGAAAGGTGGGTGCCACGCAGGCACCCCGCTTGCCTCATCGGCCTCGATCGGCTGCAATGAATCCCACCCAACAGCTGGATCGACCACTCGAGGAGACCGACTCATGACTCGTACCGTGCCGCAGGCGACTCGCTGCGTTTCCACGTTCCTGGTACTCGCGGCCGTGGCCGTGCCGGTGACCGCTGCCGAGCTGCCCTCGACGGTGGCCAGGGGGGCGGTGCTGGTCGAGGTGTTTTCGAGTGCGGCGTTTCACGAGGGCCCGACCTGGGACCCGGCCACCGGCAAGCTCTACTTCACCGCCTTCTTCGGTGGCGACAAGCCCAACCAGCAGATCATCCGGCTCGATGCCAAGGGCAAGGGAACCGTGTGGCTCGACAAGTCCGAGGGTGTCAACGGGACGTGGCTGTCTCTGGATGGTCGGTTGCTGGGTGCCCAGGCCTACGGGCACCGGTTGATGAGCTACTCGTTCGGCCCCAAGGGACCCGGTGACTCCAAGGCGCTGGCGGTCAACAACGCGTGGCACCAGCCCAACGACATTTGCCAGACACCCAACGGCAACATCTATTTCACCGACCCCGACTTTGCCAATAAGAAGACGAGCAAGGTCTACGTGATGGCCCCCGACGGCAAGATCAGGCTGATCATCCAGGACATGCCGTTGCCCAACGGCCTGATCGCCTCCAACGACGGCAAGGTGCTTTACGTCGGAGACAGCCAGCGGAAGATGTGGCGGTCGTATCCGATCAAGGCCGACGGAACGACCGGCACGGGCAAGGATTTTTTTGATCCGGGCACCAAGAACATGTCTTCCCCGGACGGCATGACCATCGATGCCAGCGGCAACCTCTACTTCACCGGCCGGGGCGGCGTCTGGGTCGCGTCGGCGGTGGGCAAGCCGGTGGGGTTCATCCCGACCAAGGAGTTCTGTGCGAATGTCACCTTCGGAGGTGCCGACGGCAAGACGCTGTACCTGACCTGCAATACCAAGGTGTACTCGCTGGCGATGAATGTCGCCGGTGGCGAACATGCCACGCGAGCCAGGCGAAAGGCAGCCAGCAAGAAGCCGAAGGAATTCAAGGCGACGTGCCCGGTGCTGGGTGAGCCGGCCGAGCAGGACGCGGTGGTGACCTACCGCGGCAAGAAACTCTACTTCTGCTGCCAGAGCTGCCCGGACATTTTCAACGCGTCTCCCAGGGTCTACACCACCGCGGTACACCGGCAGTGGTTCCAGACCGGTGAGATTGTCCAGGTGGCCTGCCCGCTGAAGGGCCACGACCTCGATGACTTTCTTTCGGTTGCTGTGACCGTCGGCGGAGTGAAGCTGAAGGTCTGCTGCAAGGGCTGTGCCACGAAGCTGGCAACGCTCAAGGGCGACAAGAAGCTCGCGGCCGTCTTCGGATCACTCGAGAAGGGCTTCACCCTGCAGACAAAGTGCCCGGTCAGCGGAAAGCCGATCGACGCAGAACAGGTCGTGATGTTCCAGAAGCAGAAGGTCTGGTTCTGCTGCCCCAAGTGCCAGGTGGCCTTCGCGGCGAATCCGAAGAAGTACCTCGCCAAGCTGCCTCAGTTGAAGAGGCAGAAGAAGTGAGAGTGTCAGGCTGTGCCTGACTGTCTTACCGGACAGGTTAGTGATCGAAGTGGTGAGTTGTGGTGGTAGCTCTGTGGAGCGGGTTGTTCTTGGGGGTGATGTCAGGCACAGCCTGACCTACAGCAGTCCGTAGATCACGATCTGCAACAGCAGTGCGAAGGCCGCGCCGATGCGGAGCCAGCGGGCCTTGTGCGGCTCGATCCCGTCATCGGGATCCCCGATCCTCGCCGACAGCACCCAGATCAGCAGCACCAGCGGGATCGCCACGAAGATCCAGCCGACCAGCGACAGCGGCACTGCCGCCATCGCGTTTCGGATCGTCTCGCCGATCTGGTGCAGGAAGGTTGTTTTCATTCTGTTCGTTCTTTTCGCTAAAACACCGTCAAGGCGGTCTTCTCATCGGGTTCGCGTCGAGTTGCGAGGCTGACGGCCACCAGCAGGCAGCAGGAGACCAGGAAGCCCCAGATCGAGTAATAGAGGAACGGGTCCTCGATCTGGAACAGAGGTTTCAGGCCCAGGTACCGGCAGACGGCCTGGTTGTTGAGCAGAAACTGGCCGACGGTGGTCATCAGTCCGCCGAGGAATCCGACCAGTGCTCCGGTTCCGGTGGCTCGTTTCCAGAGTGTCCCGGCGATCAACACGGCCAGTGCCGGGCCCTGGAAGAAGGACATCAGCGTCTGAAAGATCGTGTAGATGCCCTGATCGAGCCGGGCCATCAGCAGTGCACACACGATCGCCCACACGACCAGTCCGGCGGTCACCCGTCTTCCCACTCTGAGCATTGCCCGGGAATCGGCGTCGGGAGCGATGAAGCGTTTGTAGATATCGTAAGCGACGAGAGTCGAGGCGGAGTTCAGGTAACTGTCGACGCTCGACATCAACGCCGCCAGGAACGCGGCCAGGAAGATGCCTCGCAGGCCCGTCGGCAGCAGCACGGCCACCAGTTGCGGGAAGGCGTGGTCGCCCTGCTTGAGATCGGGATACAGCAGCACGGCCACCAGCCCGGGCCCGACGATGATCACCGGGATCAGGCTCTTGAGCATGGCACCCCAGACGTAGGCCGCCTGGGCCTGGAAGGCGCTCTTGGCCCCCAGGGCTCGTTGCACGATCGCCTGGTTGCCTATCCAGTAGGCGGGGCTGAGGATCAGGGCGAGTCCGAAGAGGATCCCGGTCCAGGGGAACGGCGTGTCGGTATCAACCGGCAGCACCAGGGCCTTCTGAGCCGGCTCGAGTCGACTCCAGAACTCGGCCGGGCCTCCCAGCTCGATCAACCCCAGCACCAGCACACCCAGGCAGCCGACGATCATCACGCTGCACTGGATCATGTCGGTGTAGACCACCGCGGCGAGTCCGCCGACGATGGTGTAGGTTCCGACCAGCAGCGCGGTGACCAGGATGCAGGTCGTCTCACCCCACCCGAACAGCTCGGACATCATCCGTGCGCTGGCCAACAGCATCACGCCGAGGTTGCAGGCCATGAAGATCTGCCAGCAGAGCGAGAGTGCGGTGCGGACCCGGACGTCGAAGCGTCGTTCGAGGTATTCGGGGATGGTGGTGACGCCGGTCCGCCAGAAGAACGGGATGAAGACCAGTGCTCCGACGATCATCGCCGGCACGCACCCGATCCACTCGAAGTTCGCCACCGCCATTCCGTGGCTGTAGGCGGCTCCTCCGACTCCGATGATGTCGGGGCCACCGATGTCGGTGGCGACCAGCGACATCCCGATCGCCCACCAGGGCAGCCGCCGCCCGCCCAGGAAGAAGTCCTCGCCGGTGCGGACCGAGCGTCCAATCCACAGGCCCAGCCCCAGCGTGCCGGCCAGGTACAGGCCCAGCAGGACGAAGTCGAGCGTGGTGAGCGTGGTGGACATCGGCCGAGGCTGCCTGTCATAGTCGGGGCCTCGAGATCCGGTCGAGGCACCGCACGGGGCGGCTTGTGTTGGGTGTTGAGGAGATCATCAACCGGGTTTCCAGCCGATTCAACCCCGGCCTTCCTTCCTCCGACTCCGAGTTCCCGATGTCTAACGTCCGGTTCACTCACCCCCTGCTTCTCTGCCTGCTGGCTCTGTGTCCGATCGGATCCGCAGTGGCGGGCAATTGGCCGGACTTCCGCGGCCCCGCGGGCAACGGGCGGGCGGCCTCGGCCCGGTTGCCGCTGAGTTGGAGCGAAACCGAGAACGTGAGATGGAAGGTCGAGTTGCCGGGGCAGGGCTGGTCGACACCGGTCGCCTGGGACGATCAGTTGTGGATGACCTCCGCCGATGATGGCGGGAAGTCGTTGTTCGTGTTGTGCGTGGGAAGCGATGGAACTCTCCGGCACCGGGTGAAGGTGTTCACCGTCGAGAAGCCTGCTCCGATCAACCAGCTCAACAGCCATGCCAGTCCATCGCCGGTGATCGAAGCCGGCCGGATCTATGTGCACTTCGGGACCGAAGGCACCGCCTGCCTGGACACCGCCACGGCCCGGGTTGTCTGGACCCGTCGTGATGTGAACCTGGACCACCAGGAGGGTGCCGGTTCGTCTCCGATCCTCTTCGGCCGCCTGTTGATTTTTCATTGCGACGGACGCGATCGTCAGTACATCGCGGCCCTGGACAAGACGACGGGCAAGACCGCGTGGCTTGTCGATCGGTCGATCGACTTGGCAAAGGTCCCGTCTCATGCTCGTAAAGCGTTTTCGACTCCGCTGCTCGTCGGTGACAAGAAGTCACCGGTGCTGGTCAGCCCGGCTGCCCAGGGGTGCTATGCCTACGATCCGCGAACGGGCCGAGAGCTGTGGCATCTGAAGTACAAGGGTTTTTCGTCGGTGCCCAGGCCGGTGGCCGGTGGTGGCCTGGTGTATGTCGTCACCGACTTCGCCCAGCCTCACCTGCTGGCCATTCGTCCCAACGGTCGCGGCGATGTGACCGGGTCGCATGTCAACTGGTCTGCCACCGCCCAGATGCCCGCGACCCCCTCGCCGGTTATTGCCGACGGGCTGATCTACACGGTCACCGACCGGGGAGGCGTGGTCAGCTGTCTCGATGCGGAGTCGGGCAAGCTGCAGTGGCGGCACCGCCTGGGAGGCAACTTCAGTGCCTCACCGATCATCGCCGGTGATCGTGTCTACTTCTTCGACCGCAAGGGAACCACGACGGTACTGCAGCGGGGACGCCAGGTCCGTGTGCTCGGTGTGAATCGTCTCGCGGCAGGCCTGATGGCCTCG
This sequence comes from Planctomycetota bacterium, assembly GCA_963578885.1. Taxonomy (GTDB): domain Bacteria; phylum Planctomycetota; class Planctomycetia; order Planctomycetales; family Planctomycetaceae; genus UBA8437. The sequence goes on from CAUZEQ010000002.1 coordinate 20,860, forward strand.
CCGGCAGTCGTCGGCGATGGCCTGTTTCTCAGGACCCGCATGGGCCTGTACCGGATCGAGGCGGCCGGGGGCTAGCCCGCCTGCGGCAGGTTGAAGAACTCGGAGTCCGGGGTCAGATCCGTCTCAGGCGGACCCGTGGCGGGGCCTGACCCCTTTCTGCGTTCACCGGTGGGCCACCGGGCGAATCAGGCGTCCCCCGCCTCCCTGGCTGCGGCCTTCTTGCGAGGCTGTTCTTTTCGGGACTTCCGATCCGGATCGGAACGCCCCGGTCGATCGGGCCGTTGTGGACGGTTTTCACCATCCCGCTCCCGTGTGCCTGCGCTCTTGCCACGGGCACCAGGCCGACCGCCGCGGAAGCTCTCGAAGACCTTCTTGAGTTCAGCCTTGTCGAGACCGCCATCCTTGTTGGAATCGCCGCGTTGAAGCAGCGTGCCCAGCCGGCCGGTTAATTCGCCGGCTTCGAGTTTGCCGTTCTTGTTGGTGTCGAGTCGCTCGATCAGGGCATCGGGGTCTGGTCCGCGTCCCTGTGAACCAGCACGTCCCGGCTGACCCGGTCGACCACCGGCCCGACCACCGGCCCGACTGCGTCCGCTCTGACCGGGAGATCCGGGTCGTCCGGCAGCTGAAGGCCGTCCACCGGATCCGCCTCGTCCACCCGAAGCCGAGCGTCCGCCCGAGCTGCCTCGTCCAGCCGAGCCACTTCGGCTGCGAGAGCCGGATTGGCCCGGTTGACCGCCGAAACGACTGCGTTGACCAAAGGGGTTGAAACCGGGCCGACCGCCCTGTCCTCCCGGGCCACCCTGTCCGAATCGAGGGCCGGGGAGTTCGTCGGCAGTGATCCGGCCGTCGCCGTTTCGATCGAGTCGTTTCAGGGCCGTGGCGATGTTGTTGATCTCCTCGCTCGAAAGTGCCCCGTCACGGTCGCGATCGAAGATCGAGATCAGCGGATGGCCACTCCGGCCCCTCTCGCCAGGTCCGCCGGGTCCGCCAGGCCTGCGGTCACCGTCACCGTCACCGTCTTCAGGCGGCAGGGGGTCGAACCCTGGGGGAGTGTTGGGCCGCCCGGGTTGGTCACCTCCACGTCGAACGTCAGGTCGTCCGGGTTGGTCACCTCCACGTCGAACGTCGGGCCGTCGGGGCTTGTCATCACCACGTCGAGCGTCGGGTCGTCGGGGCTTGTCACCACCACGCCGGGCGCCAGGCCGTCGGGGTTTGTCACCTCCACGCCGGGCGTCAGGCCGTCGGGGTTTGTCACCGCCACGCCGGGCGTCGGGCCGATCTCGGGGGCCTTCCTTCCTGGCCGCGTCGGGGCGGTCCTTGTTGGGTGGAGCATCCTTCTTGGCGGGTTCATCGGCGGTTGTCGGCAGGCACAGCAGGACGCCCAGGCCGAGCACGGCGATGGCCGCGATCAGGGTGTGTTTCAGAGAAGTCATGGTGGTCTCCGGTTTCAGGTTTCCTGGCCCGCCAGGAAGTGGGGGTCTGGTTGGAAGAGTGTGAGCCCGGGTTGTGCTATCTCCGCCGTCGGGTGGCTCGGGTCGACTTGGCCAGGACGATGTCGAAGGTTGCCAGCTGATAGGTGCCGCCTGTCACCTTCTTCTGCTTGGGCGCTATCAGCAGGTTGGATTGGCGTGCCCAGCGGTCTTTGGCGAGGTTCGGGTCGCCCTTGAAGTAGAGCTGGGTGATCAGCTTGCCGTAGCCGGGTGCCTGGACCATGTAGTGAATGTGAGCCGGCCGAACGCCTCGTCCGACACGGTAGGCCGCCGGCCGGATCGTCTCGTACTCGTAGTACCCCGTCTCGTCGGTCACCAGCCGGATCCGGTTGCGGAACTCGTGCCACTCGGGCGGCTGCCTAGGGTCGGTCATGTCGTAACGACCCTTGTGATCGGCCTGCCAGACATCGAGCACGGCGTTCTTGATGGGCTTTTTCGTATCGAAGCCCCAGAGACGTCCGCGGACGACCAGCACCTGTCCCTCGGCCAGCGGCGCGGTCACCTTGCCTCGGAACGGGGCTCCGGTGACGAAGAACGGGCCGAGGATATCGGGGTGAGTGGGTTCCCAGGCGGCGGCGGGAGCAACCTGTGGGATACCCCGCTTGTCGAGGAAACTCTCGTAGTTGTGCACGTCGGGAGTCGCATCGGTCGGGGCGGCCTCTTTCCCCAGCAGCAGCGAGCCGCTGCCGACGGCGGCCAGTCCGGCCAAGCCCTGGCACAGCAGATTGCGTCGATTGAGATCGGTCATGAAGTGTTCCGAGACGAAGACGAAGTTGTCAGGCCCTTTGATCAGTTTCCGGGCCGTCGCCGGCCGCGTCGGCAGTGACTGGTTCCATTAAACACGGCCAGGGTCTGGAGGTGTCGGCCAAAGCGTCCTGTTTCCATTGAATTCACCGGCGGAGGCGGTTCACTCGATGCTCAGTACCGGATCACCGAGCACGTCGTCGCGGGGCACCACTCCCAGGCCCGGCTTGGTCGACGCGGCCAGCCGACCGCCGGTTCGCTGCGGAGCCCCCTCGGCGGTGCTGACGGTGACATAGCTGTTGAAGTCGGTGGCGGTGAAGAGCAGTTCGGTCGGAGTGCTGTGGGCCAGGTGGGCGATCGCGGCGGTGGTGATATCTCCACCCCAGCTGTCCTCGATCGTCATGCCGATCCCCAGTTTCACGCACAGGTCGCGGGCCTGCCGTGCGGGGGTCAGGCCGCCGAACTTGCTGATCTTGATGTTGACCACATCCATCGCCCCGTCGGCATGACCTCTCAGCAGAATCTCCAGCCCGTCGATCGACTCGTCGAGCACAAACGGGTGAGAAGTCCGCCGTCGGATCGCCAGGCATTCTTCGTAACTCAGGCAGGGTTGTTCGATATAGACGTCGATGTCCTTGACCGCCCGGACCACTCGAGCCGCCTCGTGCTGCACCCAGCCGGTATTCGCGTCGGCGATCAGCCGGTCGCCGGGTTCCAGCTCGGCGGCCACCGCCCGGATCCGCTCGATATCCACGTCGGGGTCTCCGCCCACCTTCAGCTGAAATCTCCGGTATCCTTCGGCCCGGTATCCGGCCACCCGTGAGGCCATCGTGTCGGGGTCTTCCTGCGAGATGGCCCGGTAGAGCACGAAGTCGTCGCCGTACCGGCCACCCAGCAGGTCGCAGACGGGTCGGCCCGAGACCTGGCCCAGGATGTCCCAGCAGGCGATATCGATACCCGTCTTGACGTAGGGATGTCCCTTGAGCACCCGCTCCATCTGCCGGTGCAGGACATCGAGGTGAGTGGCTTCGGAGCCGATCAGCTGTGGAGCCAGTTCGGCCAGCCCCGATCGGACTCCCGCTGCGTAGGCCGGCAGGTAGAACGGACCCAGCGGGCAGACCTCGCCGTGCCCCGTCACACCCTCGTCGGTCTCCACCCGTACGATCGTGCTGTCAAACACCTCGACCGACTTGCCTCCCGACCACTTGTAGCTGCCCTCGTGAAGCGGCAGGTCGACCTGGAATGCCTGGATTCGGGTGATGCGTGGCATGGTGGTTCGGGGTAGGAGTCTTTGCCAGTGAGAGACCGTCCACGGTAGCCTGTCGCCATGCTGATTCTCAATGCTGACGACGTCCGGCGCTGTCTTCCGATGAGCGAGTGCATTGGGGCGATGAAGCAGGCGTTTGGTCTGCTGGGTGAGGGTCGGGCGGTTGTTCCGCTGCGGGCCCAACTGAGCGTCGCTCCGCATTCGGGCACCACGCTGGTGATGCCCGCCTTTGTCGAGGGCGGTGACGGGCCTGATGCTCTCTGCGTCAAGGTGGTCTCGGTCTTTGACAACAACCCGTTGCAGGGACTGGCCCGCATCCAGGCGGCGGTGCTGGTACTCGAACCCCAGACGGCCCAGCCGCTGGCTTTACTCGAAGGAGCCACGTTGACCGGGATCCGAACCGCGGCGGTCAGCGGAGCGGCCACCGACCTGATGTCTCGACCCGAGAGCCGTGTGCTGGGAGTCCTGGGTGCGGGGGTCCAGGCGAGGACTCATATCGAGGCGGTCTGCTGCGTGCGGCCGATCGAGTCGGTGCGGGTGTATGCACCGAGTGCCGAATCGGTCGAGAGGCTGGTGTCGGAGTTGTCGGGTCGAGAGGGTCTGCTGAAAGACATCCAGGGGGTGGCGAGTTCGGCCGAGGCGATCCGGGGTGCCGACATCGTCTGCTGTACGACCACGTCGAGTACACCGGTCTTTGACGACACGGATCTCGCCGAGGGGACTCATGTGAACGCCGTCGGGTCGTACCAGAGGGATGTGGCCGAGGTACCCGCGGCGACGGTCGTGCGTGCGCGGGTGGTGGTCGATGACTACGAGTCGGCGTGGGAGGAGGCGGGGGACCTGCTGCAGCCGCTGGAGGTCGGGGTGATTGACCGCGACCACGTGGTGGCCGAGCTGGCCGAGCTGGTTGGCGGCAGCTGTATCGGACGGACCAGCGATGAGCAGATCACGCTGTTCAAATCGGTTGGCCTGGCGGTTGAAGACGCGATGGCTGCCCGGGTGACGTTGGCCAACGCGGCCGTGCTAGGGGTGGGACAGCGGGTGGAGTGGTAGATCGACGACTGCGGAGACGCCTCCTTGCGCTGGCTCGTCTGCACAAGTCGCCACAGGGCTGAGAATCAGGGTTGTGTTGAAAACTGACTTTGAAGATAGGTCCATCGCTGACCCGCCTTCATTCCCTAACAGACGTACACCTCTGGTTGAGCATGGCGCTCGGGGCTGTCTGCGAGTTGAAAGGACAGAGAGGTCCTTTTTTCACATTGGTAATTCGAGGAAGTGTAATGGCGTCGTGGGAATGGTGCGCTGGACTCCTTTCGTCACTGATGATACTGGCTGGGACTGGCTGCCAAAGTTCCCAATCTCTGGTGCAGGGACGAGGGTCTGTATCGGATTCACTTGCCGGGCGGCAGATTCGGGCTCAATCGGCTGAGTCGCCAGGTTTCACGACTGGGTCGTCGGTTGCCGCGACGGCTTCTCTGACATCGGACGGGGCTCAGATGGCACCCAATGCCACCTATCGAACGACACCCACTGAAGTCCTGATTCCAGCAGCGGACTCAAGGCAACCGCGGCAGTTTCAGGGTGAGTCACCTCAGCGGCGGTCTTCGGGTCGTTCGGGGATCCTGGGCAAGCCGTTTGTTGCACTTGCAGGACGAACAGTACGTCCTGGAGATGAAGACCTGCGAGAAGTGTTCGGAAATGCCGCCGGCGTGTCGCTGATGGTCAATGCGCCCCTGAGTGAGTTCGTCGACTTGCGAATGAGCCTTGGCTCAGGGGGGATGGGGACGTCGATTACGGATGGATTGGACACGGTGGACCTCGACTTCACGGCAGTCGGTGTTAGTGCCGGGCTGGTCGGCCACTTTCAGCCAAACAATGCGGTTGATCCGTATGTATTTGGCAATCTGATGTACGTGGACTTGGATTTCGAGGCATCTTCGAGCGGTTACAGCGGTGAATTCAACAGTCACGCCAGCGAGAGCATGGTTGGCTACAACGTTGGAGCAGGTGTGCAGTGTGAACTGAACAAGCACGCGTCGATCAGCCCCTACTTGAGCTACACCGACGAGGATGAGTATGGGAACGGCGGGGCGTCGATCGGTCCCATGCTCAACATCTGGGGGGGTGAAACACTGATGTTCTTCCTCGAAGCCAATCAGTCACTCGGTGATGGAACACGCATGCTCGGCTGCGGTGCCGGTCTGCAGTTCTGATCTCATGCCCGCAAGTGGTTCTGCGTCGGGATCTGCCGTCGACAGGGCACCCGTTCTCGTGGTGCTCGTGGCAGTGATGACTGGTTTGACTGCTGCGTGTCGAACAGTGCCGGTGACGGGCCGGACACAACTGTTGATGGGCTCGGAGCATGCTGAAATCGCTGCAGGTGAGCGTGCGTACCGTGAACTCCTGAAGACCTACCCACCTTCCCGGGACGAGAAGATCCGAGAGGTGGTCGAGCGAGTTGGTTGGCGAATTGCCGCCGCCGCTGATGTCCCACTCTACAAGTGGGAATTCCAAGTGGTCGCGGACGACCAATTGAACGCATTCTGCTTGCCAGGCGGGAAGATCCTGGTCTTCGAGGGCATTCTTCCCGTTTGCCAAACTGAAGGCGGCCTGGCAGTCCTGCTGGCTCACGAGGTCGCACATGCCCTGGCTCGACACGGGGGTGAGGATCGCACTCAAGACAAACTGCGGAATCTCGGAAGGGTTCTCGTCGACGAGTACGCCAAGACTCGAGGCGTTCAAAGTCAACTCGCGTTCGGCCTCGGTTATCGGGCAATGGCCGAGTATGGCGTCCGATTGCCTCACAGTCGCGCTCAAGAAACTGAAGCTGACGCGATCGGCATGGAGTTGATGGCGCGAGCGGGATACGACCCCATCGCGGCGGTCGCTATGTGGCAGCGGATGTCTGCCCGCGGATCCGAAAACGGCAACCACCCCTTCCTGTCCACGCATCCGTCCCATGAAACCAGGATCGCGGATCTGGCCGCATTGATTCCAAGAACACGTCACCTCTACCAGGCCGCGACGAAGCAGTACGGGCAGGAAACGCTGCTACCAGTCTCCGCCATCGCCAGCCGTTCCCGGGATCCAGCGATCGCCAGGTTGGCCAGCCAGCACTACAATTCCGGTGTCCGATTCTTGGAATCAGGGGACTTTCACACGGCAGTCCGCGAGTTTTCCTCAGCGATTGCCCTGAGTCCTACGGACCGCGAGGCACTCTTCAATCGCGGAAATGCTCACTTCCGCCTGGCTGACTTTGCGAGTGCCTCGGCGGACTACACAGCAGCATTGGAACTCGTACCGGACTACGCCCCAGCACAGACCAATCTCCAGTTGGCCGTCAGTCGCAGGCCAGCTCCATCGGGCAACTAGAGACTCGTCACGGCCAGTGCTGGTTTTCCTGAACGAGACATGTAGCTCAGTCGCGCGGCCGGGCCGTCCTTGGATCTGGATTCGGGCAGATTCGCCTACATGCCGTGGTCCTCGTCAGCTACAAACCGGCTCCGTGTGAGATTCGAGGATGCAACCGGTGCAGTGGAAACGCGGTCGAATCGTGTGGGTCATGTGCCTGGGTGGCCTGGTCGTGGTCACGGCCGGTTGCCAGTTGCCGCGAGGCTACAAACCGGGTCCCGGTGAGCCGTCATCCGAACTGCTCGGGACCCGCTACACCCGTGTCTCGATGTCTTGGCTGCAAACCGGGAATCCGGCGATCGAGGAGATTGACGATTTCATGCTGGCGCTCAGCGTCGACTTCAACCTGCCAATCTCCAAGACACTCGACCTGCAGGGGTTCCTGGGCAATCGCAAAGCGTCGGGTGAAGCGGTCGATGCCGTCTTTGGCCCCTACGAGATGAGCGTCGGCGGCCAGTACTTCGGCGTCGGGCTGACCGGCCACTCGAGACCCGACGAGGTGCTCGACCCCTACATCTTTGTCGCCGCACAGTACCTCCTCCTCGACGTCGACTACCGCGACACGTCGAGCAGCGTTGTCTTTGACGAGGAAGAACTCGGCTGGGTTGCCGGCGGCGGCATCGAGTGGCGACCCACCGCCTCGGTTGCCGCGTCGCCCTATATCAAGTACTTCGACAACGGGATCTTCGGGGAAGGGACCCGGATCGGCGGGCGGATCGATACCTGGCTCGACGATACGTGGTTCCTGGAACTCTCGGGCGAAGCACCGATTTCCCAGAGCGGTCACGCCTTGGGGTTGGGGCTGGGGTTTCGGTTCTAGGGCGGGCGCGTCCAATGACAGTTCACTGGTCAACTGCCAGAATGAACCGGTCCCCTGGAGAGCCTGCTGATGACCGACTTGCGCCCGCACATCATCTTCATCATCACCGACCAGCAGCGGTACGACACCATCTCCGCGCTGGGATACGACTACATGGAGACCCCTCACCTGGATCGGCTGGTCCGCGAAGGGGTCAGCTTCAGCAACTGCCACATCACCGCACCCTCGTGTGCTCCCGCCCGAGCCAGCCTCTTTACCGGCTACTTCCCCCACACCACCGGGATCCTCAAGAACGCCGACAGCTGGAAGCGGAGCTGGATCGAGGATCTTGCCGAATCGGGATACCGGTGCGTCAACATCGGCAAGATGCACTCCTACCCCTACCACACTCCGCTCGGATTCCACGAACGCTTTGTCGTGGAGAACAAGGACCGGTTCCTCGAAGAACGGTACTACTACGACGAGTGGGACAAGGCGCTGCACGCTCGCGGGCTGGTCAAGCAGCAACGGGAACTCTACCGCCAGAGGGCCGACTACGCCGAGTGCCTGGGTGCGTTCGAGTGGGAGCTGCCCGAGGACATGCAGTCGGACATGTTTGTCGGCGACCTGGCCACTTGGTGGATCGACTCGAAACCCGTTTCCGAGCAGCCGCTGTTCCTGCAGATCGGGTTCCCCGGCCCGCATCCACCCTATGACCCCACGCTCAGGTTTCTCGAGCCGTATCTCGAGAAGGACCTGCCGTTGATGGAGGTGACCGAGGCAGAACTGGCCTCTCAGCCTCCCCCGTTTCAGGAAATGCGGCGGCACAATTCGGAGGTCGACCACGACTCGGTGATCCACCTGCTGGACCCCACCACCGCGCAGCGTCACCGCCAGCGGGCTCATTACCTGGCCAACGTCACGATGATCGATGAGAAGGTCGGCGAGATCCTGCAGGCACTCGACTCGAAAGGCTATCTCGAGAACGCCGTAGTCTTCTTCACCAGTGACCACGGCGACTGCCTGACCGATCATGGCCACAGCCAGAAGTGGACGATGTACGACCTGATCCTGCGGGTGCCTCTGATCGCGTGGGCACCGGGTCGTTACCCGGCGGGAGTCGAAATCGACGGGTTGTGCCAGCACATGGACGTCGGCCCCGCGATGCTTGAACTGGCTGGCCTGGAACCCGCTGCATCACTCGAAGCGATCTCGCTTGGCGCGGCACTCGAGGGTCGCGACTGGACGCCTCGGCCCTTCGTCTACGCCGAGCATGGCAAGGATGGCATTCTGCAGGGTGCCGAGTTCGTGACGATGGTCCGCGACAGCCGTTGGAAGCTGGTCCATTTTCTGGACGAGACGTGGGGGCAGTTGTTTGACCTGGAGACGGATCCGGCCGAGGTGATCAACCGGTGGGATGATCCCGAGGCGGCCGGGCCCAGGAGTGTGCTGCTCGATGAGCTCCGCGAATGGAGAATCCGCAGCGGCTGGCACACCAGCAGCTGGCCCGCCGAGTGGCGATAGGATAGAGAGATAGGCGAGGATCGGGGCCGATTCGCATCTGGATCATCCACCGAGCCCCTGCCCTTGGCGCGGCCTCGGTTGTGAGGGGGGATGGGAGGTGTGTAGGGGAGGGGGCGCGTGTTTGGGTCCCGGGGTGGAAACCCCGGGACTCTTGTGTAGTACAACGAGGGTGCCAACCCCGGGCTAAGGCGTGCCGCCCGCCGGAGGCGGGCTGGGTGGATGATCGAGACGGCAGGGTGCGTGGTCGGTTGGCGTCCCGTTGGGTTCATCAGCCAACCAACGCCCGCCAACCCTCAGCCGGAATCGGCTAGCGTCTGTTCAGCGAATCGATCAGTCGCTGAGCCTCCCGGCCTGCCTGTGTCTCGGCCTGCTGCTCGGCCAGCCGCTCCAGGGACCGGAACCCGCTCTTCCGCGACGAGACCGTCTTGCCGTACAGCTTCCTCTTGGCCGCCGCCAGGATTCTCAGGGCCGTCACTTCCTGCTTGACATCCGGACTGGCCTGCAGCTTCTTGATCGTGGCGGTGATGTCCCTGGGCAGTTCGTAACCCTTGTAGCGGACTGCGGCGTCTGAGTAGCCGCGGAAGGCGACCCACACCTTCCCGTCCGCCTCGGCCTTCTTCGCAGCTTCGATCTGCTTCTTCATCTTCTTGCCGACGTAATCGAGCAGCTTCCGGGCACCCTGCTTGATTTCAGGCTTCCGCGAGTTGCCCGCTTTTTTCAGGGTCGATGCCGCCAAAGCGAATTTACCGAACTCGACGTTGACCCACGCCGACTTCAGGCTCACAGGGATCCCCTTGGGGTCGACGTTCCACTTCGCCGCTCCCACCACACCTGCCAGCGTCTGTTCCATCCGAATCGGGCTGGTCGCGACCAGCGTGCCGTCGGGCTTCATGATCCGGACCTGGTAGATGTTCCGCAGGCTGATCGTCGGTACCCCGCAACTTCGCTCGAACGACCGGTCGGTGTCGGCGATCGCCGGCCAGCGGACCTTGTTCTTGCGGAGGTAGGACTGCAGCTGCGGACGGGGTGTGCCCGAGTTGACCGCGAGGAACAAAACCGGCTTGTCCTGGAACTTGCGGGCGACCGCCTGCAAATCGGGCCACATGCCCGAACACTTGGGTCACCCCTCCTCGAAGAACACCATCACCGCACACTTGCCGGCGAGCTGCTCGCGGGTGAACGGTTGCGAGTTGACCCACGAGGCGGCGTTCCTGGGGAACTGGAACCCGATGGCCGAATCGCGGTCCTGGGCGGCGGCCGTCGAGCTGCCCGCACCACACAGAGCCGCCAACACAATGCCCGTGGATAACAGCAGATGAGTCATCGATCGAGAGAACATGGGTCGGATTCCCTGGATGCCGGGGACATCGGAGATGCCGCATTTCACGCTTTCACGCTAAAGAATTGTACTGCACGGCCGGGCTGCTTGAGAATCGCAGAGTGTTCTCCGACAATCATCGATCCCCCTTCACAGCATGGACGGGGAGCATCCAGGCCATCGACAGACCAAGGAACAGACCATGACCAGTCTCCCGTCGAACCCGGCCCGGTGCCTGGCCGTGCTCCTGGCACTGGCTCTCACCCTGGCCTCGTCCCCCACCGCAGCCACCGCAGCAGCCGCAGCAGCCGCAGCAGCCGACAAGACAACCACCAGGAAGAAGAGAGCCTCGCGAACCGTGCGCGTTTACGTCGGCACCTACACCAAGGGCGACAGCCAGGGCATCTACCAGTTCTCCTTCGACACCCGCACGGGCAAGGCGGGCAAGGTCAGCCTGGCGGCCAAGACTCCCGATCCGTCGTTCCTGGCGATTCACCCCGGCGGCAAGCACGTCCTGGCGGTCAACGAGACCGCCGAGTGGGACGGCCTGAAGAACAGCGGAGGCATCAGTTCCTTCGAGATCGATTCGAAGACCGGCCACTTGAAGCTGATGAACCAGCAGCCCACCCGGGGTGCTCACCCCTGCCACCTGGTCATCGACAGTTCCGGCAAGACGGTGCTGGTGGCCAACTACACCGGCGGCAGCGTGATCGGCTATTCGATTCTCGACGACGGTTGCCTGGGCCCGTCATCGTCATTCGTGCAGCACACCGGTTCAGGCCTGCTCAAGCCACGCCAGGCCACCCCGCATGCTCACTCGATCAACATCGACCCCTCGGGTCGATTCGCCGTTGCCGCCGACCTGGGCATGGACCAGGTGCTGGTCTACCGGTTCGACCCGGCCAAGGGCACCCTGCTGGCCAACAAGCCGGCCGGGCCGAAGGTGGTCGCGGGAGCCGGTCCGCGGCACTTTTCCTTTCACCCCAATGGCCGGTTCGGCTACGTGATCAACGAGATCAACCTGACCGTCACCGCATTCTCATGGAACAGCAAGGCCGGGACCTTCAAGGAGATCCAGACCATTTCGACATTGCCTCCGGGTGAAAAACCGGGCAAGGGAATGAGCACCGCGGAGGTGCGGGTCGGAGTGAGAGGTCGGTTCCTGTTCGGTTCCAACCGAGGCCACAACACGATCGTCAGCTACCGGATCGATCGCAAGACCGGCAAGCTGACCTACGTCGGCAATACCAGTACCGGCGGCAAGACGCCCCGTAACTTCGGGCTGGATCCTTCGGGCCGCTTCCTGCTGGCAGAAAACCAGGGGTCGGGCACGATCCATGTGCTGAAGATCGACCGCAAGACGGGCAAGCTGGCCGAGACCGGTTCGGTGATCCAGGTCCCTTCACCGGTCTGCGTCCGCATGCTCGCGATCGATCAGGCACAGTGAGACTCAACGAGATAACCCACCTGAACACAGTGACCCACACCACGAGGACTCCAGCGATGACGACCAGCACGCTTCAGATAGATCACGCAGATCAGTCAAATCATGAAAAACAGAACAACTCGGGCCTGGCCCGCCGCGACTTCCTGGGTGCCGCCGCGGCGATCGCCATCGGGGCCCATGTGGCCTCGGGCCAGGATAATCAGAAAAAGGCCGCCTCGCCCAAGGGCCGCAGTCGTTACGGCGCCAACGCCCAGCCGATTCGTTACCCCGATCCCGACATCATCGTGCTCGACGATCGGTTCAAGAAGTACAAGCTGGGCAACTCGGCCATCCGGCGGGTCTACCACAGCAAGGACATGCTCTGGGCCGAGGGTCCGGCGTGGAACGGAGTCGGCCGCTACCTGCTTTGGAGCGACATTCCCAACAACGTGCAGATGAGGTACCTGGAGGAGGACGGCCACGTCAGCACGTTCCGACACCCCTCGGGCAATTCCAACGGCAACACCTTCGATTTTTCAGGTCGGCAGATCGCCTGCGAGCACGGCAACCGCCGAGTGGTCCGTTACGAGTACGACGGTACGATCACCGTGCTGGCTCACATGGTCAACGGCAAGGAGCTCAACGCCCCCAACGACGCGATCGTGCATCCTGACGACGGGGCCATCTGGTTCACCGACCCCGGCTACGGGAGCCTGATGAACTACGAGGGCCACAAGGCCGACACCAAAAGCGTGCAGCCTCTTCAAAAGGAAGCCGTCTACCGGATCGATGCCAACAGCGGCAAGGTGACGAAGCTGACCGACGAGATCTTCAAGCCCAACGGCCTGTGCTTCTCGCCCGATTACAAGAAGCTCTACGTCGCCGACACCGGTGCCAGTCACTACCCCGAAGCACCGAAGAACATCAAGGTCTGGGACATCGATAACGGCAAGAGGATCAAGAACGGCCGCGAGTTCACGTCGATGGCGTTGGAGATTGATGGCAAGCAGCAGGCCGGGTTCGCCGACGGGATCCGAGCCGACCGCGACGGCAACATCTGGGCCAGTGCCGGCTGGGTCGGTGCCGGTTACGACGGAGTCCACATCTTCGCGCCCGATGGGACCCGGATCGGACAGATCCTGTTGCCCGAGATCTGCTCGAACGTCTGCTTCGGCGGCACCAAGCGGAACCGGCTGTTCATGACCGGCAGCCAGTCGCTGTATGCCGTCTACACCGAAGCGATCGGGGCACACATTACGTAATCCTCTGATTGCCAGCCAACCAGCCCGGCAGGAGTCCCTGCCAACGAGTCATGCGAGTCTCACGTCGCCGGTTTCTCGAGATGTCGACGTCGGCTGCCTCGGTCGGGTTGTTGGCTTCGACGTTGTCGGCGGCCGAGGGGGGTGGTGTCGGCCGGAGCCAGTCGCTGCCGGGGCACCGCGGATCGTTCTGCCCACCGACGCCCTGGGACCGCCCAAGGGTCGGCCGCGGCGGATCGCGGCGATCACCACCACCTACCACAAGTACTCGCACGCCGACGACATCATCACGAAGTTCATCGAGGGTTATGGGGCGGTGGGCCGGATCCACAATCCCCACTGCCGCGTGGTCAGGCTGTACGTCGAGCAGTTTCACGAGACCGACATCGGCCGCGGCATGGCGGCGCGGTACGGGGTGCCGCTGGTCAAACGCCCCGCGGCGGTCGCCGCCGCCAAAGCCGGCAAGTGGCCGGTCGAACTGGTCGCCACCTCGATCGCGGCGGCTCCCAAAAACCGCCGCCGGCCGTTCTCGATGGATCGCCTCAAACGGGCGATCGTGTTCCGGGTCGAGTACAGCGACGGGTTCGTCGCAGCCGTCTGCACCGGGCCGACCGGGTTGACGTCGGAGTTCACCTTCGCCGCGAAAGTCCGTGGCCGTGAGAAACCGGTGGGGACCTGTGCCGTGCTGCCCAAGCCGCAGCGGGACCACTTCAGCTTCCTCTGCAACCATATCGAGGTGATGTTCCGCAGCGAGAAGCCGAGTTATCCGGTCGAGCGGACGTTGCTGGTCACCGGAGTGCTCGACGCGCTGCACGATTCTCGCGCGGCGGGAGGCAAGCGGATCGAGACGCCGCACTTGGCGAAATTGGCCTACACGCCGGCGGTCGAGTTGAGCAGCGGCTGAGCTACTCGAGCTCGACCATGGCCTTGATCACCCCGAACTCGGGGTCGAGCCAGTTCGGGAACTCACCGATCATCTCGTCGAAGTCCGTCCGGTGGCTGATCCAGGGGGTCGTGTCGGCGGTGCCCGATTCGATCAGCGAGATGATGCGGCGGAAGTCCGTGGCGGTCGAATTGCGGGTGGCCAGTACGGTGAGTTCCTTGCGGTGGAACTCGGGGTCGTTGAACGAGATATCGCCCTGCACCAGGCTGACCATCGTCAGCCGGCCCCCGCTGCCGGTCAACTCGAATGCCGCGTTCATCGATGGCGGGAACCCCGTCGCGTCGAACACCACCGTCGGCAACTCGCCCCCAAACGCCTCACGCACCTGATCGATCGGCTCGGCACCGTCTTCACCCGAGACGATGGTCCGGGGGACTCCGAACAGGTCGCGGCAGAAGGCGAGTCGGCGGCGGTTGATGTCGAGCACCGTGACCTGGCCACCGGCGATCTGGGCGAACTGGGTGACGGCCAGCCCGATCGGGCCGGCACCGATCACCAGCACGTCCTCACCGTCGACCACTTTGCTGCGGTCCACCGCGTGAGCACCGATGCCGAGTGTTTCGACCAGCGCGAGTTGTTCGAGTCTCAGGCAGTCGCTTTTGTGCAGCTTGTTGGCGGGCACCGTGATCGTCTGCCGCATGCCTCCGTCGATGTGGACTCCCAGCACCTGCAGCTTACTGCAGCAATTGGTCCGCCCGGCCAGGCAGGGGCGACACCGGCCACAGTTGAGATACGGTTCGACCGCACACCGGTCTCCCACCGAAACACCCTCGGCCCCCTCGCCAAGCTCCAGCACCTCGACCCCCAGCTCGTGCCCCAGCACGCGGGGGTAGCTGAAGTAGGGTTGCTGGCCACGGAAGGCGTGCAGGTCGGTGCCGCAGATTCCGATTCGTCGTACAGCGACCAGTACGTCACCTGGCCCTGGCCCAGACGGGGCGTCTGTCTCGCCCAGGACGAACCGTCCGGGCTCTTCGAGCGTAATCGTCTTGTTGGTCATCGTCGGCTATGATGGCGACCCGCCCGCCGGCTGTCACGCCAGCTCAATCGGGCCGCAACCATCCGGAAACGGGCCGGCAACACGCCGGCAACACGAGAGAAGCGACGGTGACCGACCGCATTCCAATCATGGCCGATGGGCTTCCGGAGATCTTCCACGAGGCGTTGGGCGATCGGTACGAGGTGCTCGACTGGGACCCGTCGCAGGGATCCGACGCGTTGGCTCGCTCGGTTGCGATCATCAGTTACGCTCATCCATTGGCCGACGGTGAGTTGATGGACCGGATGGCGAACCTGGTCGTGATCAGCAATCACGGCGTTGGAGTGGACCACATCGACCTGGTGGCGGCCCGGGAACGGGACATCCCGGTCGGCAACACGCCCGGCTGCCTGGACGCGGCGACCGCCGACATGACGATGGCACTGGTGATGGCCGTTGGCCGCAACCTGCGGATCGGTGACCTCTTCGCACGCAGCTCCGAGTTTCTGCATTACGATCCGTCGATCCTGATCGGCCAGGAGATCACCGGCAGCACGCTGGGGATCATCGGCATGGGTCGGATCGGCAAGGAGGTGGCGCGCCGGGCCGCCGGGTTCGACATGACCGTGCTCTATCACAACCGCAACAGGGACGAGGTGGCTGAGGCTGAACTAGGAGTGCAGTACGCGACTCGGGACGAGCTGTTGGCGGCCAGCGATTTCGTGACTCTCAACTGCCCGCTGTCGGACGAGACGACCGGGATGATCGGTCCGGCCGAATTCGAGACGATGAAGACGTCGGCGTTCCTGGTGAACATGGCCCGCGGGCCGGTGGTCCAGACCGACGCGTTGCATACCGCTTTGACGACCGGTCAGATCCGTGGGGCAGCCCTGGACGTGACCGATCCCGAGCCATTGCCGCGAGACCATCCGTTGCTGGGTGTCGAGAACGTGATCATCCTGCCACACCTGGGCAGTGCATCGAACCGGGCCCGCGAGATGATGATGAACATGTCGATCGAAAACCTCGAAGCGGGGCTGGCCGGCGAGGAGTTGCCCTACCGGATCCTCCCGCCGGGGTCAGACGCCCCACCCGTAGTGGGGGGCCTGACCCCTTCCTAGGGCCGCTACCTGCGACCCCAATATCCACCATGCAAATTTGGCCTTATCTCCCCCGCCTGAACGCCGACGCGCCGTCGATCGACGCGGTGATCAAGCGTGACCCCGAGGATTTCGTGGTCGAGGAGGTGGCGGCGTACGAACCCTGCGGCGAGGGCGAGCACCTGTTCCTGTGGATCCAGAAGCGAGACATCTCGGCCGAGGGTCTGCTGCAGCACCTCTCGACCACGCTGAAGATCCCGACCCGAGACATCGGGGCCGCAGGCATGAAGGATCGCCGGGCGATCACCCGCCAGTGGGTCTCAGTCCCGGCCTCGGCCGAGTCGAGGCTCGAGCGGGTTGAGACCTCCGCGGTACAGGTTCTGAAGTCGGCGCGTCACCGCAACAAGTTGAAGACGGGTCACCTGGTGGCGAACCGGTTCGAGATCCATGTGCGGGGCATTGCCAAGCCGTTGCGTGAGAGCGTCTACGAGTCGGCAGCGCGGGTCTCCGTCGGCGGATTCCCCAATTACTTCGGTCCACAACGTTTCGGTCACGGCGGCCAGACGGCTACCCAGGGCTTCGATCTGCTCAAGGGACAGCTCCGCACCAACCAGATCCCTCGCCAACGGCGTCGCTTCCTGATCCGCCTGTGCATCTCGGCCGCCCAGTCGATGGTCTTCAACAGCGTGCTGGGCAACCGGATCACCGACGGCAGGATCACGACGGTGACCGTCGGCGACGTGCTGCAGAAGACTGAATCGGGAGGGATGTTTGTCTGCGAGAATGTCGAGGTGGACCAGTCGCGGCTGGAGGCGGGTGAGGTGGCTTTGACCGGTCCGATGCATGGTCCGAAGATGCGGCGGGCCGAGGGCGACGCGGCGAAGTGGGATGAAGCGGGATTGGCGAGGTGGGAGTTGACCGAGGAGCAGTTCGCCGAGTTCTCACGGGTGGCTCATGGCACCCGCCGCCGGATGATGGTCACTGCCGAGGACCTGGAGACCGAACCGGCCACCGGAGGCGTGAAGCTGAAGGTCACGCTTCCCTCGGGCGTCTACGCCACCGTGCTGCTCCGCGAAGTGCTGGGCCTGGAATCCTGAGCCCCCCTCCGAAATTGGGGTCAGAGCTTGAATAGTGAATAGTGGCTTACCCAGTCCGCCTGGAATGCGGGCACGAGCGCCACTATTCACTATTCAAGCTCTGACCCCAAATGGTTGGGTCATTGCAGCTGTAGGCCGTGCTCGTCAATTGTGTAGGGGACGATCCGTTCGTCACAGGCGCTGCCGCGGTGTTTGGCGATGTGGAGCGCTCGGCCCATGCTGTTGCCGTCGCGGGTCTTGCCCATCAGGATCACCGTGTTGGCGTTGCTCAGGAGGTCGCCACTCTCGATCGGCCGCTCGAGCAAATCGTCGAGCATCACCTCGTGCGCCGTGTACAGCAGCAGGCAACCGACGTCCGACTGGTCCCAGGCGTGCTGCTCGACCCGCTCGGCGTTCTTGCGGAACCGCTCGCGGAACAGGTCCCGGGCCACCCAGTCGTGGTCCTTGCGGAGGATCTGGTGGTAGACGTATTCGAAGAGGTCCAGCTGCCAGCTGTCGCTGGCCCGATCGGTCGGTTCGACTCCGTCGATCACGCAGCGACGCACACCGTGAGCGAAATTGCCGTAGAAGAAGGCGATTGCCCGCTGCAGCTTTCGTGACAGTTCGACCTTCCACTCCTTCCAGTCGTCCGGCTCGAGATCACTCTTGGTCACCCGTCGGCCACTTTGCCGGAAGATGTGCGTGTAGTCGAACCGGGCCTGCTCGATCTCCCAAACGTGTTCAGGCAACGCGGCCGCTTCGGCAGGTTTCTCGGTCAGCGTCCAGTCGAACAGACTTCTGGCGTACTCGGCATGGTTCTGCGAATCGCCTCGAGAGGCCATGTCGAACAGCACTCCACGCTGCCCTTCCTGGTCGAGCCCCGCGTTGGCAAATGCCAGCCCGAGCTGTGTCTTGCCGATGCCGGTGGCTCCGACAACCACACTCAGCGACCCCTTCAGCAGTCCGCCTCCCAGCAGGCCGTCCAGAGCCGGGAGTCCGGTCGAAAGTCGCGACGCGTCGGTCGTGTTCATCTCAGATCGTGATCCACCGGTCGCGGCTGGCCACGTCCCAGCGATCGACCAGTTCGCCTCCGTCGATCACAAACACCTGCCGGTGCAGGGCCGACGTGGGGCAGACGTGCCAGGGGATCCCCAGCAACACGTCGCCGGGCGAGTACTCGCCGGCCCTCTCCGTCTGCAGCACCAGGTGCTCTTCGTTCTGCAGCACCTGCTTGGCGTCGGGCAGGTCGGGAAAGAAGACCCGCGTGCCCATCGGCGGATCACTGGCGACGGCCTTATAGCCCAAATCGAGCGTAACGCGGTCGTCGGTGGGTCGACTGACCACCCGGGTCAGCACCGCCGCGGCCGGGGGGAAGACCATGTCCGGGAAATAGCTGCCGTAGCCGCCGTCGTTGTAGACGCAGGTGCCGGGGCTGAGCTGGATCGTGGGGTCGGACTTCTCGGCATAGATCGGGAACGACGCCGTGCCACCGGCGACCATGCAGGGCACATCCAGCCCCTGGGCCACCAGTTGGTCCCGGAAACTCACCACCCGGTTGAACTCGCGATCCACCGCCTCGCGACGCTCGTCCCGGTCCTCCTGGTGCTGGTGGCCGTCGTAGACATGGAACCCGGCCGGAGTGACCCCGTCGGTCTCGGCGATCAACCGGTACAGCCCCTCCGCCTTGTCTCCCACACAGACCCCGGTGCGGTGCTGGCCCGTGTCGATATCCAGCAGCAACCCGATGTCGGTTCCGGCAGCCGACATCGCGGCACCCAGTTCGCGGATCGGGTCGGCGTGGTCGGCGGTGGCCGAGAAGACGACGTCGGGATAGGTGGTGCGGAAGGTGACGGCACGGTCGATGTTGGGGCCGACCAGGTTGTAGGCCAGGCAGATGTCAGCCACACCCGCCTCGACCAGCATCTGGGCTTCGGCAAACGTCGCACACTTGTGCCGGGTGATGCCCCGCTCGATCTGCAACTCCACCACCTCGCGAGTCTTGTGCGTCTTGCAGTGAGGCCGCAGCCGCGACGGGTCGCCGGCGATCCGGATCATCGCATCGATGTTGGCCAGCAGCCGGTCGCGGAAGACGACCATGGCCGGGGAGATGATGCCCGAGGCGTCGTTGATGGTGGGAGTGGTCGTCATGCAGTAGGCCTCGAGGATTGGGATCCTAGAAGAAGACCCGCTCGGCCGTTTTTCTCAACAACCAGTTGCGGTCGTCATCATCGAGGTAGTCGAGGCCGGACTTGATCAGGACGATCGAGTCCTTGTAGGTGTGTCCGCCGACGACCTGGAAGGGGGCATCGGAGGCCCACATCAGTCGCTTGCGGCCGTAGGCATCGAGCATCTGCCTGATCATCGGGGCGAGGTCGTGGTAGGGGGGCTTCTTCTTGCCCAGGGCGTAGTAGGCCGAGATCTTGACGTAGACGTTCTTGTGGCGGGCCAGGTCGGTCAGCGCCTTGACCTCGGCCGGCTTGATCTCACCACTCTCGCCGATCCGCGAGAAGTGATCGATCACGACGGTGGTCTTGGGGTAGCGGCGGCACATGCGATCGATGGCCGGCAGCGCGTCGGCGTCGATCAGGCAGCACATCGCCAGGTCCTCGTCGGCGCCGGTCTTCCACATCGCGTGCATGGCCGGGTCGTCGAGCCACTGCTGGATTCCCTGGTTCTTGGGGTAGATGCGGAACCCGCGGACCCCCTGCCCCTTCATCTTCCTCATCTCCAGGTCGACCCGCGGCTTGTCCTGGTCGATCACCGCCACGCCGCTGAAGGTTTTGGGGTGCTTTCGGATCGAGTCGAGCATGTAGCTGTTGTCGAATCCGTAGAAGGACATCTGGATCAGCACGACCCGGTTGACTCCGACCTGCTTCATGTTGGCCTGCAGCTCGGCGACGGTGAAGCTGGGCGGCTTCATGCTGAATCGCCGGTAGCCGGGTCCCAACGGGTAGGCCTTGGTGTCGGGGGTCCAGATGTGCGAGTGGGCGTCGATGAATTTCATGGTGGGTGGTCGGGGACTGGCTCAGCCGCCCTTGGCGGCGGTGCCTGTCCCTTTCTCGGTGTGGGTCGATTGTAGAACGGGGGACAGACACTTTCGCCTGCGGCTGCAGAGCCAGTCCCTGGTCACGGTCAACTCGCCTCGTGGAAGTACTTCTCGACCAGGTCCCTGGGCGGCGGTGGAGTCTTCAGCGTCACGACGAAGCCGATGATGAACGAGGCCGCGAGGCCGACGAGGATCGGGTCTATGCCCAGGGGACGGTAGGGTGAGAACCCGCCGTGGCCCTGGAAGAAACCGATCAGGTACAGCGACAGGTGGGCGGCGAAGCCGGAGGTCATCGCGGCGATGCAGCCTTGTGAGTTCGAGCGGGGCCAGTAGAGCGCGTAGACGACCGCCGCCAGGAAACAGGCGGCCAGCCCGCTGCCTGTGTAGACAATGATATCCTGCAGGAACTCCGGCGGATTCATCGCTCCAAAGAGCGCCCCCAGCCCGGCGACCATGGTGATCACGTAGCTGAGCATCTTGATCTTCTTCTCCTCGGCGTCGGGATTGATGTTTCTCTGGTAGATGTCGCGGACCAGGGCCGAGGAGATCATCAGCAGGAAGCTGTCGACCGTGGACATCACAGCGGCAAACGGCGCCGCGATCAGCAGCCCGGCCAACCAGCCCATGCCGATGTTCTGAGTCAACTCGACGGCCATCTGAGGCATGATCCGGTCGGGCTCGGACTCCATCCCGGGCATCAGCACCCGGGCACAGCAGAAGATGATCACCAGTGGGAAGTAGATGGCCGAGTAGTAGATCGCGACGGTGAAGATCGACCGCCTGAGGGTGATGGTGTCCTTGAAGGCCATCAGCCGGACCATGTTGCTGGGTTGGCCTGTGCCGGAAATCGCCCACATGAAGAAGAACGAGATGGCCAGCGACAGCGGCAGGAACCCGTGGTCCTTTTCCCGCTCGGGGCCGGGGCCCGTGACGTACGACCCGGCCTGTTCGGGCTTGGCCCCGTAGGCATAGTCCTTCAGGTCCTCATCGGAAATCGTCACAACTCCGGTGACGTTACTCCTTTCGCTGCCCGACTCGAGTCGCCGCCGTACCTGCACGATGTCTGCCGGAGTGACGATCTCCCAGACCTCCGCCTCGGTGGCGCTCGGTTCGCTGGCCGTCAGGTCATACCGGCTCTTGATCTTCAGCAATCTCTGGTTCTCACCGGTTCCCAGGAAGATCCACGATCCCGACGGCACGACGACCGGCTGGTCGGTGTTGACGGCGGTGATCGTCGCGGTCCCCTTCCGCGGAGGCACCATCCTGGCCATGGCCCGGGTGACCTGTTCGAGCCCCGCCCCCTTGTCGGTCTTGGCGACTTCTCCGGCCTGCATGATCGCCAGCGGCAGCATGATCAAAACGCCGACGACCATCACCACGCCCTGCATCACGTCGGTCCAGACCACCGCGTGGAAGCCGCCGTAGGTCGTATAGACGATCACGGCGACACCGAAGACGACCAGGCACACCAGGTACTCGTTGCCCTGATTGCACATCGCTCCGATCCAGTCGGGCAGGCTGGCAGCCGAGGAGGTGAAGGCGTCGATTGGGCCCAGCAGGGTTTTCAGGATGGTGCTGCCACCCTTGAACTGCGCGATCAGGTTGAAGGTCATGAAGAAGACGATCAGCGAGACCGAGACCAGGCCGAAGGCGACGCTGCGGAATCGGTCTCGGAGCACGTCGGGAATCGTGATCGCCTCGGCCGTCCGAGCCACCTCGTTGATCCGCTTGCCCAAGATCCCCATCACGCAGATCGGGACCACCATGTAGCTGCCGATCCACAGACCCAGGCTCCAGCCATGAGTGTAGATCTTGCTGGGGAAGCCCATGAAGCTGCCGCCCGAGGAGCTGGTGGCGGCCAGTGTCAGGGCAAACGCCCAGACCCCCAGCCCGCGGCTGCCCAGGAAGTACTCGCTCAGGAAGTCCCGGTTCTTCAGCAACCGGTTCGAGAGGCCGGCGATTATGAACACGCCGACCATGTAGATCAGGAACGTCCACAGCACCGCGTTGCCCGAATCGCCCGCGGCCAACAGATTCACGTGAAGCCCGATCATGCTCCACCTCCTTCGGTTGCAACCATTTCCGCCGCCTCGTGAGTATCCTCGTCACTCGCGTGGCTCAGTTCGTCGTCCTGCATGAAGAAGAAGCAGACCCAGGTGGTGAACACGTCGGCGACGATCCACGGCAGCAGGATGCCGCCGAAGAGCCAGCTGGGGATGCCCATCGTGGTGCTGAACGTTTCGGGGTCGACCTGGTGGCCGTACCCGTAGATGTAGCAGTAGGGAACGCTCCAGCACAAAGCGACGAACCAGGATCCGAAGATCACGATGGCTTCGCGGCGCGAGTTGAGGAACACGCGGGTGTGACGGATTGCCGTCGGCGTGTTCGGGTCCGTGTCATGTGAGGTCATCTCGGCGGAACTCATCAGGGATCTCGTTGTGCCAGCGGAGAAGGAATGAGTCGGGTGATTGTACTTCTGCCCGGAAGGGGTTGCAAAGAAGCAGGCTCATGTCGTGCCGAGATTGAGTTCACCGGCAGCGATCCTCAGAATGGCTCGTTCATCCTGGACGAGGCAGCAGATGAGCGACACGGTACGAGTGGGGTTCGTGGGGACCGGCCGGATGGCCACCGCGCTGGCCGGCGGGCTGGTCTCGTCGGAGTTCTGCTCGAGAGATTCGATCGTCGGCAACGACGTGGTACCGGCGGCGGCGGCGGCGTTTGCCGAGGCGACTGGTGGGTCGATCGTCGACTCGAACGCCGAAGTCGCCAATCGCTCGGACGTGATCGTGCTGGCGGTCAAGCCGCAGCAGATCTCCGAGGTCCTTGCCGAACTGGCTTCCGCCGTCACGCCCGATCACCTGGTGGTCTCGATCGCCGCGGGCATCACTCTGTCGACCCTGGCCGATGCCCTGGGCAGCTCGACTCGGCTGGTCCGCGTGATGCCCAACACGCCCTGCCTGGTGGGTCTCTCGGCCTCGGCCTTCGCACCCGGCCCGGCGGCCACCGAAGCCGATGCCGACCTGGTCGCCCGGCTGCTGGAAACCGTCGGTGTCGCGCTGCCCGTCAATGAACAACTCATCGATGCCGTCACCGGTCTCTCCGGATCGGGCCCGGCGTATATCTACGAGGTGATCGAAGGGCTGGTTGCCGGGGGGGTCTCGTGCGGGCTGTCTCGCGACGTCGCACTGCAACTGGCAGCCCAGACGGTCAAGGGAGCCGCCGAGATGGTGCTGAGGACCGGTGAGCATCCCGAGGCACTCAGGGACGCGGTGGCCAGTCCTGGCGGAACGACGATTGCCGGGCTGGCCGAGCTGGAACGATTGGGACTCCGCGATGTACTGGTCAGCGCCGTTGAAGCGGCCACGCAGAGATCCCGGGAACTGGGGGCGGAATGAACGAGAACGGGATGAACCGGGATGACGACTGGGCGCTGTTGTGCCAATACACCCAGGGCGAGGGGCTCCGCAAGCACATGCTCGCCGTCGAGGCGGCCATGCGGGCCTACGCCGTGAAGCTGGGCGAGGACGTCGAGACGTGGGGTCGAGTCGGGCTGCTGCACGACTTTGACTACGAACGCTGGCCCGATCCGCCCGATCACCCGCTGCAGGGGTCGAAGATCCTGGCCGAGCTGGGGTATTCCGAGGAGGTGATCTACGCCATCAAGTCTCACGCCGACTACATCGAGGAATGTCCTCGCGTGTCGGTGATGGACAAGGCGCTTTATGCCTGCGATGAACTGTGCGGGTTTCTGACCGCGGTTGCGCTGGTGAGACCGACTCGGCTGGAGGGTATGAAGTCCAAGAGTGTTCGCAAGAAGCTGAAGCAGGCTTCGTTTGCCGCCGCGGTCAATCGCGACGACATCACCAGCGGTGCCGAGGACTTCGGCGTTGAACTCAATGAGCACATCAACTTCTGCATCGAGGCGATGCAGGGGATTGCTCAGGAACTGGGGCTGGTGGCCGAATCGGACTGACGGACCGGGGAGAGCAGAAATGTGTAAAGCGACGTGGTTGATGGTGGCCGGGTTGGCCGCGATGCAGTTCCTGGCGGTCGACGGCCGGGCCCAGGAGGTCAAGCCGTGGAAGAACGTGACCGAGACCGTCGGCCTGAAGGGGCTCGGTGGCGGAGTGATTCACTGGATCGACTTCGACTCCGACGGCTGGGTCGATCTCTTCGACGGCGGCGGCCTGTGGCACAACGAGGGGGGCAAGAGTTTCAAGAGAGTGGAATCACCCGGGCTCGGTGGTGGCGGGAGCTGGGGCGATTTTGACGGCGACGGCAAGATCGACTTCTACACGTCCGGTGGCGGGGGCCGGCTGTTCAAGAACACGGGCGGCGGCACGTTCAAGCACCTCAAAGGAGCCGTCCCCAAGCTGCCGATGGCCGCGCCGATGTGTGCCGTCTGGGGCGACTTCAGCGGCGACGGGCTGCTCGACCTGTATGTCGGCGGCTACGAGGCTCCGGCCTACCAGATCGATGTTCGCTACCGGAACCAGGGCGACGGGACGTTCAAGGAAGTCTGGCGGACCTCCGGAACGCCCAACCCGGCCCGAGGCATCACGACCGCCGACTTCGACGAGGACGGGGACCTGGACATCTATGTCAGCAATTACCGCCTGGTCCCCAATTTTCTGTGGCAAAACGACGGCAAGGGCAACCTCACCAACGTCTCGGCCGCGCTGGGCACCGACGGCGACGGGGGGCTGGGCGCCTGGGGACATACGATCGGCAGCTGTTTCGGGGACATGGACAGCGACGGTCGCATCGACATCTTCGTCGGCAACTTCTCGCACCCTCCGGCCTACCAGGACCGGCCCAAGTTCCTCCGCAACCTCGGCAAGGAGAAGAAGTATCGCTTCGAGGATCTGAGCAAGAACGCGGGCCTGCGTTGGCAGGAATCCTACGCGTCGCCGACACTGGGCGACTTCGACAACGACGGGCTGCTCGACCTGTTCTTCACCACCGTGTATCCCGGCGACAAGAGCGTCCTGTATCGCAACACGGGGAACTTCAAGTTCGCCGAAGTGCCGAAGGCGGCAGGGATGGACCGCCCGCAGACCTACCAGGCCGCGTGGGCCGACTGGGACAGCGACGGGGCACTCGACCTGGTCGTCGGTGGCGGGCTGTACAGCAACCCCGGCCACGCCGGCCACTGGATCAAGGTCCGGCTGATCGGTTCGGGGCCTGTCAATACGACCGCCATCGGTGCCTCGGTGAGAATCCGCGTCGGAGGCGACAAGAAGCGGGTGATCACTCGTCAGGTGACGTCGGGAACCGGCCAGGGCAACCAGGCGGATGCCACGATGCACTTTGGCCTGGGTGACCACACCGGCGAGGTGACTCTCGAGATCCTCTGGCCAGGCAACCGCAAGCAGACGCTCAGGACTCCGATCGACCGCCAGGTGACGGTCCGCTTCGTCGGCAAGTGAACCGTCCCGCGGCCGTGATAACCTCTGTGGCGCTCCGCCTTTTGACTCGGCCACGAATTCCCGTGGCCGTTTCCACAGCCGCGGGCCGGGAGGACCACGCCGATGGTGGTCACCGAGACCAGTTGTGCACGCGACCCGCTGCAGTGCATCATCCCGCCCTACATGCTCGAACGGCTCGCCGAATCGGGCTACCTGGATCATCCTGATCATCCTGATCTGGCCCAGCGGGCTCGCGATTCGATGCTGCGGTCGATCGAGACTCGAGCATTCCGCGAGGCGACCCGGGCGGCTCCGCAGCTGCTCGTCAGCCCGTCGCCCGACGGAGGCAAGCACCGCCTGATCTACGACGCGGGCGGTTCATTCGATTTACCCGGCAAGCTGGTGCGATCCGAGGGTGATGCCGACACCGGCGACATGGCGGTTCGCGAAGCGTATCGCCACACCGGCAGCGTCTGGAACTACTTCAACACCGTCCACGGCCGCAATTCGCTCGACGGACTCGGCATGACGCTCGAGAGTTGCGTCCACGTCGGCCGCAATTACAGCAATGCGTTCTGGGACGGTTCGCGGATGGGTTTCGGCGACGGCGACGGGATTCTCTTTCGCCGGTTCACTCGGTCCATCGAGGTTGTCGCTCACGAGTTGGCTCACGGCGTGATCGCCTTCAGCGGGAATCTGCGCTACTACGGCGAGTCGGGGGCTCTGAATGAGCACTTCGGTGACGTGTTCGGCGTGCTGGTGCACCAGTGGAAGCGGCGTCAGGAGGCTCGGGGCGCCGACTGGACGATCGGCAGTGATCTGCTGTTCAAGGCTGCGACCCGCCGAGCACTCCGCGACATGGCCGCCCCGGGGACCGCCTATCGCGACGACCCGTTCCTGGGCGACGATCCCCAGCCTGCTCATTGGGACGACCGCTACCGGGGCGATTCGGATAACGGCGGAGTCCACATCAACTCGGGAATCCCCAACCACGCCTTCTACCGGGCGTCGGTCGAGCTGGGTGGCCACGCCTGGGAAACGCTCGGGGATGTCTGGTACCAGTCGCTGCAGTTGCTCGAGGCCGACAGCCGTTTCCAGGACTGTGCCGAGATCACCGAGCGGGAAACGGCTCGCCAATATGGCATCCGCAGCCGCGAAGTGAACAGCGTGCGGAGGGGATGGCGGGCGGTGGGGATTGTCGTATGATGTCGTGTCATAAAGGTCCCCAGCGACCGCTCCTCCTGGTTGAGGTTCCCCGATGCGAATTCACCTGGCACCTGGTCGACTCGCACTGCTGCTGGCCGGCCTGATGTTCACCGTGGTGGGGTGCGGTGGCGAGGATGAGTCTTTGGTCGGCGACGGGGGTTCGGCCCAGCTGGATCCGGCTCCCGAGTTCGATTCGGTTGCTGCTGAGGCAAGGGCGTCTGGAGGCGACTCGGCCGTGCCGCCGATCCCCGTCCCGAAGGCCGATTCGGACAAGCCGAAGAAGAAGATTGCCAGGAAGGGGATCGACGAGGGGTTCGACGAGGATGAGCCGATGACCCCGGTCGAACAGGCCGGTGCGCTGGTGGCCCTGGAGGCGATTGGAGCGGAGGTGAAGCTCGACTTCCGCGATCGCATCGTCGACGTCGACCTCAAGGGAACCGAGTTTGACGACAAGGCGGCCATCCACCTCGCCGTGCTCAAGGATGTCCGCTCGATCAACCTCTCCGAAACTCTGATCACCGACGCCGGACTGGTTCATCTCGCCAAGCTCCCCAACATCCGCCGGCTGTTCCTTTATGGCACCAAAGTCACCGACAAGGGGCTGCCTCATCTGAAGGGGCTGGTGAGTCTCGAGACGCTTTGCCTGGACGAAACGCGTGTCAGTGACGAGGGCCTGGAGAATATCCGGGGGCTGAAAGCGTTGGAGGTTTTGCACCTTCGGAGCCGATTGCCGGTCAGTGATCGCAGCATTCCACTGATCATTCGCTTCGAAAAACTCCGGGAATTGAAGGTCGAAGGCACAAAGATCACTCCCGAAGGTCTCGAGCGACTCAAGCGGAAGTTGCCAGATTGTCGAATCGAATGAACAGGACGCTTGCGGAAGCAGTGGACCTGGTGTCTCGGGAGAATTGGGGAGGTTGGTCGGTCGCACTTGACCGGGGATCAAAAGTGGCCGTATCCTGTGAAGTAGACGGGCGCTGCGCGCGCCGGTCTCGTAGATAGGAAGCAAGAAACGAGGAAAACGTGATGGTACGTCTTCTGCCCGTCGTGTTGGCGAGTGTGGTCGCACTTGTTGGTCTGGCCGATGCTGTTGAAGCCGCCAAAACCGTGGTCGCCGCTCCGTCGGCAACCGATACCCGAGTCAAGGTCCAGCACTGGGTGGCTGCCCAGGGTGTGACCGACAAGGCGGTCCTGCAACGGATCGGCAAGGCCTGGGCATTCGACAAGCAGCCGATGTCGGGCAGCCGTGTGCTCGACATGGTCGTCGGCACGTTTTCGAGCGTCGACGCCAAGACGAAGTCGTTCATCGAAGCCTGCAAACTTGAACCGGGGACCCCGGTTCCGGGTGCCAAGATTCTCGAAGGAAAAGGCGCCTTCTACTCCGCCAACATGCAGCTGTTCTACGGCCGCTTCCTGGCCCAGAAGCAGATGTACGACGAGGCACTTGAGTTGCTTGGGGCACTGGAAACCAAGACGGTTGTCGACCCGGCCGGGTTGCTTTACTTCAAGGCGGTCTGCGAGCACCAGTTGCTGAAGAAGGCCGAGGGCCTGGCGACGATTCGCACGCTGCTGGAAAACACCACCAGCGTGCCTTTGAGGTACAAGACCACCGCCGAGTTGATGCAGCACGACCTGCAGGCACTCAAGAAGGACTCGCTCACGGAAATCTCGCGGAAGATGAAGGACGTCGAGAGGCGTTTGGGGTTGGGTCGAGGTGGCCAGCGGGTGCAGAAGGAAGAGGACGAAATCGTTGCGTCGCTGGATGCCATTATTGAGAAGCTCGAACAGCAAGGCG
>CAUZEQ010000003.1:0-45051 GCA_963578885.1 Planctomycetota bacterium
CGCGCCGGGGTCAGACGCCGCCCACGCCAGGTTCGGATCCACCCGCCACGGTCCCCAGGCGGGGCCTGACCCCTTCTGCATGCACTGGTCGCAGGTGAAAAAGGGGTCAGGCCCCGCCCGCGGTACGTGGAGGGTGGATCTGACCCGAGTGTGGGCGGCGTCTGACCCCGGCAACTGGCATCAATGAACAGGCTGCCAGATCAGACCCGAGGACGGTCCGGTGTCGATTACTCGCCCACCACGCTCGTCTTCTCGGCCGACGGGAACGACTTGGGCACCGCCAGAGTGACCTTGCCGGTGGCCGACCATTCGGCACCACGTGAGACGATGGTCTGGAAGCCGACGCACTTCATCGAGTAGTCGGCGTGACCCATCACCGTGGTGAAGACCTTCCCCTTGCCGTAGGGGATCCACCACACCATCGGCTCGTGAGCACCCGTGCCTCGCTTGGCCTTGGCCGAAAACGCCGTGGCCAGGATGTGCATGTTCAGGGCCGGACCACGCTGACCGTGGTACAACTCGTCCCGAAAATGCATCCACTCGGCCGGGATCCCCGCCATCACCGGGTGACGGCGGTCCCGGACCACGACCGCGAAGGCATGCTGAGGTCCATGACCGGCTCCAGGCCCCTTCCCCTTGGCCGTCCGCACCGACTTGCCGGCGTCGTCGAGCGTCAGGCGATCGCCGTAGCCGGCACCCCGCCAGCCCAGGCCGATCATCTTGTTCCACTCACCCCACTGCGGAAACGCGTTGTTGGCCGCGTGCACGATCACCAGCCCGCCACCACCGGACACGTACTTCTCCAGCGACGCCTGGACCGGCCCCGGCCACAGCTGGCCGTTGTAGTTGGACAGGACCACGTCGGCTGAAGCGAAGTCGGGACGAAATTTCGCCCAGGCGGCCTCGCCGCCGTTGCGGGCCGGAGACGTCGATACCGTCACGGTGAAACGACCCGACTTCTCCAGAAACGACTTCAGCACCGGGCTGGTCGCCTTCCAGTTGTGGTTGTTCTGGCCATCGACGATCAACAGCTTCAGCTTCTCGGCGGCCTGGCCGGTCGAGACCAGCAGTCCCAGCAGGGCAAGGGTGAGCAAGGCGCGGCGAGTCAGGGTGTTCAAGTCGGTCATGGTGGGTCTCCGGTGAGTGTCGTGGTTGCGGTGGTCTTGAGTTGAGGATTCAGGGGTGGGAGGGCTTCCTCGAGGACTCCGCGAGCACGTTTCCAGAGTAGCCCGCCTTCGATCACCATCCAGATCTGCAGTCCCAGTGTCGCCATCCCGATGGCAAACAACAGGTGCGTGGTCGACCAGGCCCAGGGGGCTTTGCCGGTGAGGCTGTCGTAGATCGGATTGAACCAACCGGAGTTCTCATTGAAGAGCTGCCAGTGGAGTGCCCAAGCGGGCATGATCAGCATGATGATCATCGGGATCACGACAAACCAGTTACTGATGTTGCGTCGCCAGAGATAGAAGGCGATCACCATCAGGGCCAGCCCGGCCAGGAGCTGGTTGGTCGCTCCGAACAGGGGCCAGAGAATCAGCCCGCCGGTTCCCATCCCCTGGCCCGGAGCGGGAATCATCGCCACCGCGGCTCCCAGCACGACGGCGGTCCCCGTGGCGAGGTACTTGTTGGTCAGCGGCCGCAGGTGCACGATCACGGCGATTTCCTGGATCACGTACCGCTGCAGTCGCGTGGCGGTATCGAGCGTCGTGGCGGCGAAGCTGGCGACCAGCACGGCGATAATCCCGATGCCCAGCGCCCTGTCGATGCCCAGGGCGGCCACGAAGTTCGCACCGCCGTCGACGAAGGCACCGACCTTGTCGGCCAGCCGGAACGCACCCCAGGTCCCCCCGACATCGTACCGGGTATGCCAGGCAGCCAGGCCCGTCAGCGTTTCGCCCCCCTCGGTGCTGACACCCATGCCCACTCCGGCACAGCAGGCCAGGATCACGATCACCGCCAGGCCGCCCTCCAGCAGCATCGAGCCGTAACCGACGAACTGGGCGTCGGTTTCACACGAGAGCTGCTTGCTGCTGGTGCCGCTGCTGACCAGGCAGTGGAACCCGCTGATCGCACCGCAGGCAATCGTGATGAACAGGAAGGGCAGGATCGGAGGAGCCCCCTGCGGAACCGTCTCGGCGATCGCCGGAGCACTCGCCATCAGGTCGACTCCGTCGCTCAGTCCGAAGGCACCGCTGAATCCGGCCACGACCAGTCCCAGTACCAAAAGCCCCAACGCCACCATCAACTGGTGGCTGTTGATGTAGTCCCGCGGCTGCAGCAAGGTCCAGACCGGCAGAACCGAGGCCACGAAGCAGTAGGCCATCAGGATCAGCGTCCAGACGACTGTCGGGTTCGACACCGGCAGCTTGATCGGCAGGTAGTAGACGCCGACGTAGACGGCGATGTAGAGCAGACCCAGGGCCACCAGCGACGGGATCAGCAGGCCGCCACCCCGGCGGTAGACCCAGAACCCGATCGCGACCGCAATCGGGATCTCGATCCAGACCGACAGCACGCTCGCGGGATAGAAATCGAAGATCGATGCGATCACCAGGCCGAAGATCGCCAGCACGATCGTCAGCGCGAAGAAGAGGATCAGCAGGAACAACAGGCGGGCCCGCTTGTTGATCAGACGCCCGGCCGACTCGCCGATCGTCTGGCCCCGGTTCCGCAAGGACACGACCAACGCGCCGAAGTCGTGCACCGCTCCGATGAAAATCGACCCGAACAGCACCCACAACAGGGCCGGCAACCAGCCCCAGAAAACGGCGATCGCCGGACCGACGATCGGGCCGGTCCCCGCGATGCTCGTGAAGTGATGCCCAAAAATCACTCCCTTCTTAGTAGGTACGAAATCGACGTCGTCTTGTAGCTCTTTGCTGGGGACGACCGCGTCGGGGTCGAGCCGGAAGATCTTCCTGGACAACCACCGCCCGTAGGTGTGATAGGCCACCAGATAGCCAACAAACGCCCCGACGGCGATCAGCAGCGTCAGCATCGTGGTGGGTCCGGGGACTTGAGATTCGTGGTGGCCAAAGCGACGCGGACGGGCCGGCGGCGATGGCAACTCCCTCGCAATTCGCCCAGGCCGATTGCCCCGGCGCCCCATTCGGCCATTCGCATCGCTTCACCCGCGATCCACTCAAGTTAGCCAGCACGGTTCTCTCTGGCAACAAGCCGAGCCGATCACGGTGAACAACCCTCACCGCCGTCACAGGCGGTACAGCCGGACGGCGGCTCGAACACGTCAACCAGTTTTGATCGATCGCGACTCGGCACGGGGTGGGGTATGCGACGATGAGCGTAAGCGTTACGCGGCATCGAATGCCGATGCCTGTGTTGACTACCTGAAACCCATTAAGCAAATCTCCATGCGGCGCCCCAGGACGGTCGCGAGGGAGAAGGAGTTCACCGATGCTTGTTCTGTCGAGACAGCGCGACGAGAGCATCATTATCGCGGACAATATCAAGATCACGATCGTTGATATTCGTGGCGACAAGGTGCGACTGGGAATCGACGCTCCCAAGGAGATTCCCGTGCATCGCCAGGAGGTCTTCGACGCGATCCAACGCGAGAATGCCCAGCAGAATTCGGAAGCGACCCCGGCACCACCAGAAGAGCCGGTGGCCCAGGAGTAACTGCCCGCCGAGTGAGAACTCGTGCGGGATCGGTCGCGAGGAAGCCCTTGGCAGCCTGTTGAAGAACTCACACTCGGGGACTTCACGGGGTCAGGCCCCGCCCGGCTCGACGCTCAGTCGGAGTCGCGGCGTCGTACGCAATGCGCCGTACACGGCTTCAACCACCGTGTTGCAGTCTTCGGTTACGCGCGCCGCCAACTGCCGCAGGTATTCGGCTCTGGCGATCATCTGCCGGACTGTCGGAGCATTCGGCTCTTGATCTCAACCGGTCCCACCGGCGGATCAGCGACGGTCTTCGTGGCTTGTTGAGACTCTGTGGCAGAGGATAGAATCGATGCTCGCTTATGCGTTTGCCCGGGTTCGCCAGTATCTCGGCGGTCTTGATCGGGCGGCAGCATACGAAATGCACTCTCCAAAAACCACGATTCCCATAATGCCCCGATTCTTCGTCCTGCTGGCCGTCGCGCTGCTGCTGTTCGGCGATCGGTTCGCCATCGCAGAGGATGGGCCGATTCGCGTCAGCCCGTCGCGAGTCCTGCTCGATGGGCCCAATGCCGTCCATCGTCTGCTCGTTTCGGCACAGTCCCAACTTGGCACGAAGACCGACCTCACCCGCCAGGCAACGTATCGTTCGACGACACCGAAGATCGTCGAGGTCACTCCGACCGGAGTGGTCCATGCCGTGTCAGACGGGCAGGGCTCGGTCGAGGTCAAGGTGAGAGGCCAGGTACAACGCGTCGCCGTCGAAGTCCGAGGGTCGCGGCGGCGGCGGGAGTACAACTTCGAACGCGACATCGTGCCGTTGCTGAGCCGCTTTGCCTGCAACGCGTCGGGATGCCACGGCAAGGCCGAAGGCCAGAACGGCTTCAAGCTCTCGGTCTTCGGCTTCGACCCGATGGCCGACTACGTGGCGTTGACCCGTGAGGGCCGCGGTCGCCGAGTGGTGCCCACGCTGCCCGCCACCAGCCTGCTGCTCACCAAGTCCTCCGGCGGTGTCCCCCACGGTGGTGGTGTCCGCATCCGGCGGGGCTCGGGCGACTACCGCACGCTGCACGACTGGATTGCACAGGGTATGCCGTTTGGCAGCGAGAAAGACCCCAAGGTGGTCTCGATCGAACTGACACCCTCCGAGCGACAGGTCGACATGAAGAGCCGACATCAGCTCAGGGTCGTGGCCACGTTCTCCGATGGCCGCAAGACCGATGTGACCGGACACTCCAAGTTCCAGTCCAATAACGAAGGACTGGGAGGCGTCGACGAGTTCGGACTGGTCAGCGTCGGGGAAGCGCCCGGTGAAGTCGCCGTGATGGCCAACTACATGGGCGCCGTCGGTGTCTTCCAGGCCATGATCCCCAGCGACCGCCGTCTCGCCAGCTTCCCCAAGTTGCCCGAAGCCAACTTCATCGACACCCTCGTTCATCAGAAACTCAAGAAACTCCACATCCTGCCCTCCTCGGGCACCGACGATGCCACGTTTCTGCGTCGAGTGAGCCTCGACATCATCGGCAGGCTGCCGACCTCCGAGGAGACTCGGAAGTTTCTCGAGAACAAGGCGGCGGACCGTCGGGCGCAACTCGTCGACGGACTGCTGAAGCGACCCGAGTACGCCGATTTCTGGGCCTTGAAGTGGTCGGACCTGTTGAGAGTCGATCGGCTGAAACTCGGACACGAACCGGCCTACAACTACTACCGCTGGATCCACGATCGGTTTGCGGCCAACACGCCGATCGATGCCTTCATCCACCAACTGCTGACCGCTACCGGCCCGGTCCGTGAGAATCCCCAGGCGATCTTCTACAAGGCGATCGGAAACCCCGGCGAGCGCGCCGCGGTCGTCTCACAGGTCTTCCTAGGAATGCGGATCGAGTGTGCTCAGTGCCACCACCATCCCTATGACCGCTGGGGTCAGACCGATTACTGGGGCATGCAGGCCTTCTTCACGCAGGTCGGTTTCAAGCCGGGTCCGACCGGCGAGTCGATCCGGGCCAGCGGCAACCCCGTCACCAAGCACCCTCGCACCGGCCAGGTCATCTTCGCCCACGCACTGGAAACCCCGATACCCGAGGCTCACCCCGAGGGAGACCGGCGGCAGGTGTTGGCCAGGTGGATCACCGGACCGAAAAACCGCTTCTTCGCCCGCAACATCGCCAACCGCACCTGGGCCCACTTCCTCGGCCGCGGGCTCGTCGAACCCGTCGATGACGTCCGGCTGACCAACCCGCCCTCCAACCCCCAACTGCTCGACGCACTCGCCGACCACCTGGTCGCCAGCAAGTTCGATCTCCACACCCTGATCCGCACCATCACCGCCTCGAACGCCTACCAGCGGACGACCGAAGCGAACGAGACGAACCAGAGGGACGAGCAGAACTACTCGAGGTACCTGCTCAAGCGGCTCGACGCCGAGGTGCTGCTCGATGCGATCACCGACACGACCGGTGTTCCCGAGAAATTCCAGGGGACTCCGGCCGGTTATCGAGCCGTCCAGCTCTGGGACAGCCAGGTGCCTCACGACTTCCTCAAACTCTTCGGCCGCCCCTACCGCGTGAGTGCCTGTGCCTGCGAACGGGCCGGCGAACCGACCGTCGGCCAGATCCTGCACGTGATGAACTCGCCACGGATCCAGAAAAAGATTTCTCACGCGGGCGGACGAATCGCAAAATTGGTGCGTGAATCGACCGATGATGATTATGTGATCGAAGAACTGTACCTGACGTTCTTCAACCGGTTCCCCGTACCCGCGGAACAAAAGACAGCCCTGGCCCATTTTCAGCAGACCCTGGCCGAAAAACGGACTCGGACCCAGGCCGCCGAGGACCTGGCCTGGAGCATGCTGAATTCGCTCGAATTCCTGTTCAATCACTAACAACACCCAATCCAGCTCCGAATTCCCACGAATTCGGCTACATTCGACTCACCAGCCCCCTGCCGGGTAGAATGGCAGGGTTGCCAACAGTCGAGAGGAGTGAAGATGAGCGGTAGGAAAAAGACGTTCTGCGACGGTCTCTCCCGACGCGACATGATCTCGATCGGTGGAGCCAGTCTCCTGGGCACCACGTACTCTTTGAGTTCGATCCTCGAGGGTCAGGCCAAGGAGGCGGTCCCGGGCAACGACACCTCGCTGATCGTCCTGTTCCTGGCCGGTGGGCTGAGCACGATCGACACGTGGGACCTGAAGCCGAACGCTCCCAAGGAGTTCCGCGGCCCGTTCAACCCGATCGCCACCAGCGTTTCGGGCGTGCAGATGTGCGAGCACCTGCCGAAGCTGGCCGGCCAGATGGACAAGTTCGCCGTCGTGCGATCTTTCGGACACCGCAGCTCCGGCCACGGTGTCGCCGATCACTTCATGCTGACCGGCTACCACCCCTCGGCCGGGTTCAACTCGGGCCTGAAACCCAACAACCAGAAACCCGCCCACGGTTCGGTGATCGCTCACGAACTCGGTGCCCGCGGCCCGGTGCCGCCCTACGTCTGCGTCCCCACGATGCACAACAGTGGTGGCTCGAGTTATCTCGGGTCGACCGCCGCACCCTTCGTCGTCGAATCCGACCCGGCACTGCCTAACTTCGCCGTCCCCGACCTGGCTCCTCCCCTGGCGATCGACGCCAGGAGATTCGGTTCCCGACGCAACCTGCTGGCCACAGTCGACCGCTTCCAGAAGCGGGGCGAGGCGAGGTTCAACGCCCAGGCCCGCACGGTCAATGCCTTCAAGCAGCAGGCCTTCGAGTTGATGACGTCCAAGGAGACCAAGACGGCGTTTGATATCCACAGCGAGCCGGACAAGCTGCGAGACAAGTACGGCCGAAACACCCTGGGCCAGAGCTGCCTGATGGCACGCCGGCTGGTCGAAGCGGGAGTCCGCTGCGTGCTGATCAACCACGCCAACTGGGACACCCACTACAACAACTTCCACGTCCTCAAGAACGACCTGCTGCACCTGCTCGACGGGGGCATGGCCACACTGCTGGAAGACCTCTACGATCGAGGCATGCTCGACACCACCATGCTGCTGGTCACCGGTGAGTTCGGGCGGACGCCCCGCATCAACAACCTCGTCGGCCGAGACCACTGGGGTCCCAGCTCGGCGATCGCGATGGCTGGAGGCGGGATCACCGGAGGGACGATCGTCGGAGCCTCCAACGAACGAGCCGAACGGCCCGCGACCAAGCCCTACCGACCCGCCGATCTCTCGGCCACGATCTTCCACAGCCTGGGGATCAACCCGAAGAAGGAGTTCCTGACTCCCGAGGGTCGCCCGATCCCGATCGTGCCCAGCGACGGTGAGGTCATCGAAGAGCTGTTTGCCTGAGCCGTTTGCCTGAGCCTTTGGCCGAAGCCGGGGGGCGGGTTGGCCCCGTGCGTTTCAGCAAAGCGTCACGGAGTCAATTCATGCGCCCGCACGCAATCGCCCGCCTGGCAACCACCACACTCCTCGCCTTCGCACTCACCTCCTCCGCTTCTGCCTCCTCACCAGGCACCAGCTACATCTTCCCCGCCGGAGCCCAACGCGGGACGACGGTGAGGGTGATCGTCGGAGGCCGCTATCTCTACGAAGCCTGTGCCTGGAACATGCTCGGGACCGGCGTGAGCGTCTCGAAGCAGATCACCCTGGCCGAGCGGCAGGTCTGGTTCGAAGGGCCCCGCATCCCGATGCCCGCCTCCCAGTCCGGCGAAGCCTACCCCAAGGACCAGCTCGGCACCGTCACCGTCGCACCCGACGCGGCACTCGGACACCGCTACTACCAGGCGTGGACTTCAGAAGGAGTCACCCCCGGTCGGCGTTTCGTGATCGGGCACCTGCCCGAGGTGATCGAGGCGGAAATCGACGGGCGGCCGATCCCCATCGCCGTCAAGGTGCCCGTCACGATCAATGGACGCATTTTCCCCCGCGAAGATGTCGACATCTGGACTTTCGCCGCCACAAAGGGCCGCAGCTACGTCCTCGAGGTCAACGCCGCGCGGATCGGGTCGCCGCTGGACTCGAGAATCGAAGTCCTGGGTCCCGACGGGCAAAGAGTCGCCGAGAACACCGACCACTTCGGGAACGACTCGTTCCTGAAATTCACCGCAGCGGTCGACGGTACCTACCAGGTCCGCATCCACGACCTCAAGTTCCTCGGCCTGCAGACCTACGTCTACCGCCTGACGATCACCGACGGGCCCTGGGTCGAGCAGACCTATCCGCTGGGAGTCCAGCGGGGGGCGACGACGAGCCTGCTGCTGCTGGGCCAGAACCTGCCTTCGGCGGCGGTCGCCGTCGAGGTTCCCGCCGGTGCCAACAAGACGATCGGCCGCAGCCTGAAAGTCGCCACCGGCCAGACCAACGTCGTTTCGCTCGCCGTCAGCGACCACCCCAACGTGCTCGAGACCCTCAACAACAACTCCCCCGCCTCAGCCCAACCCGTCACGCTGCCGGCGGTGCTCAACGGCCGCATCGAGACCGTCGGCGATACCGACCACTTTGTCTTTGAAGCCACCAAGGGCCAGGCACTGGTGATGGACCTGCAGGCCGCACGCCTGGGCTCGCCGCTGGACGCACAGGTCGCGGTGCTCGACGACACCGGCAAGCGGGTCGCCGGAGCCGAAGACGCCAAGGGGACCTCCGACCCGACGTTCACCTTCAAAGCCCCCGCCGATGGCAAGTTCACCGTGGTGGTCTCCGAGCAGGAGACAGGTCGTGGAGGAGAACGGTTTGCCTATCGTCTGGAAATCGCTCCGCCGGTGACCATCCAGCCCGGCTTCCAGGTGAACCTGCCCGGCGATGCCATCAACGTGCCGCGAAACGCCGAAGCGAAGTTCAAGGTCACCGTCACCCGCAGGGGGGGTTTCAACGACGAGATTGCCTTGGCGGTC
Source organism: Planctomycetota bacterium (assembly GCA_963578885.1). Classification (GTDB taxonomy): domain Bacteria; phylum Planctomycetota; class Planctomycetia; order Planctomycetales; family Planctomycetaceae; genus UBA8437. The sequence continues at coordinate 9,493 of CAUZEQ010000003.1, forward strand.
GAAGGCCTGCCGCCGGGCGTGACTGTAGGCGGCGGCGACAAGATCCCCAAGGGGAAGAACGTCGTGGAGATGAAACTCAAGGCATCCCCCGACGCCCGGGTCACCGTCGTACCGGTTCGCATCACCGGCACGGCCAAGGTGGGCGGTGCCGATGTCACCTCCACAGCGATCCTGGCGGCCGGGACAATCCACGACTTTGTCCGAGAGTCGATGAAGGTCGCCGTGTCGGTGCCGGTGCCGTTCAAGTTCACCGGGGTCTTCGAGAGCAAGTTCGGGCCTCAGGGGACAACCTTCTATCGCCGCTACACCATCATCCGAAACGACTTCAAGGGACCACTGACGGCGACCATCGCAGACACCCAGAGCCGACACCTCCAGGGTGTCTCCTGCAAGCCGATGGCCGTGCCCGATGGGACCGACCAGTTCGACTTCCAGATCCAGCTGCCGCCGTGGCTGGAAGTGGGACGGACCAGCCGCACGCAGATGCTGCTGGTCGGCACCGTCGTCGACCCCGACGGCACCCGACACAAGGTCTCGTTTACTTCCAACACCCAGAGTGACCAGACCGTGGTGCTGGCGACTTCGGGAGTGGTCGGAGTCAACACAAAGTCGACGTCGATCATTGCCAGGCCCGGCGGCACCGTCGAGTTGCCGTTTACGGTCTCAAGAGGGACCGGTGCGGGGGGTGCGGGTACCGTCGAGCTGGTGCTGCCGGCTCACATCCGGGGCGTCTCGGCCACGCCCATCAAGCTCGTGCCCGGACAGAGCACCGGTTCGCTGGCCATCCGCTTCGCCAAGTCCGGACTGGGACCCTTCAACCAGCCGCTGAAGGTTCGAGCCCGAATCGTTGACGCTCGAGGCAACGACCTGGTCGGTGAGACGCAGTTCGAAGTGGTCGTCGACTGATTCGCTGCGGGGACTGGCTCTCCCCGCCCGTGGCGGATGTGCCTGTCCCCTAACGCAACTCCAGTTGCTCGGGTGTCGGCAGGTCCTCGATGTCGCGGATGTTGAAGACCTCGAGAAACCGCTTGGTCGTACGATAGGTAATATCCCGCCGCGGGTTGTTGCCTCGCACGATCACGATCAACTGGCGCCGCAGCAGTTGTCTCAACATCCCTCCGGCATTCTTGCGGCCGTGCTTCTGGATCTGTTGCCGTGAGATCGGCTGCCGGTAGGCGACCAGTGCCAGCACCTCGAGCTGTTCCTGCGAGAGCTTGACTTCCTTGGGACCCAGCCCGAAGACCCGGTTCCTCACCGGCTCGTATTCCTCTCGCAACTGCAGCCGGTAGCCACCTTCGGCCAACCGGATCTCATAGGGCCGAGCCTCGCTGCTGTACAACCCGTTGAGCCCCTCGATCTCCTCCTCGACCATCGGCGTCCTGGTATCCGGACCGACCAGCGAGGCGAGTTTCTTGGCAGTCAGCGGCTTGCCGCCGACAAAGAGCACCGCCTCGATCACCTGCCGCGGCGTCACCCGCGGAGGCTCGGGCTCTTCTGGTTGATCCGGCTCGAGGTCTGCTTCGGGCTCATCGTCTTCATCCGCAGCGGGCCAGTCGCTCAACTCGATCCCCGGCCCGATCTCCTCTTCGACCGCCTCATTCGCCTCCAACGCCTGCCGGTAGGCCGACTCGAGATCGTCATCGAGCCACGCCGGCTCAAGAGCCTCGTGGCCACCGGCCTGCGGATCGGCATCCAGATCCGGATGAGCCGGGTCGATCCGGAATTCGGGTGATGAGTCGAAGTCGTCGGACATGTTCGGCGGGAGTATAGGAACTGCGTTGTCATTGGGAGTAGCCGGATTCGGCGGAATTTTCGGCAGGAGTCCTGGTGGGCGATATTCGAGGGGGGCGTGATCGCCTTGGGAATCCCGGGGTGGAAACCCCGGGATTCCCACCCCGGGTTTCTGGCGACACGCACCCCCTTCAAGCACCCCATCCCCGGAGAACTCGCATCACTCTGCGGACATGTGATATCATCGCCTGACGGACTCCGCTTCACGGTCCATTTCAACCCGATGCCGGACACCGAATCACCATGAAACGGACGACTCACGCATTGCTTCTGCTGTTGGCCATCACCTGGACCACCCAGGCGGTTCAAGCCGAGAACTGGCCCGGATGGCGAGGGCCTCGAGGTGACGGCTCCAGTGCCAGTCAATCGGTTCCAATTTCCTGGGACGTCACGACGGGCAAGAACCTGTTGTGGAAGACTCCGCTGTCGTCCCAGGGCCATTCGTCTCCGATCATCCACGGCAACCGCGTCTACATCGTCGGCTGCATCAACGCCAAGCAGCAGCGGACCCTCTCGGCGCTCGACGCTCACACCGGCAAGCTGATCTGGGAACGAGTCGTGCTCGCCTCACCCCTGGAATCCAAGCACAACCTCAACAGCTACGCCTCCGGCACGCCGGTCACCGACGGCAAGACGATCTACGTTTCGTTCCTGGAAGTGGGCACCAGGAAAGTTCCCGCTCCCAATGTCGGCAACAAGCGGAAGATCACTCCCGGCCGCATGGTCGTGGCCGCCTACGACGCCTCGGGCAAGAAACTCTGGATGGTCCGACCCGGCGACTTCGTCAGCGCTCACGGCTTCTGCAGCAGCCCGGTGATCTACGAGGACCTGCTGATCGTCAACGGCGATCATGACGGCCAAAGCTACATGCTGGCATTGGACCGGACCAGCGGCAAGACGGTCTGGAAGACCGGCCGCAAGTACGGCATCCGCAGTTACGTCACGCCGCTGATCCGCAAGATCGACGGCCGCACCCAGATGGTCGTCTCGGGCAGCCAGCACATCACCAGCCTCAACCCCCGCACGGGCAAGCCGTACTGGATCATCGAGGGTCCGACCGAGCAGTTCGTGGCGTCGATGGTCTACGACGGCAACCTGTTCTTCATGGCCTGCGGCTACCCGACCTACCACGTGATGGGTATCAATCCTCGAGGTAACGGCGACGTCACCAAGTCACACGTCACCTGGCACTCGCGCGGAGCCAAGTGCTATGTACCCAGCCCGGTGATCGTGGGCGACTACCTGCTGGTCGCCGACGACCGCGGCACCGGGAACTGCTTCAACGCCAAGACGGGTGACCGCATGTGGCAGGGCCGGCTCGGCCGCCACTACAGCGGATCGCTGGTCACCGCCCGCGGCCTGGCCTTCTTCATCGCCGACGACGGGATCACCAAGGCGATCAAGCCCGGTCCGAAACTGCAGGTGGTCGCCGAGAGCAAGCTGGGCGAGTTCACCTATGCCTCGCCCGCGATCGCTCTCGACCGGTTCTATATCCGAGGCACCAAGCATCTCTTCTGCATCGGAACCGAGTCGGCGGCGGGCAAGTGAACTGTCGCCTGCTGATCGCACTGGCGATGCTGCTGCCGGTCGCCGGCCAGGCCGACGACACCCTTGTCGGAAAGACCGGAAAGACCGTCCAGGCGGGCAAGATCCCGCCCGAACAGGCGGAGTTCTTTGAGCGGGAGGTGCGGCCGCTGCTGGTCAAGCACTGTTTCGAATGCCATTCGGCCAAATCGAAACCGCTGCAGGGAGGCCTCCGGCTCGACACTCGTGCCGCGACCCGCAAGGGAGGCGAGTCGGGTGAGGTGCTGGTGCCGGGTAAGCCCGAAGAGAGCCTGCTGATCGACGCGGTACGCCACGACAGCATTAAGATGCCTCCCAAGAAAAAGCTCTTGCCTCGAGAAATCCGCACCTTCGAGCGATGGGTCGCGATGGGGGCCCCCGACCCGCGAATCGGTGGGCCGTCGCTTTCCGCCGTGGCACCGGACAGCCCAGAGGCTCGAGCCTGGTGGGCATTTCGACCGTTTACCTCCAGAGTGCCAAGCCCACCCGGTGACACCTGGTCGCTCAACCGCATCGACCGCTTCGTGCTCGATCGACTCCGGCTCGGCAAACTGACCCCATCACCCACCGCCGACCGCCGCACGCTCATCCGCCGCCTCAGCTTCGATCTCAACGGCCTGGCCCCCTCGCCCGAGGCCGTCGACCGCTTTGTGGACGACACCACTCCCGGTTCCTACGACCGACTCGTCGCCCGCCTGATCGCCTCACCCGCCTACGGCGAACACTGGGGCCGCTTCTGGCTCGACAAGGCCCGCTACACCGACGCCTTGCCCAGTTTCGAAAGCAGCACGGCCAACCCATGGCGGTACCGCGACTGGGTCGTCGACGCGCTGAACGCCGACGCCGGATACGACGACTTCGTCTCCAGGCAACTCGCCACCGACCTGATGGACGAAACCGGACCCGACGACCTGGCCGCACTCGGCTTCTTCGGACTCAGCCCCACCTACTGGAAAGAACTCAAGCTCGACATCAGCCTCGTCCGGGAAACCGTGGCCAAGGAACTCGAGGAACGGGTCGACGTCTTCAGCCGTACGTTCCTGGGACTGACCCTGGCGTGCTCGAGATGCCACGACCACAAGTTCGACCCGATCTCCAACCGCGACTACTACGCCATCGGTGGGGTGCTGATGAGCAGCCGGCCGGTCGATCGACCGCTGGCCGGCAACGACGTCTGGTTGCCGATCCGCAAGGCCCGCGAAGAGGTCCGCAACCTCACCGTCAGCCTGGCCAAGATGAAAGAACAGCTGCCCAAGACCGAGGCGAACAAGAAGCGGTTCAAGGAGATCGACGAGAAGATCAAGCAGATCAGGAAGTCGGCCGAGTTTGCCTCGAGCACGGTCATGGTGCGGGCGGTCGAGGAGGCCAGTATCCACGTCGTTCCCGACGGACCGGCACGGAACCGGATCGAGTTCCGCCGCGGACAGCCTCGTGACCTGCACATCCACATCCGCGGCAACCCGATGAGGAAGGGGCCGCTGGTGCCACGCCGGTTCCTCGAAGTCCTGACCGCCGGAAAACTCAAGCCGTTCCAAAACGGCAGCGGACGACTCGAACTGGCCAGGGCACTCTTTGACGACGGACATCCGCTGGTCGCACGCGTGATCGTCAACCGCATCTGGGAACAGCACTTTGGCCATGGACTGGTCCGAACACCCAGCAACTTCGGGACCCAGGGCCAGCTGCCCTCGCACCCCGGACTGCTCGATGACCTCGCCGCCCGGTTTGTCTCTCACGACTGGTCCCTGAAGTGGCTGCACCGCGAGATCGTGGGGTCTGCGACGTATCGGCAGTCGAGCCACAACCGGGCCGACGGCCAGGTCACCGATCCCGACAACCGGCTGCTGTGGCGGGCGAGCCCCCGGCGTCTGGCGATCGAACCGTGGCGGGATGCGATGCTGCAGGTCACCAATTCGCTCGACCAACGACTCGGTGGACCCGCCGGCGATCTCGGTAACGACAATAACTCGCGACGAACCCTCTACGGAAAAATCGACCGCAAGAGACTCTCGGTCATCCTCAAGATGCACGACTTCCCCGACCCCGGCACGCACAGCCCGCATCGCAAGCCAACAACGACTCCGGTCCAGCAGCTCTTCGCCATGAACAGCCCCTTCCTGTTCCAGCAGGCCGACCGGCTGGCCCTCCAGATCTCCGGCAGCCAACGACAACCGGTGAAATCCGGGATCCACGCCGCCTACCGGGTCCTCTTCCAACGGACCCCCGGCGCCGACGAGCTGGCCCTGGGCGAAAGATTCCTGGCGGGTGGCGAAGCGGCCAGCAGCGCCCAGATCAACTCGCGGTGGTCGCAGTACCTGCACGCGTTGTTGGCCAGCAACGAGTTCCTCTTTATCGACTGAACCTCGATTCCGACGGCAGACCCGATGACATCCGATCATTCCCCATCACCGAACGCCTCGACCCGAATCCCCCCGCTCTCGCGTCGCGCCCTGATCGGCCGACTGGGAGGCGGCCTGGGTGCCGTCGCAGTCGCCTCGGCCCTCTCGGCCGACCAGTCACCCTCACACTACGGCGGAACAGCCAAGCGGGTGATCCAGTTATTCATGAACGGTGGCCCCTACCAGGGCGACCTGTTCGACCCCAAGCCGGCGCTCAAGAAGTTCGAGGGGCAGAGGCCCGATGGAGCGACGTTGCGGACCGAACGGATTACCGGTGGCCTGTTGCCCTCGATCCGGAAGTTCGCACCGCGAGGCAACAGCGGCGTGGTGGTCAGTGACCTGCTGCCGGAAATCTCCAAGGTCATCGACGACATCTGCGTGCTCAAGGGTTGCCACTCCGACAACCCCAACCACAACCCGGCAATGTTCCTGATGAACTGCGGCGCCCTGACCTCGGCCGTGCCCAGCGTCGGCAGCTGGATCAGTTACGGGCTGGGCACCGAAAACCGCAACCTGCCCTCCTACGTCGTGCTGGCCACCGGGTACCCGGTCGAAGCGCCCCTGACCTGGACCAGTGCCTTCCTGCCCAACCACTTCCAGGGCACGCACATCGACCACACCGATCTCTCGCCCGGAAAAATCATCCCCTTCCTGCGCAACTCACGCTACGACCGAAAGGTGCAACGGCGGCAGCTCGACCTGCTCGGACAACTCAACCGGAAACATCTCGAGCAGCGAGGCGGAGGCGACCGGCTGGCGTCTCGGATCGAGTCGATGGAGACGGCGTTCCGGATGCAGTTCGAAGCCACCGATGCCTTCAATCTCGAACAGGAATCCAAGCAGACTCGTCAGGCTTACGGCACCGGCAAGTTTGCCAACGGTTGCCTGTTGGCCCGGCGGTTGTGCGAGCGAGGTGTTCGCTACGTGCAGTTGTACTACGACGGCGGTCAGCCCTGGGACACTCACGACAACCACAACGAGCGGATGGTCACGCTGACCCGTAACGTCGATCGTCCGATCGCGTCGCTGTTGGCCGACCTGAAACAACGCGGGTTGCTCGAGGACACTCTTGTGGTCTGGGGAGGCGAGTTTGGCCGGACCCCGGTCTCGGAAAACGGCAACGGCCGTGACCACAACCACCACGGCTTCACGATGTGGATGGCCGGGGGAGGCGTGCGGGGCGGAATGGCCTACGGAGAAACCGACGACTTCGGGTTCAAGGCCGTCACCGACACCATGCACATCCACGACGTGCACGCCACGATGCTGCACCTGCTGGGAATCGATCACACCCAGCTGACCTACCGCTACGCCGGACGAGACTTCCGGCTGACGGATGTCTATGGCCGGGTCGTCAACGAGATCCTGGCCTAGGAACCGGTTGCAAAACCGGGAGCCTGGGGTCAGACGCCGCCCCCAACAAGGATCAGATCCACCTGCCACGGATCGCAGGCGGGGCCTGAACCCTTTTGTTCCAACCACCATCGCTCGAGTGAAGGGGTCAGGCCCCGCCACGGGCGGCGTCTGACCCCGGCTCGCGGAGTCTTCCAACAGGCGGACCAGGCCGCCCCGGGGATGCCCGTCCGCTGTGCTCACGGTTAGAATCGACCTCATGAGTCGCTTGGCCGTCGTACTGATTCTGCTGCTGGCCGCGCCCGCACTGCGCGCCGCGGGACCGCAGTTCAGCACCGACATCCGCCCCCTGCTGCAAAAGCACTGCAATCGATGCCACGGGGCCACGAAACAGGAAAGTGGCCTGAGGCTGGATCGGCGGAGGTCGCTGCTGGCCGGAGGCGACTCGGGCCGGCCCGCAATCCGGCCCGGAAAGCCCGCCTCCAGCCAACTGATCCAGCGCATCACCAGCCGGGACCCCGAAGTGATGATGCCCCCCAAGGGACCTCGACTCGACGACCGGTCCGTACGGATGATTTCCGAGTGGATCCGCCACGGTGGCCTGATGCCCGACGACCCCGACGCTCTCAAGTCGCACTGGTCATTTCAGCCTCTGAAACGAGTCCCCCTGCCCAGGCTCTCGGCCGCCGACGCCAGGCTCGCACGATCGCCGATCGACCCCTTCATCATCTCGCGCCTGCGGGCCAACCGCCTGGGTCTCTCGCAACCGACCGACCGTCGGCGGTTGCTGCGACGGGCCTCGCTGGTGATCACCGGCCTGCCTCCGACACCCCAACAGGCCCGGCACTTCCAGGCCGACCGCGAACCGGGAGCCTGGGAGCGGGCTGTCGACAGGTTGCTGGCCAACCCGCACTACGGAGAACGCTGGGCCGGTCACTGGCTGGACGTGGTCCGCTTTGCCGAGACGACAGGTTACGAGACCAATTCGCGGATCGGCAACGCGTGGTACTACCGCGACTACGTCATCAGTGCTCTCAACGACGACCGACCCTACAACCGCTTCGTCTTCGATCAACTCGCCGGAGACACCTCTGGCCAGGACGCCGCCACGGGATTCCTGGTCGCCGGTCCCCGTGACACGGTCAAGAGCCCCGATGAACGATTGACCCGGCAGCAGCGGCAGGACGAGCTCGACGAGGTGATCACGGCCACCGGGTCGGTGTTCCTGGGTCTGACGATCGGTTGCGCAAGATGTCATAGCCACAAGTTCGACCCGATCCCGCAGGCCGACTACTACGCAGTGCAGGCCGTGTTTTCCGGTCTGCGCTACGGCGACCGCCGAATCCGCGGCGAGGAAAACGACCGCTGGCAGGCTCGATTGCCCGAGGCCCGAGAGCGACTGAAACAACTCGCGGCCCGACGCGAGGCCATGCGAAAAGAGCTGCGGCTGCGCGAAGCGGTCGGTTTTCGCGAGACCACCGAGACGTTCGCCGCGGTCAGTTCGCGGGTCCTGAGACTCGCCATCCACGCCACCAACGACGGCGGAGCCCCGAAACTCGACGACCTGGAAGTCTGGACACCGGCCACGCCCACCAGCGAATCGCGCAACGTGGCGTTGGCCGAACTGGGTGCGGTGGCCGATTCCTCGAGCTTCGCCATGGCCAACCAGTCGCGGCTGGCCGAAAACCTGATCGACGGATCCCGCAAGCTGAACTTCTTCTGGCAGGCCGGTCGATCGGGTCCGGCCTGGGTGACCATCACCTTCGCAAAGCCCAGGACCTTCAACCGTGTCGTGCTGAAACCGATGGGAGGCTCGGCACCGGTCGATTACGACCTCCAGGTCCCCGACGGCCCCGCCGCCTGGCGGTCGCTCGCTCATTCACGCAACCGGACCCTTCATCACGACGACCGACGTGCCGCGGCGTCGATTCGGCTCTCCGACGTTCCACCCGCCCAGGTCGTGCGTCTCCGCGATCTCGCCAGCCGCTTCGCCTCAGCCCAGTCCGAACTCAACCGGCTCGCCGCCGGTCCCCAGGGGTTCCTCGGCTCGTTCCAAGCCCCCCAGGCCACCCATCGGCTCAGACGCGGAGACGTGATGCAGCCTCTCGAGCAGGTCGCCCCCGACACCCCAAGCCTGCTCGGATCACTCGAACTCGACATCACCGCAACTGACACAACCCGCCGAGTGGCCCTGGCCCGGTCGATCATCAGTCCCCGGAATCCCCTGGCTCCGCGGGTGATCGTCAATCGGATCTGGCAGCACCATTTCGGCACCGGGCTGGTCGACACACCCTCGGACCTCGGCCACAACGGCACCCGGCCCTCTCACCCCAGGCTGCTCGACTGGCTGGCCCTGGACCTGCTGCAGCACGACTGGTCTCTGAAACACCTGCACCGCCGCATCCTGCTCTCGGCCACCTTCTGCCAGTCGTCACGACCTCGAGGCCCCGCGCTCGCCCGCGACGGCGACTCGAGGCTGCTGTGGAGATTTCCGCCCCGGCGGCTCTCGGCCGAAGCGCTCCGCGATTCGATCCTCGCAGCCAGCGGACGACTCAACGACCAGATGCACGGCAAGGGGTTCGACTTCTACGACGTGCCCGAGAGCACCTTCGGAGATTACGTGCCGAAGGAGGAATTCGAGCCGGCCGGCTGGCGGCGGATGGTCTATGGGACTCGGATCCGGCTGATGAGGCCGGGGATCTTCGGAGCGTTCGACTGCCCCGACGCCGGCCAGATGGCACCCAAGCGGTCACGCTCGACGACGCCCGTCCAGTCGCTGGGCCTGTTCAACAGCCGCTTCGTCAACCGGCAGGCCGAGTTCCTGGCACAGCGGGCTCGGGAGGCCGTGGGCCAGGACAGGCGGCGGCAGGTCGAGGCGATGGTGGGCTGGACGCTGGGGCGTCGGCCCGAGCCTGAGGAAGAATCGATACTCATCGGGCTGGCCCGCGAGTTCGGTATCGAGCAGGTGGGTCGCGTACTGATGAATTCCAACGAGTTCGTGTTCCTGGAGTAACCTCTCGAGTGCTGTCACCTCTCGCTTCATCCCAGGCCCTGGCGCTGTTGGATCGCCGTCGCTTTTTCGGTGACACGACGCGTGGAATGGGCGCTATGGCACTGGCCGGGCTGCTTCAGGCCGACGGCCGGCTGGGCGCGGCTCCGGTGATCGATCCCACCCGCCCGGCGGCACCCCGCAGCGGGCATCATGCCGCACGCGCCAAGAACGTGATCGTGGTCTTCTGTGCCGGAGCCTTCAGCCAGGTCGATTCATTCGACTACAAGCCCGAGCTGATCAGGCGAGACGGACAGCCGCTGCCGGGCAACGAACGGCTGGTCACCTTTCAGGGCGAGAACGGCAACCTGAAGCGACCGCTGTGGACGTTTCGGCCGCGCGGCGAGTGCGGCAAGATGGTCTCGGACATGGTCCCGCACATCGGAAACCTCTCGGACCAGATCTGCTACCTGCACTCGCTGACAACCAAGACCAACACGCACGGGCCCGGCGAAAACGTGATGTCGACCGGCTTTGTGCCCGACGGGTTCCCCAGCATCGGGGCCTGGTCCAGCTATGCCCTGGGCAGCGAAAACCAGGACCTGCCCTCGTTCGTCGCGATCGAGGATCCTCGAGGCAACCCGCAGGCGGGGCCGAACAACTGGACCTGCGGATTCCTGCCCGCCCAGTTCCAGGGCACGCCGTTCAGCACGACCAAGCCGATCCGCTACCTCCAGCGACCCAGGGGGATCTCCATCAGCAAGGACCTCGCCGCGCGAGAAGCACTCGGGCGGCTCAACCGACGCTACGCCAGACGGTTTCCCGGAGACAGCGAGCTGGTGGCTCGCCTGGCGAGCTACGAGCTGGCCGCGAGGATGCAGCTGTCGGTGCCGAAGCTGACCGACCTGCGGTCAGAGACCCGCGAGACTCTGGCGCTGTACGGAGCCGACGACAAGCAGAACACGATCAAGGCTCAGTTCGCCCGCAACTGCATCCTGGCCCGACGCCTGGTCGAGCAGGGCGTGCGGTTTGTCCAGCTCTTCAACGGAGCCTACGCCTCCGGCGGACGCCTGAACTGGGACGGCCACAACAAGCTCAAGCCCCAGTACGATCACCACTCAGAGATCCTCGATCAGCCGGTCGCAGGCCTCCTGATCGACCTGGCCCGACGCGGAATGCTCGAGGACACGCTGCTGGTCTTCTGCACCGAGTTCGGTCGGCTGCCGATGTTTCAGCGGGGGACATTGGGCCGAGACCACAACCCGCGAGGCTTCACCTGCTGGCTGGCCGGGGCGGGGGTCAAGGCTCCGTTTTCCTACGGCGCAACCGACGATTTCAGTTTCGCCGCCACCGACGACGTGCTCACCGTGCACGACTTCCACGCCACGATCCTGCACCTGCTCGGGCTCGATCACCAGCAACTGACCTTCTACCACAACGGCCTCGAACGCCGGCTGACCGACGTACATGGAACCGTGGCGACGGAGATCCTGGCGTAAGCACCCACGTGTTATCCCGAGCCAAGCGAGGGATCTCAGCCGTTGTTTGGAATGGGACCGTTGAGATTCGTCCCGGTTCACCTTGCTTAATGAAATGTAAACGGCGGTCCAAGACTGCACCGCGAGCAATCAGAGACCGTTCGAAACCCGAAGGCGCTAGAGCGGAGCCAACCCGTCCAGTCTCCCCACCCCAGCCCCGGCGTTCAACCCGCCAGGATTTCAATTACTACCCGGATCTACCCCCGGCTGCGGCTGAGAGAGTAGCGCGGACAATTGATCCAGGAACGTGCGGGTGTTTCGTTTGTTCTTGCCCCAGTCAACACACTGAAGCGGCCAAGAGCACTTGCTGGTTACCTGGATCCCGTTCGGAGAAACGAAGTCGATCGTGATATTCTCACCCCAAGAAAGCAGCCCTACACCAACAGAGGCGGAAAACGAAGTTGGAGAGACTTGGTGTCCCTTCCAGCGAAGGCTGTCCAAGACGACCGGGACTGCCTGGGCGATTTGGGCCTGGGAGGCGCTGATTTCAATCTGCCGCGTGACGTAGGCGGGGAATCCAAAGGCCATGATCTGGAAATCCAAGGAGTCAACTCGCGAAGAAGACGAGTCCGATTGTCCGCAAGGCTGTCCGGGTGTTCAACCCACGGGATCGGCATCTTCGAGTAACCCTTCGCATTTCCCGGCGTCACGGGCCGCGCACGAAACAACGGAAGTCACTATCAGGAAGCGACTCCTGATCTTGCCTGTCCTGCATCGAGCGCCTCCTCAGATGCAGAGGCGTTTACTCCAGTCGTTTACCAACCAATCTGGGACAGAATTGCGGGAAGGGGGACACGAGCCGGAGACCAGCGGTTTCGTTGAGTAGGGTGAGACGCGTGTCCTCGCTTCGCTCGGAATGACACGAGCAAACTGCAACCGGTAGAATCAACCGCATGAGACTCCCGGCCCTGACACTCGTGCTGGCGATCACCGCGACCGCCTCACTCTCAGCCGCACCGCCGCGGTTCGAACGCGACGTGCTGCCGATCCTGGCCAGACACTGCCATGCGTGCCACGGAGACAGGGAGCCCAAGCGTGGACTCGACCTCCGCAGTATCACCACTCTGGTCGAAGGAGGACTCAGCGGCCTGATTGCCGTGCCGGGCAAACCCGAACAGAGTTACCTGCTGCACATGGTGCGACGCGAGGCGATGCCGCCTCGCGGACGCAAGAAACTCACCACGCAGGAGATCAAGACTCTCGAGGCATGGATCAGCGGCGGGATGCTCGCCGACACTCCCTACACGATCCCCCAGCCCCCCGACCCGGTCAGCGACGACGACCGCAGTCATTGGGCCTACCGCACCCTCGCTCGGCCCAAAGTCCCGCCCGTCGCCAACCCCCATGCGGTCATCACTCCGATCGACGCTTTCATCCAGGCCCGGCTGGAATCCGCCGGACTGTCGCTGGCCGAAGAGGCCGACCGCCGTACGCTGCTGCGACGACTGGTACTCGACCTGCTCGGCCGACCGCCCACAATCGCCGAACAGGACCGGTTTCTGGCCGACACACGGCCGGGAGCCTGGGCACGGCAGGTCGATACGACGCTCGCTTCGCCCGAATTCGGCCAGCGATTCGGGCGTCACTGGCTCGACGTCGCCGGGTACGCCGACACCATCGGCTTCGACCACGTCCCCACTCAGGTGATCATCACCGAGGGCAAGTGGCGATACCGCGACTACGTGATCCAAGCATTCAACAACGACCACCCGCTGGACCGCTTCCTGCAAGAACAACTGGCCGGCGACGAGATGGTGGACTGGCGCGACGCGAAAACGTACTCGCCCGAGACCGTCCGACACCTGGTCGCCACCGGATTCCTCAGAACCGCCCGAGACCAGACTCACGAAGGCGTCGGAGTGATCACGCCGAACTACTACGAGGTGCTGTTCGAGACGATCGACGTCGTCGCCGGGGGACTGATGGGGCTCTCGGTCAAGTGCGCACGATGTCACGACCACAAGTTCGATGCCATCCCCCAACGAGACTACTACCGCCTGATGGCCTCGCTGATCACAGCCTACAACCCCACCGACTGGCGGCCGGTTTACCGGTTCGCAAAGGACATCAACGAACGCTCGTTGCTCGATGTCACCACCGAGACCAAGAAGCAAATCGACGCCGACAACGCAAAACTCAACTCGCAGATCGCCACAGCCAGGAAGCTGATCGATGCGGCCCGCCAGGCGGCTCGGACTCGTGTCCTGGAAAAGAAGCGCGCCACGGTTCCCTCTGAAATCCGCTCCGACGTCATCACTGCGATCGGCACCGATGGCAAGAAGCGCAACGAGGTGCAGAAGTTTCTCGCCAAGCGATTCGAAAAACTGCTGGCCGTCAGCGACGACGAAACCGCCGCCGCGTTGGCCGAAAGCGAACGGACGACGATCGCGGAGGCCGGGCAACGGATCGCGGACCTCGAGAGTCGCAAACGGACCTACGGACGGGTGCAGGCACTGTTTGATGTCGGCAAGGCCCCCACCACGTTCGTGCTTACCCGAGGTGATTATCGGTACCCGGCCGCACCGGTGGAACCGGGTTACCTGAGTGTGCTGTGCGACACGCCCGAGGAAGTGGTGATGCAGCCGGCAGTGGTCCAGGGAGCATCCAGTGGACGCCGACTCGCCCTGGCCCGCTGGCTGACCCGGCCCGGCACCCGGGCCAGCGCCCTGGTCACACGCGTACTGGTCAACCGGTTCTGGCAGGCGGTCTTCGGACGAGGGCTGGTTCGAAGTTCCGGCGACTTCGGAGTCCAGGGCACCCCGCCGTCGCACCCGCTGCTGCTCGACTGGCTCGCCGGAGAACTGCAGCGTCACAACTGGCAGGTGAAGCCACTATTGAGGCTGATGCTGGTCTCAGCGGCCTACCGCCAGACGTCGCGGCCGGCTCGCGGACCGCGATGGGCCACCGCCGTCCGGATCGATCCCGGCAACCGCTTGCTGTGGCGGATGCCGGTGCGTCGGCTCGAATCCGAGGCGATTCGTGACAGCCTTCTGGCCGTCGCCGATCGACTCGACCGCTCGATCGGCGGACCGCCCGTGCCCCAGGCCGCTCACAGCGACGGCTCGATCACGATCAACACCTCCGCCCTGAAACGACCGCTTGATCGATGGCGGCGGAGTGTCTACATGGTGACCCGACGTGGCTACTCGATCACGCTGCTGCAGGTCTTCGACCAGCCGTCGATCCTCACCACCTGCAGCAACCGCGAATCGAGCGCCGTGCCGCTGCAGTCGCTGACGATGATCAATGGCCCGTTCGTCAACGGAATCGCCGATCGGATTTCGGGGCAGGTGATCGAGTCGAACGGCGGATCGGCCGACGCGGCTCACTTCGAACCGATCCTCCGGGCCATCTATCGCAGAATTCTGTGTCGTGAACCCGATGACCAGGAGATCCGCTTGTGCCGGGCGGCCTGGGATGAGAACCGGGCCACGATTGTTGCCAGCGGAACGTCCGAACCGGAAGCCCGAAGACAGGCGGTCGTCGAACTGTGCCACACGGTGCTCAATACCAGCGAGTTCCTGTACAGGGAATAGTCGATTGCTCCGGGAACCAGCGGGAACATCTGAAATGACTGACGGTGGGATCTCTCGACGCCAGGTGCTGGAATCCACATCGCTGGGTTTCGGCTGGATGGCGTTGCAGAGCCTGATGGCTGGTGAAGCGGCAGCCTCGCGACCCGCGCTGGGCATCAACACCACGTCCCGAACCGGAAGCCATCGCCGGCAGGCCCGCTCGGTGATCCTGCTCAACATGGTCGGTGGCCCCAGCCACATGGATCTCTTCGATCCCAAGCCGGCCCTGCAGAAGTTCCACGGCAAGACGACCACCGGAAACTTCGAGACCCTGCAAACCGGCAGCGAGACCAGGACGCTGGTTGGAACCCCGTTCACGTTCCGGAAGCATGGAGAGTGCGGAACCGAATTCAGCTCGATGCTGCCTCACCTCGCTGCGAAGGCCGATGAAATCTGCCTGGTCCGCTCGATGCACAGCGCCAACAACAACCACCCCCAGGCACAACGGTTCCTGCAAACCGGCAAGATCGTCCCCAACTGGCCGACGCTGGGGGCCTGGATCAGCTACTCGCTGGGAACCGAAAACCAGAACATGCCGGCGTTCGTCGTGTTGCGAGACCCCAAGGGGTACACCGACGGCGGGACCAATCACTGGAACAACGGCTGGCTGCCGGCGATCTACCGCGGGACCGAGATCCGTTCCGAGGGTGACGCGGTGCTGAACCTCAAGCCGTCTCGCGAGATCGCCCCCGGGGTCCGTCGCCGAAATCTCGACCTGCTCGATGCTCTCAACAACCGCCGCCGACGCCTGTACCCCGACGACACGCGACTCGAGTCGCGGATCCTCAACTACGAACTCGCCGCGAGGATGCAACAAAGCGCCGACGAGCTGCTCGACCTCAAGGGCGAAACCCGTGCCACGCAGGATCTCTACGGACTCCACAACCCCACGACCGCCGACTTCGGCCGCCGCTGCCTGATGGCACGGCGGATGGTCGAGCACGGTGTGCGGTTTGTCGAGGTGATGGTGACCGTGGCCAACGGGTCGAGCCCCTTCGACAGCCACAGCAACCTCGAAACGGGACTCAAGGCCATCTGCCCGCGTGTCGATCAACCCTCCGCCGCACTGATCACCGATCTCAAGCAGCGAGGACTTCTCGATTCGACCATCGTCGTCTGGTCCGGTGAATTCGGACGGCTGCCGATTTCTCAGAACAACACCGGTCGAGACCACAACCGGCACGCCTTCAGCATGGTGCTTTCCGGCGGAGGCTTCCGCGGCGGACACGTGCACGGAGCCACCGACGAAATCGGGTACCGCTCGGTCGTCGACCCCGTCAGCGTGCACGACTACCACGCCACCGTGCTGCACCAGCTCGGAGTCGATCACCACGAACTGCAGTTCCCGCACAACGGCCGAGACGAACGGCTGACCGACCCCGAGGTGACCGGGGCTCGAGTGGTTCGCGAGCTGTTGAGCTGAGAACAGGTCGGGGTCAGACGCCCCGCCCGTGGCGGGGGGCCTGACCCCTTCGTGACCCCGATTTCATCCGGAACTTGCCGCCCGAAAACACCGTCCAACACCTATGCCTCGTGGGACCCCGACTCCGATGTCGCGACCGCTCCCATGGCGCGTTACGATTTGTTCCAGCCGGTCATCGAGAAAATCGACCGGTACGTGATCGGCTGCGTCGCCATCACATGATTCTCCAAACGGAAGTTGTGCCATGAGTCGTCTGTTGATCCGTGTCCACGTCGCCGTCCTGCTGCTGGCAGCCACCGCAGCCGACCCGGCCACGGCAGGCGAGATTTCCTTCCTCGAGAAGTTCTCGCTGGCTCCTGATCGCTCGGTGGCGCTCAGGACACTGATCCCGGGCACCGAAAGTTACTTTTTCTTCAATTCCCTGCACCTGCAGAACCAGAAGAGGTATGCCGAGGTGGATGCGGTGATGAAGTTGTGGCTCGAAAGGACCAAGTCGCCGACGGGGCTCTACCACGAGATCGAGAGCCGTCAGGCGCTGTTGCGTTACGGTCAACAGCCGCTGCAGGCCCTGGCGTTTCTCCGCAATCGCCTGAAGCCCAGCCTGAATCACCAACAGAGGAACCCCGCCGCCCGAGCCCAGCTGCCGACGACGCTCGACCCCCGGCTGATCTCACGCGCCCGGCTCACCGGCCTGTACCTGAAGCCCAACAGCTCGCTGAACGGATTCCAGAACTCCGCGCTCCACTGGCTCTCGACCCGCAAGCTGACCATCGCCCAGCGCCGCAGCCTGCTCTCACGACTCACCCGCCCCGACCTCGCGGGACTGCCACGGCTGGTCGTCGACGACCTGGCCGCCGCCGGCAGCCGCGGATTCGGATCGTTGAACATCCACCGCCTGTTGCTGCTCGAGCAGCTCGACGAGTGCCTCGAATTCCAACCCGGCCTGCTCAACCAGACCAACCTCGTTTCCACCTACCTCTCCAAGCTCCAGCCCGGCCACGACACCGACTGGCGGAACGTCCCCGCCGCCGAGTCCGCCTACCTCGACAGGCTCTGGGCCTTCGCCCTGCGGCTGGACCCCGTCCACAACTCGCTCAAGGCCCACCTGCTCGCCCGGCGGCTGAGACTCGACCACAAGCGCGGTGTTCACAATCGCCAGAGGTTCCTCGAGTACATCAAGCTGCCGCGGAACATGTCCTACGTGCGGCCCCAGGTCCTCAAGGACCTCGCCAACCGCCGCCACTTGGCCAACCTGCAGGCCAACTACACCGCCAGCACCGCGCTGCCGATCGTCGGCAATGACGAACCGCTGCTGCGAATCTACCTCGGACACTTCTTCAAGCGAGAAGACAGCTACGAGCCGTTCCAGGCCTACCTCTCCGACACCTACCTCAAGGGGGTCTTCGCCGAGACAAAGATCCTGGCCGGACAGGGTGACCCGGCCCGCTGGGCGGCGCTGCTGACTCCCGAGCAATACACCCGGCTGCAGAAGCGGGTCGACATCGACTTCCTCATCACCAACTCGACCTCCTTCGCGCCCGATGACGACGTCTCGCTCGAGCTGGAAGTCAAAAACGTCGAAACGCTGATCGTGAAAATCTTCGAACTGAACATGCTCAACTACTACCGCGACCAGGTCCGCGAAGTGAACACCGATGTGAACCTCGATGGACTGGTCCCGAACTTCGAGCGGACACTGAAGTACCGCGAACCTCCGCAACGGAAGGTGCTCAGGAAGTTTGCCTTCCCCGAGCTGAAGGGTCGCGGGGCCTGGGTGATCGACTTCATCGGCAACGGCAAGAGCAGCCGCGTGCTGGTCCGCAAGGGCAAACTGCGGCACCTGGTCCGCACCGGTCCGGCCGGACACATCTTCACCATCCTCGACGAATCGGGCACCCGCATCCCCGACGCCTCGATCTGGCTCGGCGGCCAACAGTACTCCGCCCAGAAAAACGGGACGATCCAGGTCCCCTTCAGCACTTCGCCAGGATCCCAATCCCTGATCCTCATCCACGACGGCTTTGCCTCCTTCGACCGGTTCTCGCACGAATCCGAGAACTACTCGTTCGCGGCCGGGATCCTGGTCGACCGCGAGTCCCTGCTCGAACGCCGCAAGGCCCGGGTCGTGATCCGTCCGTCGCTGTCGGTCAACGGCACGCCGGTATCCGTCGCGGTGCTCGAAGACGTACGGCTGAGAATCACCTCGACCAACCGCGACGGAATCGCCTCGACCCGCGAGGTCGGTGAGATCGAACTGGCCGATGCGGCCGAGAGTGTCCACGAGTTCCAGGTCCCCCCGCGACTCTCGCGGATCGACTTCAGCCTCACCGCCCGCATCAAGAACATCAGCCAGGGTAAAGATGTGTCGCTCTCGACCGCCCAGTCGTTCGTCGTCAACGTGATTGACCTGGCAGCGAAAGTCGACGACATCCACCTGCTGCGAGTGCCACAGGGGTACGTGCTGGAGTCGCGGGGCAAGAGCGGCGAACCGCGTCCGGGACATGCGATGCAGGTCGTACTCACGCACCGTGACTTCAAGAGCCCGGTCACCCTGGCGATGCAAACCGCCGCCAATGGACGTGTTTCACTGGGGCCACTGGCCCAGATCACCAGTATCTCGGCAACCGCCGCAAACGGCACGCGGCACGTCTGGCAACTGGGCAGCGACCGCTTCAACTACCCGCAGTCGCTTCACGGCCTCGCCGGGGAAGTGCTGAGGATTCCCTGGATGGAGCCTGCAGCCGAGGCTGCCCGCGAACAGATTTCGCTGCTGGAGATCCGGGGCGGCCAGTACGTGGCCGACCGCTTCGACGCGGTCTCGATCCGCAACGGCTTCCTGGAATTCACCGGGCTGGCCGCTGGAGACTACCACCTGCTGATCAAGCCGTCGTCGACATCGCTGTACATCCGGCTGACCGACGGCCTGCGCCGCGGCGGGTACCTGATGGGTCCGGCGAGGCGTCTGGAGGACCGTGCCCATCGTCCGCTGCAGGTGGTTTCGACCACGCTGGGCGATGAGACGCTTTCGATCCAGCTGGCCAACGCCGGCGCCACAACTCGGGTGCACGTCTTCGCCACGCGGTACGTCCCCGCCTTCTCGGCTCACGGATTCCTCGGCCGAGTCCACGACGCCGAACCGTTCCAGGTCAGTGTTCCCCCGCACCCGTCGCTGTACATTGCCGGTCGCAATATCGGAGACGAATTCCGTTACATCATCGAACGCAAGTACCAGAAGCACTTCGCCGGCAATATGCTCAGCCGGCCCAGCCTGTTGCTGAACCCCTGGCCGATCCGCAAGACGACCACCGGCAAGCAGCAGGCGGCCAAGGGCGAGAAATTTCGGGCGTCCGCGGACGCCAAGGCGGCCGGCGCCAAGCGGGCTGCTCCGAAGTCTGCCAAGCCCCAGCTACCTCCCACCGACTACGCCAATCTCGACTTCCTGGCCGACTCCTCACTCGTCCGACTCAACCTCAGACCCGACAAGCAGGGACTGATCGAGTTGCCTCGTGAAGCACTGGGCAACCACAACCTGGTCCACGTCGTCGCCATCGATCTCAGGCACACCGCCACTCGCAGCCTCGTGCTGCCCGACCGCGAAGCCAACTTCCTCGACCTCCGACTCGCACGCGGTCTCGACCCCAAGCGACACTTCACCCAGCAGGCGCAGACCACGTTCGTGCCCGCCGGCAAGACCCTGGTGATCCAGGACGTCACGTCGTCGCGGTTCGAGATCTACGACAGTCTCGAGAAAATCTACAGCCTCTACCGCACGCTCTCGAATAACCCCACGCTCGCCGAATTCCGCTTCGTGCTCCAGTGGCCCACTCTCGATGCCGCCACCAAGCGGCAGAAGTACTCGAAGTACGCCTGCCACGAACTCAACTTCTTCCTCGCACGCAAGGACCCCGAGTTCTTCCGTAACATCGTGCAGCCGTTCCTGAGGAACAAGAAGGACAAGACCTTCATGGACCAATGGCTGCTCGGCAATGACCTCGGAGATTTCCTCGACCCCTGGTCCCACGCACGGCTGAACATCGTCGAGCGGATCCTGCTCGCCGAACGGCTCGAGGGCGAATTGAACCGGACACGACGTCACGTCGACGACCTGCTCGCACTGAGGCCCAGGAACACCGACAGGGATGAGTTGCTGTTCGAGACGGCACTGGGCAGCCGACTGTTGGAAACCGAAGCGGATGGCAAGGCCAGCCTCGGCGTCCAGGTCGAAAACTACTTTTCGGAACGCGGTCGAGAAGACATGAACGGCAACAGAGTGTTGGACAGGAATCCCCGGTTCAGTAGCGCGTTCGGAAAATTTGGTGCCGGCGGCCGACCGGCTCGGAACAAACCCGGCGCTCCCAGCCCCAAGCTCGCCGCCGAATCGATGGGCTTTAGGCACCTGAGCGAATCGGCGGCACGAGAACTGAAAGCCGTCGACAAGATCAGCGAAAAGCTCGGCCGACTGTCGGGTTCGAAGAAGTCCAAGCTCGGGCTGGCGAGTCGAGCGGCGGGTCGGGACCAGGCCGGCTTCGACATGTTCCTCCGCGACCAGCGCGCCGATGATGCGGCACTCAGACAGAACCTCAAACAGCTCTTCCGACGACTCGATCACACGCAGGAGTGGGTCGAGAACCACTACTACCGGCTGCCGATCGAGCAGATGAAGGGCGGCCTGGTCGTGGTCAACCGGTTCTGGAACGACTACGCGCAACACAACCCCGCCGACCCCTTCTTCTCGGAACACTTTGCCGAGGCCGCCAACAGCTTCACCGAGATGATGTTCGCACTCGCGGTGCTCGACCTGCCCTTTGACGCAGCCGAGCACAAGCTCAACATCAAGGGCAACGCGCTGACACTGGCCGTCGGCAGCCCCGCCGTGGTGCTGCACCGCGAAATCAAGCCGGCCGGTGACATCCTCGAGCAGACCCCCGTGCTGGTCACCCAGAACTTCTTCCGGCTCGATGACCGCTACCAGCAGGTCGCCGGTGAGAAGATCGACAAGTTCGTCGCCGACGAGTTCCTGCTGCACACCGTCTACGGGTGCCAGGTCGTGCTGACCAATCCCAGCTCGGCCCACCAGAGGCTCAACGTCCTGCTGCAGGTCCCCGTCGGAGCTATCCCGGTCGCCAAGACCCGCTACACCCGCACGGCCCTGGTCGCGCTGAAGGCGTACAGCACCGAGCGGATCGAGTACTTCTTCTACTTCCCCGCCGCCGGGGATTACCCGCACTACCCGGTCCACGTCGCCCGCGACGAACAGGTGATCGCCGCGGCCGAACCCGTGGTGCTCCACGCCGTGGCCATTCCCTCGAAACTCGACCTCGCCAGCTGGGCCCATGTCTCCCAGAACGGCACCCGGGGCGAGGTGCTCGAGTTCCTCCGCAAGCACAACATCCTGGCCCTGGACCTCTCACAGATCGCATTCCGCGTCAAGGACCACGAGTTCTTCAGCGAGCTGCTGGCCGTGCTCCGAGACCGACGCGTCTACAACCACACGCTCTGGGCCTATGGCCTCTTGCACAACGACACCGTGGCCATCCGCGAATACCTCCGGCACATCGACGCCTTCGTCAACAGCTGTGGCACGGTGCTCAACAGCCCACTGCTGGTGATCGACCCGGTCGAGCGACGGACGTATCAGCACATGGACTACCGCCCGCTGGTCAACGCCCGCAGCCATCAACTCGGCCAGCAACGCCAGATCCTCAACAATCGCTTCCACGCCCAGTACCACCGGCTACTCAAGAACATCAGCTACAAGACCGCACTCAACGACAGCGACCGCATGGCGATCACCTACTACCTGCTGCTGCAGGAGCGGGTCGAGGAAGCTCTGACGTTCTTCGCCGATGTCCAGCCGAACAACCTGCAGACGAGTCTGCAGTACGACTACTTCACCGCCTATCTCGATCTCTTCAGCGACAAGCCGCAGGTAGCCCGCGCGGTCTCGGAGAAGTGGTTGGCATGGCTCGAACCACTGGCGGCCGGCGACCTGATCCCGGTCAACGCCGGCCCCGATGGAGCCCGGGTGGGTTACCCGGTCGACCACTGGCGAAAACTGTTCGGTGAGGTCGTGGCGCACCTCGACGAGGCCGAGGGTCGCAAGGCGGCCGCGGATCCCGAAAACGACGCGGCGCGGCAAAAGAAGCTCGCCGCCAGCCAGCCGAACTTCGACATCAAAGTCGAGAGCAAGCAGGTGACCATCGACTATCAGAACCTCCAGACCCTCACGCTCAACTACTACCTGATGGACATCGAGCTGCTCTTCTCACGCAACCCCTTCGTCAAGCAGGACGCCCGCCGGTTCGCTCACATCCGGCCCAACCAGTCCGTCGACGTCGTGCTGCCCGAGGGCAAGAATCGACACACGGTCGAATTGCCCAAGCGGTTCCACAACCGCAACGTGCTGGTCGAGGTTCGAGGCCAGGGCCTGGTCCGCTCACAGGCCTACTACTCGAACTCGCTGGCCGTCCAGGTGGTCGAACCCTACGGCCAGGTCCGCGTGACCGATGCCACCAGCCGCAAGCCCGCCGCCCGGGTCTATGTGAAGGTGTACGCTCGAGGCAAGGACGGCCGGGTCAGCTTCTACAAGGACGGCTACACCGACCTGAGAGGCCGATTCGACTACGCCTCCCTGAGCACCAACGACCTCGACAACGTCACCAGGTTCTCGATGCTCGTGCTCAGCTCCGACCAGGGCGCCATCGTCAAGGAGGCGGCTCCGCCGAAGCGGTAGGATCGCGACCCTCCGGCGGTCCCGGGCTCAGGCCGTTTCGTCCACCAGGCGACCGTCCTCGAGCGTGAAGACCAGTGATGCCGATTCGGCCAGGAGGGTGTCATGCGTCGAGACAACCAGCGTCGTCCCACCCGCGTTGATCTCCTGGAGAATCGCGGCGAGTTCGGTGGCTGCCCGGCGATCCAGGTTCGACGTTGGCTCGTCGGCAAAGATCACCTCGGGGTCCCCGATCAGTGCGCGGGCCACCGCGACCCGCTGCTGCTCACCTCCGCTGAGCTCCTCGGGTGGAACGTCGGCCTTCGCAGCCAGGCCCAGCCGTGACAGGACTCCATCGGCAGCCTGTCGCCGTTTCGCTGCAGACAGTCCCCTGGGAATCTGTGGATAGGTGATGTTCTCCCAGACAGGTAACCGGGGAATCAGCGAAAAGTTCTGGAACACAAACCCCATCCGGCGGCGCTGTCGTGCCAGTTCGACGTCGGAACACTCATCGAGCTTGCGATCCGAGAACTTCACGTGACCGGATGTCGGACGGTCGAGTGCCCCCAGCAGCGACAGCAGCGTGGTCTTGCCCGAACCCGACGGACCCGCCAGCACGACGTAGCCGCCGCCCGGGATCACCAGTGACACGCCGTTGAGCGCACGGACCTCGCTGGAGGTCCCGGGGTGGTAGACCCTGCTCAGTGATTCCGCCTCGAGTATCCCGCTGTTCATCTCATCGCCTCCGCGGGAGAAGTCACGGCGGCCCGCCACGTCGAATAGGCCGAACCGGTCGTCACCAGCAGGCAGGCCACCAGTGCTGCAAGGGCGGCCGGTTGTGCCGCCAGGACGTAGGGCACCTGGAACGCCGGTTGAGTCTCGACACCTGCCAGGAAGATCCCGGCAATCCAGAACCCATTGAGCCATTCCAGCCAGACCAGTGCCACGAGGATCGCGATGGCCGCGCTGGCCAGGCCCAGCAACACGCTCTCGGCCAGGCTGCGAACCAGGATCTCGTCGGTCTGCCAGCCGGTGGCCTTGAGGATGCCAATCTCACGGCGGCGGCCGGAAAGTCCAAATCCGGATGTGACCAGGATCACGAGAATGCCGACGGCAAATGCGACGACGAACAGCAGGTTGAAGACACCCTCGCGGTGACCCAGGCCGGCCGGAAGCAACGATTCGAGATCGGCACGGGAGGTGACCGACGGCTGCAGACTGGTCGCGCGTTCGGTCGAGGGGCCTGGTATCGACTGGAGGATTCGCAAACGGATCGCTTCGGGTTGTCCGTGGCGACAGAAGACGAGCAGGTCGGTGGCGAGTTCCTGCTGGCCGAAGATGTCAGCCGCGGACTCGAAGGTGGTCAGGATCATCCGAGACTGCCACAGAGAAATGTCGGACTGGAAGATTCCAGTCACCCGTGGTGTTTTTTCACCGCCGCCGCTGCGGAAGATCGGCGGAAGCACGGCACCCACCTCCAGGTTCAGCTTTCGGGCCAGTCCCGATCCGATCACCAGTTGTGGACCCTCGCCGTGCCGCGATCCGGGCAGTTCGCCATCGACCAACCGGGTCAGTTGTTGAATAGTCGAACCTTGCCTGTGAAGTTCCTCTCGCGGCATCCCGACCAGGACGGCCTCGACGTTTTCCTTGCCCAGCGTGATCCTGCCGACAATCCTGGGAACCACCCTGGTGACGCCGTCGAACTTGCCGATGGGTTCGGCCAGGTTCACCGGGATCGGCACTCGACGTCCGAACTGGTTGGCGGCGACGTAGAGGTCCGGCAGGAGTTCTTCGCCGGCCGGTGTGCCAGCACCAATCGCGATCCGGGCCTCCTGCCGCAGTCCCTCGACCAGGCCAATCCCAACGAGATAGGGAACCAGCACGGCGATGACGGCCAGGACGGTCACCGCGCTTCGCAGGGGCGATAACAGGATCGCCGCGGATCCGGTGCGGGCAATGCTAAGGAGCGGGGACATGGCGGGTGGCTGATGAGCCGGTCAGGTTTTCGAACGACCACGGATAAAAGGAGAACAGGAACCGGCCACACCCGGGACACAACAGGCTTCCGGCTGGGATGGGACCGGTGTGAGCATTGCAGGTGACTCCCAGCCGCGGGTCAAATTGAACCGCGCACGTGGACAACTCGACACTCGACCCGAATCCCAGTCCACCCACCAGTTTCTGAAAACCCGCTGCATCGGCCGCCCGTGCCGAGACAGGCTGCCGGTAGCAACCTACGGCGGTCCCGGCGGCGATGACCAGGATCGCGATCAGAGCAATCAGGCGTGTCGAGGAGTCCTGGAACATCAGGGGATTTCGACCGGGAAAGAAAATGGATGATCCGGGCCGACCATCAAGCGACCCCGGGACTCCCGGGCGTGTTGCTCGGCACGATCACGGCTGCGGAACACGTGCCATCGGTTCCTTGTAACGCTGTTGGTCTCGATCGAGCTGCGAACAAAAAAAGCCTCATTCGCGTCAAACATCTCTCTACTGTCCTCGTCAGTCACCAGGATCGTCCGCGACATCGACCGATGACGACCCATCCACGACCGGGCACAACCCACATCGCAGAACTCGGAGACGGCCCCCAAATCGTCGCGGATACTCACCCGGTACGCCGCGTCGATCTCCCGCCCATCCCAGCGACAACGGAGCCGACCATCCTCCCGCATCGCTTGCCCGACAAACGGCAGGATGCCGACGGTCACCAGCCCCGCCCATGCCGCCCACCACCAGGACACCGGCGGATTCATGACAGGGAAAACTCCAAGGTGAACATGATCATTGAGCCAAGATATCCAAAGAGCCCAAGAAAGAGGAAGCGTCCGACCAGCGACGGCAGGACACCGCGAGTCTCCTCGACGCGACAAAACCAGGCAGCCACCGCGGCCCAGCCGACCGAGAAACAGCCCAGGGTGAACAGAGCCACGGCCAGCACACTCTCGGGGACCTCCGTGACAAGATCGTAGGGGCAATGGTGCGGACGTTGCAGGAGCGTCGGTGAGGCGATCTCGACCAGGAACAGGCCCCCCAGGGGAATCGCCACAAGCGTGCCGGCGAGCAATCCCGCCACGTAACGCCGATGCTGGCGGCCATGCCGGATGGCACCCAGCAAGCCCAGGCAGAGGCCGACAACGACGATCAACAGGACCACCGTCAGCCAGGTGTGAGGACCGGGCCCAAGTAGAGATTCGGGCAGGAACCGTGACCGGTCCGCGATCGCCGACGTGCAGCAACCCACGCTCAAGGACTGCTCCTGCTTGGGAATCGCCAGGTAGGTGCCCACGAAAAGAGCATCGGCAACGCTGACCACGCCCAGGGGCAACAGGCCCGATAGCAACCGCGGCAGCAGCGGGGCGGTTTGCGTGGCCCGGTTGGCCAGGTACAAAACGAACCAGCCACCACCCAGGAATACCAGCAGCGGCTTGGTGCACTGAACGGTCGTCAGCAACCAGGGAAGGTGGCGGGCACTGCCCACGCTGCCCGTGCCGATCCGTGTCACTCCGTAGATGCACATCACGTCCGGCCACGAGGGTATGTAGCTCTGCAACATCGAGTACAACAGCGGCCAGGAGGCCAGGTTCAGGCCCAGCAGAAGAAATGACAGCAGCAACAGCAGGTACGGACGATTCTCGACATCGACGGTGGTCCCGACGCGGCGGCGGCCGAGCGAAGAGGTGATGACCAGCAGGCCGATCGCAAATTGCAACAGGCTGACAAACGCGGTCAAGACGGCATAGGCATTGACGATCATTTGAGAGCCTGGGCTACGACTGCGGGACCGAGAGACGTTCGACGATGTCACACCCACCCCGGAAAATTGTCTCTCCTCCCGATATCAGCGACCTCCCAAACACGATAGCACCCCGTCGGAACATCGACCAGATGGGCTGCGAGTTGCCGGTTTGCGACTAGACCCTGTTCCGTGGTGGTGAGTACTGGTTAGCATGGAGACCGGGCTAGTTCACGGTAGAGAAGGAAGGCAACAGGCCACTTTTCTCGCTGTTTTCGTGTTTCCAGCGGTTTGGGGATCTCATGTGGGACCAATCAACCAGTCGGAAATCCCGGTGCGGGTCCTGCCTGTGGGTGGCCGCCATCCTGCTCGGGATGCTCTCCGGATGTAATCGACCGGCGACCCCGGCAAGCAGCCCCGCTCCCGCGCCGATCGCAGAAACAATCGCCACCGATACCGATCCACTCTCTCCTCAACCCGACGAGGCAATTCGGAGGCTCCTGAAGGCCTTTCAGACCGGTGAGGCCGGGGTCATCTGGGACTCGCTGCCGCCACCGCACCACGTGCAGATCAACGAGTTCGTACGAGAATTCGCCACGAAGATGGACCGAGAGGTCTGGGAGCGACTCTTCGTGGTGGCGCGACGAATTATCGAAGTACTTCGGGACAAGCGGGACCTGATCGTCGGCAATCCCGAGTTCAAGTTCCCGTCGGTCAACAAAAGGCTACTGACTGAGAACTACGGCGAGATGATCGCCCTGCTTCAACTGATCGTCGACAGCGAACTGTCCGACCTGGACAAACTGCGGACATTTGACGGCAAGACATTTTTTGCTGAAACCGGAACCCGCTTCCTCAAACAACTTGTCGCCCTCTCTGCAAAGGACCCCAACGATCCATTTCGCAAGGGATTCGATGCCAAGGTGCGACTGGTCAAGATCGATGGAACGCAGGCAACGATCGGCCTGATGATGACCGGCACGTTTGTCATGACCCGACAGGCGATCGATGAAGAGCAAAGAGAAACGCAGATGCCGGTCCGGAAAATCGATGGCGTGTGGTTTGTCGCGGACCTGGACTACGGTTTGCGAAAGATGTACCAGGACGGTCGCGAGATGCTCGCCGCCATTCCAGATGATGCGATCCGAAAGAACCGCGGCCCGCTGATCAAGCTGCTGCAAACCGTCGAAGAAGACCTCGACCGCATCGCCTTGGCGAAGACCGGCAGGGAATTCGTCCTGGCGCTGGGGTTGGCGCAGGTGAGACTCAACCAGCTTGTCGCGGAGGGCATTCAGCAGAGCAACGGCACGGGACCCTCAGATGAACCGGCACCGCGAGGCAGGACCGTGACGGTTGTGGTCAAGGGCGAGATGGACAAGGCGGCACGTCAACGGGTGCTCGACCGGTTGAAAACTCTCAAGAGGACCGGTGAAAAAACGCGGGTGACCGATGGTCAGGGGCTGATGAAGATCATCATCCCGACCGATCGATTCTTGCAGGAAGTTGTCGATGCGATTGACTTTGGTTCGGTCGGCGATGTCGATGAAGTTGAACGGCAACTGACGGTGATCTTGAAACCGAAGCCCAAGCCGGCAAAAAAGGCCAAGCAGGACAGTTCCGGGAAGTAGTCGCCCGGCCAGCCACCGCGAGTGGTGAAGGGGTCCGGTGCCAAGTGGTCCTGTTGGATCCGTACCGGCCAGCAGTGTGACGTTGTGGTGAACGGTGGCGGAATGAACGGACCTGCGAACGCGATTTCAGGAACCGAGGGCGACTCGCGTGATGACCGGCCTCTGGTGCGGTTGTTGATCCTGATCGTGATCCTGGTCCTGGCAGCGGTGTTGCGATTGTCGCGACTGGAACTGGTGCCGATGACCAACGAGATGGCCACCAACGGCCAGTGGGCCAACGTGCCCGTCGCTTCCCCGATGGCCGAATGGCCGTTGACCGGCCCACTGTTTGAAGGGATGCGAGGGTCATCACTTTTCGTTTACCTGGTTTCCCTGCCGAACCAGTTGTTGTGGCATCCCCTGACCGGCGTGGTGCTGGTGGCACTCTTGAACGTCTTGGCGGTGTACCTGGCCTATCGCCTGGCGGGTCGCCTCTTTGGGAACCGCGCCGGCCTGGCCGCGGGACTGCTGCTGGCCTGTTCACCCTGGGCAGTCGTATTCTCCCGGCAACTGTGGTCGGGCAGTTGCCTGGCAGTGGCCAGCCTCTGGCTGATCGAAGTGTCTTTGACGTGGCTGTCCGAGGGTGGCAGTGGGCGGCTGATTCGCATGCTGATCCTCGGCTTAATGCTGCCTCAGATTCACTTTTCCGGCCTGGCGGCAACGGCCTGGTTGGCCGTCGTGATCTGGATCGGACGACAACGAGTGGGTTGGCTGCCGGTGATCACCGGAGTCTGCTTCGGATTGTCGACCTGGACGCCCTGGGTGGCGTTTCATCACATCGGAGACTGGGTCGAATTCCGGAACTCGCTGTCGATTCTCGGTGGCAAGTCCAATCTCTGGAGGGCGATACTCGACGAAATCAACACGCTGCAATCGCTATTGCACAGCGGCAGCTTCGAGTACTGGTTCGCGGCCAATCCGCAAGACTTGCCCCAGTACTTCCCGGGCTGGCAACGGGTGCTCGTCTCTGCAAGCGGCCTGCTGATGATCGTCACCGCTGCTGCGTCCTGTTTCGTTGCCCCGAAAGTCCTGAGGTCACCCTCAGATTCGGAATCACCCCGCCCACAGCACGACATCGGTCTGCTGTGGTTGTGGGTCGTCCTGCCCCTGCTCGGCGGGCTGATCTACGAACCCGAGGTGCGTCCAGAACACCTGCTGCTTGCCCTGCCCGTGCTGGTGGTACTCGCTGCGTCGACCATCGGCCGTTTCCTGGACGCCAATCGGAAGCCGACCCGGATCCTCGCCGGTGGCCTGCTGGCGACCATCGCCGCATCGCACGTGCTGTTCCTGTCGTCCTGGAACAACTTCCTCGACGACGGTCTCGCCAACCCGCAGGGACAGTACGGATTGACCTACAGGCAAAGACGCGATGTCGCCCGCTGGGTGCTCAGAGACTGCGATCGACAGTCCGTCGAATTGGCCGGTCCCATCCAAGGTGGGCATCCGGCCTACGAGTATGTCTATTACTACGAACGCTCGCGGAAGGGGCAGGATCGAACAGAACCGCAGCAAGACCTGAAGTACTGGATCGACGAAGACCTCGATGCAGAACAACTCGGCACGGTCGTCCACAGGAGTCTTAAGCAACGACAAATCGGAGCCACCCTGAATCGGTATCGATCCACATCCTCGCGATGGAAAATCGAACGGAGCCACAAGCTCGGAGCAACCAGGATCTATCGCATTCGGTTGCCGGCCCCCAGGACTTTTAAGACGGCTGCCCATCAGCCGGTTCGCGAATCTCAGGCACCTTGCGTCCTGGCAACCGGAAGTTTTGAGCAACGATCGTGGCGACAGATTCGTAGACTGGATTGGATGACATGGAGCCGGATCGCGGCCACGCGTTTTCACGCTCCATCGGGCTGATTCGCAATCTCACAGCCAGAGAAAGACTGATACGCATGAACCAGACAGACAATCCCGATCCCCAGCAGGGGGACTCGGACACGACAACCGACAGCACGACTCCAACTCAGCCCTCCGGGGCGCCGGGCGGAGACAAATCCTGGGTCGGTATCGTGGCGGCCATCGTGGTCCTGGCCGGAGTCACCCTGGCGTGGTTGCTTGGCGGTGACGATGCAGCCGACAAGCCCAACCAGCCCCCCGACACGACCGACACCACGCGCCCGGGCTTTCGTGATATCGCCCGGGAATCGGGGCTCGATTTTCACATGGGGTTCCTGCCCGAGGAATCGGGCACCACGTTCAAGATCAATCTCTACGACCATGGCTGCGGTGTCTCGATTGCCGATTACGACGGAGACGGCCAAGACGACGTGTTGTTTCTGAACCAACTCGGCTCGAACGCCTTGTACCGCAATCGCGGCGACGGCACGTTCGAAGACGTGACCGAAAAGGTCGGAGTCGGACTGGCAGATCGAGTCTGCGTGGGAGGCACGTTTGCCGACATCGACAACGATGGCGATCAAGACCTGTTCATCGCCAGCACGCGTGGTGGCAACGTCTTCTACGAAAACCAGGGTGGCGGAGTCCTCAAGGACGTGACCAAGGCAGCCGGCCTCGAACACATCGGCCATTCGCAGACGGCGATCTTCTTCGACTACAACAACGACGGATTGCTCGACCTGTACGTGCTCCACACCGCCGATTGGACACTCGACGACATCAATCCGACCAGCAAGACGTTTCGGGGAAAGGGAGGCGATGGATTCGATGCGGTGGTCCAGAGTGCCAAGGAATACAACATCCTCTACCGCAACAACGGAGACAGGACGTTCACGGATGTCACCATGTCGGTCGGACTCGAAGGACGTGGCTGGAGCAGCGATGCGGCGGTCTTTGACTTCGACGACGACGGCGATCAGGACGTGGTGGTCGCCTGCATGTTCGGACGCGCCCAGCTGTATCGCAACGACAACGCAAAGTTCACCGATGTCACCCTGGAAACTCTCGGACGAACCTCCTGGGGCGGTATGGGAGTCAAGGTCTTCGACGCCCACAACGACTCGCGATTGGATATCCTCATCGTCGATATGCACTCCGATATGTGGATGGGCCTGGACCTCAGCCACGGATCACTGAAACTAGCCACCGATTCGGCGCAGAAGAAGTTCCGGTCCATCTTCGGGCCGATGAAGGAGCAGGACGGCAATCTGGTCAAGACCGAGGAACGCTGGGCCGATGTGCTGGACTTCAGCAAGGGAGAGGTGTTATTCGGAAACGCGTTTTACCGGGCAACCGGTAATGGAACATTCGAAGAACTCTCGGAACAGGTCGGACTCGAGACTCTCTGGCCCTGGGGGATCTCAGTCGGTGACTTCGACAACGATGGACACCAGGACATCTTCCTCGCATCCGGAATGGGGTTCCCGTTTTACTACTGGCCAAACCACCTGATGCTCAACAACGGCGACGGGACCTACTCGGATCATGCCAAAGCCCGCGGCATCGAACCGCCCGTTCAAGGCCACTACCACGACATGCAGATCCAGAACCGCGATTCGGTTCGAAGCTCACGCTGTGCCGCTGCAGCCGACTTTGATGGCGATGGCCGACTCGAAATCATCACCAACAACTTCAACGATATCCCCTATTACTTCAAGAACGAGTTTGACGAGGGGAACGGCTACCTGGCCCTGAAACTGCAGGGCACAAGCAGCAACCGCGACGCCATCGGAGCCCAGGTGGTTCTTCATACCGGCGACGAAACCATGATGCGGTTGGTGCAATCGGCCGGAGGCTACCTGTCGCAGCACTCGCGAACCGTCCACTTCGGACTCGGAAAACGCAAACAGGTAGAGCGGATCGAAATCCGCTGGCCCAGTGGTATTCGCCAGGTGATCGAGAATCCGGCGATCAACACGTTGCACAAGGTCGTCGAGCCCGACTCGACGGCGACGAAACAGTGAACCGGCCACGCCGCTCATGACTCAGAACAATCGGCTCGATGCCCTCCACGCCGAGGATCGCGGCAGTCGGACCATGGCGGTGCTGGGCCTGATGAGCCTGCTGGCGTGCGGCATCGTCATCTGGAAACTGACTCCGGAATCGGTGGTTCCAACAGACCCGGTTCTGAGACGGCGGCCGATGACGCTGCTCAAGGGAGTGCACCTGCTCGGCGGACTCGCACCGTCGGTGGCCTATGTCGTCGAGACGTCCGACGGACTGGTGCTGGTGGATTCCGGGCTCGAAGCGGACTGCCAATCCCTGATGCAGCAGATGAAATACCTGCAACTGAATCCCGGACGGCTGAAGAAGATCCTGCTGACCCATGCCCATGGCGACCACATCCTCGGAGCCATGTACCTGCAACGACTCACAGGTGCTCAAGTCCATGCCGGCCGAGCCGACAGCGACATTCTTCGGGCCGGAGGACCACCCGAAGCTCTCTTCTCGACCTACGACATGCCCGACATTCAAACGCATCCGACCGAAGTCGATGTGGAACTTGTCGGAGGCGAGACGATTCAATGCGGTGACGTCCAGTTCCAGGTCATCGGGACACCCGGACACACACCCGGAAGCCTCTGCTTCCTGATCGAACGAGACGGTCGACGGATCCTCTTCAGTGGCGACACCATCCAGAGTATTCGCGGCGACCTGGGCACCTACGCCGCATACCTCTCGCCTCGCTATCGCTCCAATGCCACCGACTATCTGGCCACCCTCAAGAAACTGCTCGAACTGCCTGCTCCAGACATCCTGCTGCCAGGTCACCCGCTGCTGGGCGAAGGTCCCGCGAATGCTCAAGCTGCGATGACAACCAATCCGGCCGACAGCCCGGGTGTCAGTGCCGAGATAACGAGTGAGCAATGGCAGAGAATGCTGAGAGACGGCATCCGGGAATTGCAGCAGCTTGTCGATCGCTACTCCGCCGACGGAATGGACTTCCTCGACGGAACGCCTCGCACCATTCTGCCCGGACTGTACTACCTGGGCGAGTTCCAAGGTCACGCCGTCCATGTGCTCAATGACAACAACCGCTGGTACGTCTTCGACGCACCCGGTGGAGCCGGCCTCGTCGAATTCCTCGAACAACGCCTCGCTGAGCTCGATCAGTCATTCGACAGCGTCGCCGCCGTGCTGCTCACATCCTCCTCAACCTTGTCGACCGGCGGATTGAGCCGAATGATCGAAAAGTTCCAGTGCCCCGTGGTCGTGCGGCAGGACGGAATGCGACAGCTGCGCGATCGGCTGCCCCGCGACACCCGCTTTGTGATGGCTTCGACACTCGACGGACAATCCGACTTCCCGATGACCGCAATCAGCCTCAACGGCCGCGGACCTGCCACGGTCGTCTACCGATTCTGGCGAGGCGACAAGGTGGTCCTCGTCTCGGGACGACTGCTCGTCAAGATCAACAACCGTCGCCTGGCAAAGGAACTGCTGGACGATCTGGCCGCGGGCGATGGCGACCCGGCTGCCTACGGCGATTCGCTGGACCTGCTCGAAGCCTTGCTTCCCGATGTCTGGTTGCCCGCACAAGCCACCAATGGACACAACGCCAATCTGTACGACCAGCAATGGCAATCGATCGTCGGGCGGAACCGAGGTGCACTGAACATCGACCGTTGATCGGGACCGGATCGCGCCGCCCCCTCCCCCCGAGCGAGCCGTCCACAGCCGACTACTCCAACCGCCCCAGCAACCCAAGATCCCACACGCTCACCAGATAGAACCCTCCAACCGCCAAGCGTTGCCCATCGGCGCTGAACTTCACGCAAAAGGCCCCCTTGTCGCTGGTATCCACCGTCAGCAATTCCTCGGCCGTCGCCACATCCCAGAACCTGACCGTGTCGTCGCGGCCAGCCGTCGCCAGCCGGCGACCGTCCGGACTGAAATCGACCGAGATCACTTCGTCCGTGTGGCCGACCAATGTGCCAAGCTCCCGGCCTGTGCTGACGTCCCACAGCTTGAGAGTGTGGTCGCGACTCGCGGAAACCAGCCGCTCTCCATCCGGGCTGAAATCCGTTTTCAGGATCGCAAACGTATGCCCCTTCAGCGACAACAACTGCTCACCGGTGCGGAGGTTCCACAGGTTGATTTCACCCGGTTCCTCCAATGTGCTGATCGTCCCGCCCGCGTTGAACGGGCGAAAGGACGATGCCGTAGCAATCTGCTTCCCGTCAGGACTGAAATCGACATCAACCACGTACCCGTTTTTCGCCCGGAACGACCGCACAAACTCTCCCGTCCCGACATCCCACAATCGGGCCGTGTAGTCGCAACTGGCCGACACCAGTTGCTTCCCATCAGGACTGAAATCCACCGCCGTGACCCAGTCGGTGTGGCCCTCCAACAACATCAACTCACGTCCCGAATCGGTGTCCCACAGCCGGATGGTCGTGTCCTGAGCGGCCGAGGCCAACGTCCGGCCGTCGGGACTGATCGCGATTCCCATCACCGCCCCCAAATGACCTTCCAGAAACAACGTCGCCGGGTCGCTCGCAAACGAACGCAATTCCACCTTCGCTCCGCTGGTCAAGGCCACTTGCCGATCGTCCGGACTGAACACCACGCACCGTGCGACCCCCTCAAGCCCAACAAATTCCCTCGCCGTTTCCGTCAGCTCACGAGCCACATCTCGCCGGACCCAACCTGGCCATAGGATCCCCACGAACACGCCCAGACCCATCAACAGGGCGACCGCCGCGTGAGGCAAGAACCTTCGGAACCCGCGACGCCGATTGCCGCGACCAGCGTCAAAGCGAGTGTACCACCCCAGTAACACGCCAAACGGCGGGTCGAACCGCTCGGGAGCTTCCTGCAACTCACGCTGCCACTGGGCCACCGTCGCCCACTTCAGGTCGGCCACCTCCGTCGGATCCGGATTCGGTGGCTCGTCACACACCAGCC
>CAUZEQ010000004.1:0-42874 GCA_963578885.1 Planctomycetota bacterium
CCGAATTCGTCACCTTCCTGGGCGGAACCGAGCAACTGACCGGAACGGTGATCTCCGTCGGAGTGCTCTCGGCCGTCGTCGTCCGCTTCCGGCTGGGACACGACATCGACGCCTGCGGCACCCGTCGCCTGTGGCTGACCAGCACGCTGCTGTTCGCCGCCGCCTGTGGCCTCTTGATCCTGACCCACAGCATCTCCTGGGTGCTCTACGTCGCCCGCATCGCCTTCTCGATCGGCATTGCCGGGATGTTCACCTGTTCGATGGTCAACATCCAGAACGAGGTGCCGGCCGGGCGGAGGACCGAGGCGATCGGGAGCCTGGGCACCAGCGGGTTCCTGGGCATGATCCTCGGCTCAATACTGGGCGACATCGCCTTCGCAGCCCTGCCCGACGGCGGAGGCCGATTCACGCTGCTCTTCTCGGTCGCACTCGTACTGGGCTGCATCTACCTCGCACTCGTGTTCGTGATCACACACAACCATAACCAGCCCCGGCCGGGTCGGATCAACCCACCCGTCCACCGGCTGATCCGACGCTACTGGCCCGGATCGGTGATGCTCGTGGCACTGGTCATGGGAGCCGGACTGGTCGTGACCACCGTGTTCCTGACTCGGATGGCCACCCAGCGCGGCATCGCAAACATCGGCACCTTCTTTGTCGCCTACAGCCTCGCAGCACTCACCTGCCGGATCGTGACTCGCAACTGGAGCCAAACGGTGGGGCGCAGGAGGATGATCGCCGTGGGACTCTGCGGTCACACCGTCGGCCACCTGCTGCTGATGACCGTCTGGAGCCCGTGGCAGCTGGCCGCACCGGCCATCTTCTGTGGACTCGGTCACGGACTGCTGTTCCCGGCGGTGACCTCGCTGGGATCCGGCAGCTTTCCCGTCCGCTTCCGAGGCACCGGGACCACCGTCGCCCTGGGCATGTGCGAACTCGGTGTCGCCGTCGCCTCACCACCGTTCGGCTGGATCATCGACGCCTGGGGCTTCAACACCATGTACGCCGTCTCCGCCGCTATGACCGTCGCCGTCGGAACCGTCTACCTGGTCCGCTCTCGAAGCTTCGTCGACGACGAACAGGTCGAAATTACTCCAACCCGCGACGACTCGCTGCCGACGCTGCCAGCCAGCCCCACGACGCCCAGAACCGCTCGAGACCCCCGCGGCGACGCCGAACTGAAGAACCCCGCCAGTGGGCCTCGCAAAAACGTCGACGTCTCAGCCTGAACCCTTGCGGCCCAGCCCCTTCTGCAGGTCCGAAACTAACTCGGCCAACACCGCAGCGTCACGCGACGCCAGCACGTGAGCGAGCCGGCTCGGCAGCACCTCCAGTCGCTCCAGCAACGACTCGACCCGATCCCAGAGCTTGTCGCGGGCCGACTTGGACTCGGCCAGGTACAGGCTCGTGACCAGCTCACTGAGCTTCCCCTCATCGATCTGCTCGCGGTTGTCGTAGTACCGCCGGATCACGCCCTGCTGGAACTTGCTGTAGTCTCGCTTTGCCATCAGACCTGCCCCGACTCCACTCAATCAACCGATACTGCTTCCCCATCGGCATCCGTGACCGGCAGATCGTAGCAACATTCCCCACCGTTGACGCCCCACGAATCACCGCCCCACGAATCACCGCGCTACGATACCCACCGCGCCGACACACTCCGACACACTCCGACACACTCCGACACACTCCGACACACTCCGACACACTCCGACACACGTCTCCACTCATCAAGACAGGCCATCATGTCAAAACCCCCGCACCCACTCTCCCGACGCTCCTTCCTCACAGCCACCGCCGCCACCGCAGCGACCACCCTGTTCGGCTCGTCAGCCACAGCCGATGGGGTTTCCCAGCGATACGCCAAGCTGCCTCGACGAGGAATTCTCGGCGACGTGGTGATCGAGACCGAGGTCAAGGACAAGAAGATCTTCACCGAGGGTCCCGCGGTCGATCGCCGCGGACTGGTCTACTTCACCAATGTGCCGGCCGAAACAATCCTGACGTGGGATCCCATCAAGAAGAAGCTCTCCGTCTTCCGCACTCCCACCAACAAGGCCAACGGGCTGCTGTTTGATCCAGAGGGTCGGCTGCTGGCATGCGAGGGCGGAGCCGGGCGGGTCACTCGGACCGATTTGCAAACCGGCAAGATCACCGTGCTGGCCGACATGTACAACAGCTTCCCCCTGGCCGCTCCCAACGACCTGGCACTCCTGAAGTCCGGGTCTCTGTTTTTCACCTCCCGACCCGGAAACCCCGATCCCGACAAGGGCAACCCCAACGCCGTCTACCTGCTCGACCTCGCCGCCAAACAGCCCGCAGGTCGCATCCTGCAGCGGGTGCTCCAGTGGAAATCGGTCCAGATGCCCAACGGCATCGTCTCCTCGCCCGATGACAAGGTGCTGTACCTGATCGAGGCTCACCCCGACGAGGGTCACAACCGGCTGATCTACGCCTACCATCTCGACGCGGTCGACTGCTGGAAGGCCCCCCGGACCCTGATCGACTTCTCGCCCGGCCGTAGCGGAGACGGGATGTGCATCGATGCCCAGGGAAACCTCTATGTCGCCGCCGGGCTGCACAAGACCCGCAAGACCAGCGAAACGCTCGACACGCGGCCGGGCATCCACGTGATCTCCCCCACGGGCAAACTGCTCGACTTCGTCGAGACCCCCGTCGACACGATCACCAACTGCGCCTTCGGCGGCAAGGACCTGCGGACGCTCTACGTCACCTGCGGCCCCTACCTGCTGAGCATCCGCACGAGGATTCCCGGCAAGGCCGCCTACCGACCCATGAGGTGAACGAGAGCTGAACGGGAGCTGAACGGGAGCTGAACGGGAGCTGAACGGGAGCTGAACGGGAGCTGAACGGGAGCTGAACGGGATCGGGATGCCGGCCGCTCAGGCTTCGCGGCGATAAAACGGCAGCTTGACAACCTCGGCCGCCACCCGCTTGCCTCGAACATCGACCTCCACGGCCGTCCCCACCTCGGCGGCCCCCGGATCGACATAAGCCATCGCAATCGCCTCCTGCAGCGTCGGCGAAAACGTACCGCTGGTCACCTGGCCCACGCGAGTGTCTCCGCTGAAGACCTCCGCACCCTCGCGGCCGATCCTGCGACCCTCCAGCTTCAAGCCCACGCGCTGGCTGCGGTCGGTCCGATCTCGAGCCTCGATCACCGCTTCGCGGCCGATGAACTCGGCGGCGTCCCCCTTCACCGCAAACCCCAACCCTGCGGTGTACGGGTCGGTCTGTTCATCCAATTCGTGACCGTACAGCGGCATCGCCGCCTCCAGCCTTAGCGTGTCGCGACACCCCAACCCGCAAGCGGTCACCTCACCGCTCCCAAGCAGCCGCTCCCACAGCGCCGCACCGGCCTCACCGGGCACGATCAACTCGAAGCCATCCTCCCCGGTGTACCCGGTGCGGCTGACGCGGCCGGGGTGTCCCAGCACCTCGCCGGCCGCGCAGCGGTAGTAGCCCATCGTGGAAACGTCGACATCGGTGACCGCCGCGACCACGTCGAGCGAACCGGGGCCCTGCACCGCCACCATCGACCACTCCAGCGTCCGGTCCAACACCTCCACGTCGTACCCACCCTGATGACGCTCGATCCACTCGACAATCTTCAACCGGTTCGACGCGTTGACGACCAGCAGGTAGTCGTCCTGGAACCGGTACACCAGCACGTCGTCCAGGATCCCGCCGTCCTCGCGGCAGACCAGGGCATAGCGAACCTGTCCGCATTCGATCGAGGCCACGTCGTTGGTGACCAGGCGGTCGAGCAGCCCGCAGGAGTCCGAACCCCGGAACATCAGTCGGCCCATGTGAGCAATATCGAAGAGCCCGACGGAGGTCCGGACCGCGGTGTGCTCTTGTGTGATCGACGTGTACAGCACCGGCATGTCCCAGCCGGCAAAGTCGACCAGCCGGCCCCCGTTTTCGGTGTGCCAGGCGTGAAACGCAGTCTGCAACAGCGGCTCTGTCATCGGGTTGCCTCGGTTGCCTCGGTCGTCAATTCCGTAGTCAGGCCACCCGCTCGGGTCCGCACCGAAGCACGGTGGCCCTCGCGGAGATCACTGTCAAGTGTCACCGGCCACCTCGCCGTCCCCGTCCACTCTTTCCCCCTCGCCCCCCGCCTCCCCCGCGGCCTCCGCCTCCACCGCGACGGCCCCGTTTTGCCTCTCCACCGGATTGTCGCCGTCGCTCGAGATCCGAGGATCGTTTCGGGCGAGAGCCGGACTTCTTGCTCCTGGAGGTCCGGCCCCCACCGCGACGCGTCGTGCCGCTCTTGCGGTCCATCTCGAATCGAATGCTCCGTTCATCCAGATCCACCTCCACGATCTTGACCCGCACCGGGTCTCCCAGCCGGAAACTCCGCCCGTTGCGTCGACCCGTCAGGGTCATCTCACCCCGATCGAAATCGAAGTACTCGTTCTCACCAAGTTCGCTGACGTGGACCAGGGCCTCGACCGGAATCCCGAACCCCCGGCAGATGACTCCGAACTTCTCGATCCCCACCACCACCGCATCGATCGTCTCGCCCCGCCGGCTGCTGAGGTGGTGCAGCAGTTTCAGCTGCACCAGGGCCCGCTCGGCAGCCTCGGCCCTCCGCTCGGTCCTCGAACACGATCGACCCAGCCTGGTGGCCACCGCGTCGCTGAGTCCCCTGGGTCGCCCACCGGTGGCGATCGCCGTGATCATGCGATGCACCACCAGGTCGGGATAGCGGCGGATCGGGCTGGTGAAGTGGCAGTAATCCTCCGCGGCCAATGCGTAGTGACTCTCGGTACGCCCGCTGTACTCGGCCTGCTTGAAACTCCTCAACAACGCGTAGTTGACCGCGTGGCTCAGCGGACCGCCGGAGACTGAATCGATCAGCTTCTGCAGCTCGTGGCGGGACTCGGGTCGATCGAGCCTGAAGCCCAGGCCCGCAACGAAGGTGGCGAATTGCCTGAGCTTGGCCGGGCTCGGCGACGGATGCACTCGACGCAGAAACACCAGGCCGCGGCCGGTGAGTTCCTCGGCCACCGCCACGTTGGCCGCCAGCATGAACTCCTCGATCATCTGGTGACTCTCGTCATGAACCGTCTCGCGGACCTCCTCGACTCGACCCTCCCGATCCAACTCGATCCGTACCTCCGGCAAATGCAGCTCCAATGCACCGGCCTCGAAGCGACGCCGCCGCAGCACTCGGCTGAGCCTGTGCAATTCGATCAGCAGCGTGCGAACCGGCAAGGCCACCTTGCCATGGAACCGGTCCGGATCCCCCAGCAGCTCGCTGACCTCCTCGTAACTGAACCGCCGGGTCACGCGGATCGCCGCCTGGGCAAACTCGACCCGACCCGCGACGCCCTCGTCGGTGTACTCGATCATCGCCGAGAGCACATAGCGAAGCCGGGTCTGCTGCAGGCTGGCCAGGCCGTTGGAGAGCAATTCGGGCAGCATCGGTATCACTTGGCCCGGCAGGTAAACGCTGGTCCCTCGCAGCTTGGCCTCCCGGTCGAGTGCTCCTCGAGGCCGGACAAAGTGAGACACGTCGGCGATGTGCACTCCCAGCCGCCAGCCACCCTCGGGGAGCACTTCCAGCGAGATCGCGTCGTCGAAGTCGCGGGCGTCAGCGGGGTCGATCGTGACGACCGTCAGCGAGGTCAGGTCCTGCCGGGCCCCGAGCAGCTCGTCGTCGAATCCGGCCGCGACGTCTCGAGCCTCCTGGAGCACCTCCTCGGGAAACTCCTCGGGCAACCCGTACTCGTGGATCACCGTCTGCTGGTCGACTCCGGGTGCGTCGCGCTGCCCGAGCACCTCGACGACCACCCCCTCCCCGTCCCGATTCCACTCGGGAAACTGTAGCATCTCCAGCACAACCTGGTCCCCGGGCCGGGCTCCACCGGCTCCCCGATCCCCCACCTCGATCGGATCATCGAACAGCCGTCGGTCGACCCGCACGCGGCCCCGTCCGTCCCGCTCGAAGTAGCGGCCCACGAACCGGGTGGTCGACCTCTCGAGCACCGCCACCACCTCGCCGCAGCGACCGCCGCCCCCACGTCGACGCCCCGTCATGCGGACCCGAACGGTGTCTCCGTCCAGTGCGCCCCGCATGTCCGAGGCCGCGATGAACAACTCCGGCGGCGGCTCCCCGTCGCCCCCGCCCCTGCCTCCGCTTGAGGGCAGTCGGAAGAAACCGGCTCCCCGAGCCGTCCGCTGCACCGGGCCCTCGAAGACCGCCGGTCCGCCTGAACCACGTCGTCCCACCGCCGCCTAGACCTCGCTGTCGCCGGTTAGAGCGTCCACGGACGCCGTGTCGTGGCCCTTGTAGAACTTGCGGCCCAGCCGCGGCACGTAGGCCGTCCAGGCCGAATGACGGTTCGGATCGCTGTTGATCACGTCCATCGCCTCGTTCAACTTCGCATCGAGATTGTCCAGGTGATGCAACGCGATCGCCTCGGGCGTCATCGGCACACGCGGGCTGCCCGTCTCGAGCGAACCGTGGTGACTGACGACCAGGTGCTTGAGCTGCATCAGCAGTTCGCTGTCAAACTCGCGACCAGTCCGCTCGGCAAACTCGGTGACCTTCTTCCCCAGGTCCTCCAGCACCAGCACGATGTGACCCAGCAACTGGCCCTCGTCGGTGTAGGACAATGTGCCCTGGACCGAGATCTCGCGGACCTTGCCCAAATCGTGCAGGAAGACACCGGCCAGCAGCAGGTCGCGGTCCAGGAACGGGTACAGCCTTGCGATCCCCACCGCCGCCTCCAGCAGCGTGGTGACATGTTCGAGCAACCCACCGCGGAAGGCGTGGTGGATCTTGATCCCCGCCACCGCCCGGGAGAACTCACCGACCAGGTGTTCGTCGTCGAGAAAACAGGCCATCAGGTCCCGCAGATCCTCGTTCCCCAAGCCCCGCAGCAGCTCGTTGATCACAGCCAGTTGCCGCTCGGCTGCCTCGCTGCGATCCTCCTCGAAATCCGACGTCTCGATCGTCGCGGCGTCGACCGGGTTGACCTGGGTCAGGATCGTCTGCAACGCACCCTGGTACAACTGCACCTTGCCCTCGACCCGCACGTAGTCGCCCGTGTCGAAACCCGCAGCCAGGTCCTCGGTCACGTTCCACATCAACCCGTGAACCACACCCGTGCGGTCCTTCAGGTGGACCAGTAGAAACGAATCGCCGTTGCGATTCGCGCGGAGCTGCTTCTCGGACAGCAGGTAGATCTCGTTGACCGATTGGCCGTTGCGGAGATGTTCGACGAATTGGCGGGGCATGGGTGTCGGTGAAAACCAGGAGACGTCCGGGCCGCTGTCGATTCTAGGCCGCCGGTGACTCCAACGACAGGGCCAGACTCGCGGCCGTGTCCCGCTTCGAGACCTTTTGCTAGAATGGTGCAATCCCGACGTCCCGGGACACCTCGCCCACTCACGCGAGGGCCCGAAACCAGGCAAGACCCCGCGGGGTCCGGGAGACACAGACAGTGCGCTGGAGCCAGACGCTGATTCCGACGATGAAGGAGATCCCCTCGGATGCGGAGATCCCCAGCCACCAGCTGATGCTCCGCGCCGGGCTGATCCGACAGGTGATGGCCGGTGCCTACACCTACCTGCCGCTGGGCTACCGGGCGGTCCGCAAGGTCGAAGCGATCGTGCGGAACGAGATGGAACGCTGTGGGGCCATCGAGCTGTTCATGCCGGCCCTGTGCCCGGCGGAACTGTGGGAACAGACCGGCCGGATCGACGACTACGGCAACGCTCTGATCCACTTCCCGATCGTCCGTGGAGATCGCCAGGTGCACGTCGTGCTCGGGCCGACCCACGAGGAGGTCGTGACCGACCTGATCGCCCGGCAGATCAAGAGCTACAAGCAACTGCCGATCACCGTCTTCCAGATCCAGACCAAATTCCGCAACGAAGAACGGCCCCGCTTCGGAGTGATGCGGACCAGCGAATTCCAGATGAAGGACGCCTACAGCTTCGGCACCAACCTCGAACAACTCAACCACGCCTACGAACAGATGTACCACGCCTACCGCCGAATCTTCTCACGCTGTGGACTCGACTACCGGCCTGTCGAAGCCGAGAGCGGTCCGATCGGTGGAGATGCCTCGCACGAGTTCATGGTGCCTGCGGCCAACGGCGAGGACGAAATCGTCCACTGCAACTCTTGTGACTACGCGGCCAACACCGAGCGAGCCGAAACCGGGCGGCCGGCCCCCGAAATCGCCGCCCCCGCACAGATGGCCGAACTGGACTCCGTCGAAACCCCCGATGCCGGCAGCATCGAACAGGTCTGCCGCATGCTCGGCTGCGAACCGAAGCGGATGATCAAGACGCTGATCTACCAGGCCGACGAACAAACCGTCGCCGTGCTCGTCCGCGGCGATCACGAGGCGAACGAGGCGAAAATCCGACGGGCCCTGGGTGCCGACTCCGTCGAACTGGCCGATCCCAAGACGATCATCGAGGTCACCGGTGCACCGGTCGGATTCGCCGGACCCGTCGGACTCTCCTGCCCACTGCTCGCCGATCACGACGTGGTCGAGATCGTCGACGCGGTGACCGGAGCCAACCAGAAGGACACGCACCTCAGCGGAGTCAACATCGTCCGAGACTACTCGCTGGAGACCTCCTACGACCTCCGCATGGCCACCGCACAGGACCCCTGCCCGCGATGTGATGGGTCGCTGGAACTGGCACGAGGCATCGAGGTCGGACACGTCTTCAAGCTCGGGACCAAGTACTCCACCGCACTCTCGGCACTCTACCTCGACGAAAACGAGGTCAAGCACCCGATGCTGATGGGCTGCTACGGAATCGGGATCAACCGCATCGTCGCCGCCACCGCCGAAACCTCCCACGACGAAAACGGCCTGATCTGGCCGCTCTCGATCGCCCCCTACCAGGTGCTGCTGATTCCACTCAATATCGACGACCAGGAGGTGATGGCCGCCGCCGAGTCGATCTACCAGCAACTCGACCAACAGCTCGGCTCTCAGGGCGTCGATGTGCTGATGGACGACCGCAAGGCACGACCCGGCTTCAAGTTCAAGGACGCTGACCTGGTCGGGATCCCCCTGAAAATCATCGTCGGCGGCAAGGGACTCGCAGATGGTGTCGTCGAACTCAAATGGCGGACCGACCACGAAGCGCGACGTATCCCGCTGGAAGACATCGTCGCCACGATCGGTGAAGAAATCGCGGCGCGGGTCGCTGTCGAGGCCGAAGCGGTTCCTGA
Organism: Planctomycetota bacterium; assembly: GCA_963578885.1. Classification (GTDB taxonomy): domain Bacteria; phylum Planctomycetota; class Planctomycetia; order Planctomycetales; family Planctomycetaceae; genus UBA8437. The sequence continues at coordinate 9,233 of CAUZEQ010000004.1, forward strand.
ATAACCGTCCTGGCCGACACGACCGACACAACTGATTGCCATCACACAACTTGCGCCTTCGGATTCTTTGCCGCGCTATCCCGCGGGTCTAGAATTCACCAGGTCACGGCTCGGCACCTGGCTGGATTCCCCCAAGAGACCCACGATGTCGCCTCAGACAACACGCGCACTTCATGCCGAAACGCCCGTCGCGGCCCGGACCGTCGGCAGTGAACTGCTCGATGCCCACCTGGAACACCTGGCCGCCGGTTCAGAACGGCTGGCGATGGCACCGGTTTCTGAGCGGATCCGGCTGGTGGAGGCGGTCCGGCAAAACGTGATGCGGGTCTCACGCGATTGGGTCGAGTGTTCTGCGGGGGTCAAGCAGGCCGAGCCGACTGATCATGCTGATCATGCTAATCATGTTCGCAGCGAAGAAATCCTCTCGGGACCGGTGGTCACCTCACGCTACCTGCGACTGCTGCACAGGACACTCGAGGAGATCAGCCGCACGGGCCGTCCGCGACTCTCAGGCCGGCTGCGTCGCGGGGCCGACGGTCGGCTGCTGGTGCCGGTGGCCCCGGTCCGCGGGCTGTTTGACCGCCTGGCCTTCCGGGGCTTTTCTGTCCTGGCCCGCATGCGTCCCGGCATCACCCCCGCCACGCTCCCCCTCTACACCGCTCGCAGCCTTCAGACCTCAGCCACCGACCACCCTCCGCGGGTCACCCTGGTACTGGGCGCCGGCAACATCACCAGCGTGCCGGTCCTCGATGCCTGCCACCACATCTTTGCCCGCGGCGAAGCCGTGCTCCTGAAGCTGCACCCGCTGCACGAACCGCTGCAACCCATCTTCGAGAAGCTGTTCGGGCCGCTGATCGAGTTTGGCTGCCTGAGAGTCATCACCGGCGATGCCGAAACCGGACGCAGAGCCGTGGCTCACCCCACGGTCGACTCGATCCACATCACCGGCGGAGTCGACACCTACAACGCGATCGTCTGGGGCAAGGCGGGCCCCGAGCAGGACGAGCGGCGACGGCTGGACCGGCCCCTGCTGCAGAAGCCGATCTCCGCCGAGCTCGGCAACGTCAGCCCCTGGATCGTGCTCCCCGGCCGCTACTCACGGCGCGAGCTCGACTACCAGGCCGAAAACGTCGCCGCATCGGTCATCAACAACGCCGGCTGCAACTGCGTTGCCACCCGAGTGCTGCTGACCTGGCGCGGCTGGAGTCAGCGGGAGCGGTTTGTCGAGCGGGTGGGCGAGGTACTGGAGTCGAGCCCGGGGCGGGATGCCTGGTATCCCGGTGCCCGCCAGCGATACCGAGAATTCACCGGGCTGCCCGCCGACGATCCGCAGCTGGCAGCAACACTCGTCCGAGACGTCGATCCCGAATCCGATTCCCCGTTCTTTGACCGCGAACCGTTTACCTGCGTGCTGGCCGAAGTGAGCCTCGAGGCTGCGACGGCCGAGGAGTTCAGCCGCAAGGCGGTCGAATTCTGCAACAACACGCTGTGGGGGACGCTGAGTGCCACGCTGAGTGTCCCGTCGAGTCACCGCAGGGGCCAGGCCGCTCGAAGCCGGCTCGATCAACTGGTCGCCTCGCTTCGATACGGCATGGTCGGAATCAACCAGTGGGTCGGGCTCAACTACGCCCTGGCCAGCCCCCCCTGGGGTGGTCACCCCGACAGCACGCCGGCCGACGTCCAGAGCGGCAACGCGCGGGTTCACAACACGTTTCTGCTCGATGGAGTCGACCAGGTGGTCCTCCATGGCCCGCTGACTTCGTTTCCACGACCGGCCTGGTTCCCCAGTCACCCCAACCCCGAACCCCTCTCGTGGGCCTTACTGGATCTCTACGATCAGCCCGGCTGGAAATCCCTCTGGCGGCTGATCCGCTGCGTCTGAACACGTGTCGGAATCGCCGGGATCGCCGGGATCGCCGGAATGCCAAGGGCCTGGAGCACACATCATGAGACACACCAAGACACGACTCGAGGGCCGCTGGGTGCTGATCACCGGAGCCGGCCACGGCCTGGGCCGAGCCCTGGCCGGCGCGTTCGCCGACGCCGGGTCCCGGATCATCGTCACCGACCACGATCCCGATCGAGTCGTCTCGACGACGCGTTGGCTGAGCCGTCGCGGGAACGCGGCGGTGGGGATCGAGATGGACGTGACGAGTGAGCAGAGTGTTGCCGAGGCGCGGCGAGATGTGATTTCGCGGATCGGCAGCATCGACGTGCTGGTCAACAATGCCGGCATCGTCCGCGGCGGCCCCTTCACCGACGTCCCGCTCGAAGAACACCTCAGAACCCTCGATGTCAACACCCACGGCCCGATCCGCGTCACCCACGCCTTCCTCCCCGATCTGCTCGCCTCGCCCACCGCTCACCTCGTCAACATCATCAGCGCCTCGGCACTGATCGGGCTGCCCGGTGCCTCGACCTACGCCGCCAGCAAGTGGGCGCTGTTGGGATTCAGCGAGTCGCTCCGCGAGGAACTGCGGCGGGCCGGGCACGCTCACGCCTGCGTCACCGCTGTGTGCCCCAGCTACATCTCGACGGGACTCTTCGCCGGAGTCCGTCCGCCGCGATTCACCCGGATGCTGACCCCGGCCGCGGTTGCCCGCCAGGTGGTCAAGGCAGTCCTCAACCGTCGCCGGAAACTGATGCTGCCCCGTAGCGTCTCTCTGATCTCGCTCTCCCGCGCCCTGCTGCCCGAGAGCTGGTCGCAGCGGCTGGGTGACTGGACCGGGATCCATGCGGGCATGGCCGATTGGCACGGTCACCAGCACAGCCCAACCGATCCGCTCACGGCTGCCGCAGCCACCCCAATGGCCGCGTCGTCCGATTCGTCCGAGACGGCTCCGCTGCCGGGGTCTTGAAGTTCCTCGGCAAAGCGCTGAAGATAACCCACTTCGATCGCCCATGACGTGGCGGGGCGATTCCGGTTTCTCTTCGCCGTCGGAGGCTCGTAATGCTCTGTACCCGCTTGGGCCGCCGGGCCACGTTGTGCCTGTTGATCGGGGGCCTGTTGGCCGCCGACCTCGTTGCCGCGGCACCCCGCCCCAACATCATCCTGATCTTCACCGACGACCACGCCGCACACGCGTTGTCCTGCTACGGGTCCAAGATCAACAAGACCCCGAACCTCGATCGGCTGGCCAGCGAAGGCATGCTGTTCCGCAACTGCTTTTGCACCAACTCGATCTGTGCGCCCAGCCGAGCGGTGATCCTGACCGGAAAACACAGCCATCTCAACGGCGTCATCGACAACCGAATCCGCTTCGACGGCCAGCAGCAGACCTTTCCCAAGCTGCTGCAGAAAGCGGGCTACCAGACCGCGATGATCGGCAAGTGGCATCTCAAGAGCCGCCCCACCGGGTTCGATCACTACGAGGTGCTGATCGGACAGGGTCCCTACTACAACCCGCCGATGATCCGCAACGGCAAGCGGGTCAAGCACACCGGCTACACCACCGACATCATCACCGACATCGCGCTGAAGTTTCTCAAGGGCCGCGATACCCAGAAGCCCTTCATGATGATGTACCAGCACAAGGCACCTCACCGGAACTGGCAACCCGGACCCAGGCACCTGACGCTCTATGACGATGTCAGCATCCCCGAACCCGACAACCTCTTCGACAGCTACCTCGGCCGCGGCACCGCCGCACGGACCCAAGACATGTCGATCGCCCGCACGATGACCCCCAACGACCTCAAGCTCGTCCCGCCCCGCAACTTCACCCCCGCTCAACTCAAGACTTGGAACGCCGCCTACGGGCCCAAGAACGAAGCCTTCCGCAAGGCCAAACTCAAGGGCAAAGCACTGGTCCGCTGGAAGTACCAGCGCTACATCAAGGACTACCTCCGCTGCATCGCCAGCGTCGACGACAACGTCGGTCGCGTGCTCGACTACCTCGATACCAGCGGACTCGCCAGGAACACCATCGTCATCTACTCCTCCGACCAGGGCTTCTACCTGGGCGACCACGGCTGGTTCGACAAGAGATTCATGTACGAGGAGAGTTTCCGGATGCCGCTGATGGCCCGCTGGCCCGGCCACATCAAGCCCGGCAGCGTCAACTCCGACCTGGTCAGCAACCTCGACTTCGCACAGACCTTCCTCGATCTCGCCGGCGTCGACAGCCCTCCCGACATGCAGGGCCGAAGCCTCAAGCCACTCTTCGCCGGCAAGGCCCGCTCGCGGATCCTCGTCGGCCTGCTGAGGCTCCCTGGGCGGTTGTTCGGTCGCGGCCGGTCAGATGTGGAGGCCGCCGACTGGCGGAAGTCGCTCTTCTACCAGTACTACGAGTTCCCCGGACCCCACGCCGTGCGTCGGCACATGGGAGTCCGAGACGCCCGCTACAAGCTGATCCACTTCTACAACCTCGATGAATGGGAACTCTACGACCTGAAGCGAGACCCTCGTGAGATGCACTCCGTTTACGGGTCTCCGGAGTACACAGCGATCACCGCCCGGCTGAAGGACGAACTCACCCAACTCCGCAGGCAATACCGCGTTCCCGACGACCGCGGCAGCATCACGAAGGAGGGAAAGCGGAAAAAGGCCCTCAAGCGGAACAAGCCCAAGGCCCGTAAGAACAAGAAGAAGAGCTCCACAACGCGGAGTGGATCATCATCCAGGGGGCGGGCGGTCACCGGGAGCTAGAGGGAGCATGCTGGCATTCGTCCTGTTGTGCGTGGTCCCACCGTTCTTGCTGTCGCTGGTCTTCACCGCCCTACTCCGCCGCTGGGCCCCGGCCTGGGGACTGGTCGATCGTCCCGGTCCGCGGAAGGTCCACGAGCGACCCACCCCCATGGGGGGCGGCGTGGCCCTGTGGTTCTCGGTCGTCACGCCACTGGCGATCGCGTCGCTGCTGGCCGCCGACATGCTGCCGGGCATCTCGCTCAAGACTCTCCTGCCCCAACAGGTCACCTCCGAACTCGACCTCTCGCAGCTCGCCCCGCGGCTGTCGCTGTTGTGGGGCATCCTCGCCGGAGCCACGTTGCTGGCGGTGGTCGGCCTGATCGACGACTTCCGCAACCTGTCCTGGAAACCCAGGCTCGCGGTGCAGGTGCTGGTCGCGGTGGGGCTGGTGTTGGGAGGCGTACGCGGGACTCTGTTCGTGCCCGGCCCGCTGGTCGGAGCCGCCGTGACGGTGCTGTGGATCCTGGTCCTGGTCAACGCCTTCAACTTCCTCGACAACATGGACGGGCTCGCTGGGGGCATCGCCCTGATCGCCGCCTCGCTGTTTGCCCTGGTCCTGCTCGTGGGGACTCACAGGCCTCACTGGCTGGTCGCCGGGGTGCTGCTGGTCCTCGCCGGTGCACTCGCCGGGTTCCTCTGCCACAACTGGCCACCGGCCAGGATCTTCCTCGGTGATGCCGGTAGCTACTTCATCGGTTGCCTGCTGGCGACGCTGACCGTGGTCGGGACCTTCTACGAACCCGATCCCGCGGCAACCACCGACGGGCGACACGTGATGCTAGCTCCGCTGTTCATCCTCGCCATCCCGCTGTACGACTTCACCAGCGTGATGCTGATCAGGCTCTCGCGCGGACACAGCCCGTTCCAGCCCGACAAGAACCACTTCTCGCACCGACTCGTCGACCTCGGACTCTCTCGACGAAACGCCGTGCTGACCGTCCACCTGGCCACCCTGATGACGGGGCTGGGTGGAGTGCTGCTGTACCAGGTCGCAGACTGGCCCGCAGCACTGCTGATCGTGGCCCTGATCGCCTGCATCCTGGCGGTCATCGCCATCCTGGAAACCGTCGCACGACCCGCTCAGTCTACACCACCCGCTGACCCCACCGCAGCACCCACCGCAGCACCCACCGCAGCACCCACCGCAGCACCCTCCCCCACCTCGGCAGACGACGCACCCGAAGTCGGCGGGGGGGGACCTCATGCCTGAGGTGTCTCGTGCCGCCTCGGGGACGGCAATCGCATCCGAGCAATCTTCTGCCTGGGTCATCATCGCGGTCGGGCTGTTGGTCACCCGCTGGCTGGTGCCGGCCGAATCGAGTGCCACGGGAGCCACGCTGTGGCTGGTCGCTGCCTGGCTGCTGCTGGCGGCGAGTTGGACTCTGGCCCGTCTGCGGGACCCCTCGATCGCGCCCCTGCGACTGGACCGCGTCGATCTCGCCGTCGCCCTGCTGGTGGCCCCCCAACTGATCTCGGCACTGCTGCTGGGCTTCACTTCAGACGGCAATGCTCGAGCGGCGGCCAACGTGGGGTGCGAATGGATTGGGGTGTTGGTGAGTTTTGTGCTGCTGAGGCGCTGGCTGCGGGGCCGAGCCGATTTCGCGGCCGTCGTGAGGCTCGCTCTGGCCCTGGCAATCGGGATCTCGCTGCTGGGAATCTGGCAGCACCACGTCGGTTACCGCCAGGCGATCGCCGAGTTCGACAGTCTCGAGAATGAACTCGCCGACGCAAAGCAGGTCGGGAACATCTCGACAATCCGCCGGCTGCAGTCGGAACTGGCCGCCGCGGGCATCCCGCTGAGCGGTCCCGCTCGAGAACTCTGGGAACGCCGGCTGCGAGACAGCCGCGAACCCTACGGGTTCTTCGCGCTGGCCAATTCGCTCGGCGGACTGCTCGCACCACTGCTGCTCCTGGGCATGGCACTCTGGCCAGCCGCGCGGAGCCGCGGCTGGCCGGTCACTCGGCTGGTGGTGTTCGGGATCATCCTGCTGCTGATCGCCTATTGCCTGCTGTTGACCAAGAGCCGCACGGCGTGGGTCGGGCTGGCCGCCGGAGTGGTGCTGCTCGCGGGAAACGAGCTGGTGAGATGGCTGCGAGAGCGTCCTCGTCAGGCCGCCCTGGCCGTCGGAGTCCCGCTGCTGCTGGTGATCGCAGCTCTGGGCACCGGAGGCATCGACCGCGAGGTCTTGACCGAGGCCCCCAAGTCGCTGGTGTATCGGCTCGAGTACTGGCAAGGCACCCTGGGCGTGATCCGGGACAGGCCGCTTTGGGGCACCGGGCCGGGCAACTTTCGCCAGCACTACCTGGCCCACAAGCTCGAACGATCCAGCGAGGAGATTGCCGATCCGCACAACTTCGTGCTCGAAGCCGCAGCCACCGGCGGACTGGCGGGCCTGGCCGGACTCGCCGGGTGTGTCGTCCTGCTGGTGGGCAGACGCCGCGGCCCCTTGGTCGGGTCCGACGACCCGAGCGACTCGCCGGGGCGGCCGGCCGCTTCGATGCTCGCCGCAGGCGCCTGCGGATTCGCCCTGGCACTGGCCCCCGGCTGGCTGCTGGGCGGTCCGCTGGATCTTCGGCTGTTGGGAGTGCTGCTTTGCACTGGACTGGCCTGGACCTGCCTGCCTGCGGTGACTCTCGATCAAAACAGCCGTCGACGAGCCTGCCTCGCGGCCGCCGGTGTGCTGGTGGTTCACCTGCTGGGAGCCGGTGGCTTCAGCCGCCCGGCTCTGATGCAGTTGCTGCTGCTGATGGTCATCGGCTGGCAACCGTGGTCTCCGGTACCCGACACTCCGGGTGCTCACACCGACGCGACGGCGTTGAAATCGGCTCGGATCACCGCGGTCGGCTGCGGGCTCCTCTTCGTGCTGGTGTGCGTGATCGGGCTGCTGCCGGTGGTCCGGCAATCGACCTCCCATCAGAATGCGACGCACTCGCTGCTGAGCGGACGCCCGGCCGAGGCGGCTCGGCTGTGGAAACAGGCCCAGCAGGCCGATCGACTCGACCCCACACCCTCACGCCGCCTCGCACACCTCAGGCTCGACCAGGCCGCGTCCGGCTCGAGCGACGACGAGATCCTCGACCAGGCCGTCCGTGCCGCCAGCAATACCCTCGGCCGCGATCCTCACAACTGGGCCTCCGCTCACGACCTGGCCCGGGCGCACCGCCTGAGATGGCAGACGCACCACGACGACTTGGATCGGCAGAAAACCATCGACTGGGCGACCACGGCGGTCGATCGCTACCCCAGCAACCCCAGGCTGCATGCCTGGCTGGCAGAAGCACTCGCCGAGGTCGGCGAGAATCAGCGGGCTGCACAGGAGGCTCGTACGACAATCCGGCTGCACGAGTTGCTCGGACAGCAGGGGCACGTCGACAAGCTGTTGAGCAACGAACGCATCGAAGAGATGCGGACCCTGATTACGCCGCCAAAGACACCTGCCCCCTGAGCACCGCTCGGGAAACGACCGACGACCGCAATTGACCGACTCGAAAACCGCAACCTAGAATGAGAGCCGCTGAGCGAGCATCCGTTCGGCTTCCAAAATAAATCCCAAGTCCCACACTTGATGTGGTCGATTTCGTAGAAGACACGGTCACATGTCGCACGAGCTGATGGCTCGAAACGAATCAAAGAGGTGTTCATGCGAATCATCGTAGTCATCCTGACCTTCGTGATCGCCATCTTCGGGTTGTTCCTGGGCGTCAAGGCCTGGCGCGATGCGACAACCGTCACGGTTCGACCCGGCGATTCCTCCTCGCTGCCCTCCCCCTCGAGGAACGGACCTCACCCCAAGGCGGTCGTGGTCGGTGGCACCGAGTACGACTTCGGGATCATGGAACAGGGCCAGGAATCGGAGCACATCTTCATGATTCGCAACGACGGGGAGGCCCCGTTGCGACTGGCGGCCAATTACAAGGGTGCCAACACCTGCGAATGCACCATTGGCAAGTTGGCCAAGAACGTCGTCGAGCCCGGTCAAACCGTCCAGGTCACCGTGGCCTGGGGCGTCAAGAAGCCGGCGATCGGATTCGCTCACTCTGCACGAATCCGCACCAACGACCCCGAACTGGTCACGATCCCCTTCCTGATCAAGGGAGTGATCGGACGCCGGGCCGTGATCAAACCCTCACCCAACTGGTCCGTCGGACGAATCGAAGACAACGAGACGGTGGAAGTCGAGTTGACAGTGCACAGCGAGATCGCCGACAGCTTCAAACTGCTGAAGATCGAGAACCCCTCGGGAGCCCTGGTGACCAGCAGCCGGGCTCTTGATGCCAAGGAACTCCTGGCGCTGGCCGCCGTCGCCAGCGCGGCTCCCGATGACCAGGAAAAGATCGCCAAGGTCACCGCTCGACTCAAGGCGGGAAACAACCGGCCGCTGCCCAAGGCCGGTTACAAGATCACCGCCACCGTCGACCCCAGCAAGTTGGCTGCCGGCCCCTTCCTCGAAACTCTCATCATCCATACCGATCTGTCCGAAGAACACGAGATCAGATTTCGGCTCAGTGGCAACCGCTCGGGGATGATCGAATTCCTGACCGGGACGACAAGTGGCGCCGAATGGAACAGCGAGAAACTGCTGCTGAAGCTGGGATCGTTCTCCGCCGCGAAGGGCAAGTCGGTGAGAGTCCCGATGATGATCAAGGACGTCGTCGGCGACAGCACGATCCAGGTCAAGGCCACCAAGCCGAAGTTCCTGAAGGTCGAACTCGAACGCGATGAAAACTTCCCGGCCAAGCAGAACCGTCGGTACTGGATGACGCTGACGGTCCCCAAGGGCCAGCCACCGGTCGTGCTGACCCATCGACGTCGCGGCATCGTGTCCCTCGAACTCGTCGGCGACACGAAACGCAGCATGAGGTTCTTTGTCGGGTTCGTCTCCCGCTAGGACTCCACCTCCGACCCTACCCCCGTCCCCGCTCCACCGCCGACGCGACCGCTTTATGCCACGCTGGGCCCTTCCGCTGCTGATCTCCCTCGCACTCGTCGTCGGCCTCGCCGCGTGGTACCAGGCGACCCGCACGCCCGCCGGGGGCGACCCGCCGGGCCCAGGCCCCACCACTGCGCGTGTGCAGGCCGAGACTGAGCCCCTGCTGAAAGACTGGCCCCACGATCAACTCACGCTGGTCCTCTCCGGAGAACAACACGGGTACCTCGAACCGTGTGGCTGCTCCGAAACCCAGTCGGGTGGCTACTCGAGACGTGCCGACCTGCTGCGGCAAATGTCCCAACGCGGCTTCCATCCTGTCGCCCTGGACCTGGGAGGACTCGTCCGACGACGACGCGAACAGAGCCGACTGAAGTACCAGACCATGCTCGCGGCACTGGGCGAAATGGCCTACGTCGCGGTGGGGATCGGGCCCGAGGATCTGGCGCTGGGAGCCGACTTCCTGCTCTCGCAGGGAACTGCAGCCGAAACCGATGCTGTCGATGATATCCTGGACGCCGAAAAACCGCGGCCTCCGTCCGAGTCGACTCGTCCGCCGCTGCTGGGGGCCAACGTGAGACTCTTCGACAGCGACGACCTGCCCGGAGCCCCCATCGCCAGCCGACTGGTCAAGGCGAATCGGCACACGATCGGGATCACCGCGATCCTCGACCCCGTTCTCGGCAAGTCGCTCGAGGCCACCGGAGCACTCGACGACGTGACCATCCGCCCTCCACAAGACGTGCTCCCCGAAGTGATCGACTCGCTCATCGACCGGGGAGCCACCTTCCTGGTGCTGCTCTCGCATGCACCACTCGAGAACTCGATCGAGCTGGCACGTCGATTCCCGCGCTTCAACCTGGTCGTCAGTGCCGGCGGCCCCGAAGACCCTCTGACCAACAACCCCCGCCAGGTCGGCAACACCACGGTGCTGAGTGTCGGGCAGAAGGGGAAGTACGCCGGAGTCGTCGGAATCGGCCCTCCCGGCAAACAGCCTTCTGTTCGCTTCGAACTCGTCAACCTCGACGACCAGAGATTCACCGATCATCCGAAAATGACCCAGGTCATGAAGACCTACCAGCAGACTCTCGAACAACTCGACCTCGCCGCCGCGATGCTGCCGTTGGACACCAGCGGAAACCGCCGCTTCATCGGCTCGGAACAGTGCGGCCAGTGCCACACCAAGGCCCTGGCCAAGTGGAAGAAGACGCCGCACGCGGATGCCTTCGAGAGCCTGCTGCGGGGCCGCAAGGGGCAGGAACACAACTGGGTGCCGCGGACGTTCGACGCCGAGTGCCTCGCCTGCCACGTCACCGGTTGGGAACCCCAGGAGGTGCTGCCCTTCAAGAGCGGTTTTGTCGATCGCAACACGTCGGCTCACCTGCTGGGCAACGGCTGCGAGAACTGTCACGGACCCGGTGACCGGCACGTGGAACTGATCGAAGCCGGACAGCTCGAGCAGGCACTGCTCGAGGTGCGGGTCACCCTCGAGCAGGCACGTCGCAAGACCTGCATCGCCTGCCACGACCTCGACAACAGTCCGAAGTTCGACTTCGAGACCTACTGGCCCAGAATTGCTCACCCGGGACGAGACTGATTCATGTCCATCGACGTTCCCAGCCGCATCCGCTTTCTGAGCGACGAAGGCCTGCTGTTGCTGGAATGGCCCGACGGTCCCTCGTACCGCATCCCCTTCCGAGCACTCAGGCAACTGTGCCCGTGTGCAGCCTGCGTCAGCGAAACCACCGGTCAGCGTGTGCTCGATCCCGATTCGGTCTCGGCTGAGATCCGCCCCACCAACGTCGAGTATTCGGGTAGCTACGCATTGAAAATCACCTGGAACGATGCCCACGACACCGGTCTGTTCACCTGGGAGTACCTCGACGAGATCGGGAAGGCGATCGAGCGGTACGAGGCCGGTGATGCCGATTGAAGTCGAATTGAAGTTCCCGCTCGGGGGCGAAGCTCCGACCGCCCCGGAGATCGTCGAGCGGCTCGAGAAGATCGGGGCACGGGGCAAGCGGCCCGGCAGCAGAATGACCACTACTACGCCCACCCGGGCCGCGACTTCGCCGTGACCGACGAGGCTTTGCGGATCCGCGAAGACGACCAGGACGTGCGACTGACCTACAAGGGACCGCTGATCGACGATGTGGCCAAGTCGCGGCTCGAGTTGGAGACCGGGATCGAGTCAGCCGAGGTCGCCGCCGGGATCCTCGAGGCACTCGGCTTCCGGCTCGTGCGAGTCGTCTCCAAGCAACGCCGCACGTTCCCACTCTCGTGGCACGGGACCCGGGTCGAAGCGGTGATCGACCAGGTCGAAGGACTCGGAGAATTCGTTGAACTCGAGACGATCAGTGACCTCGACGGACACCAGGCAGCACGCGACACTCTGCTGCTGTTGGCCGCAGAGCTGGGGCTCGAACACAGCGAGCGACGGAGTTACCTCGGACTGCTGCTGCGGGCCGACTCGCCGGAGCCCGCCTAAGGCCCTCAGCGAAATGGCCCGGTGAGCGGTTTTTTCGACACACTGGCGTTGAAAACCATCCCGCCAGCGGCGAGGATTCATTTCTCGGCACGGGATTGTGCCGGTCTATTTCAGCGAGCCGACGTCACGACGCATGTCGGCCGCGCCGCGGGACAAAGGAGTGAAGCCCCCATGGCCAAAAGCAAGACACGGAAGAAGCCCTCCGCGGGGAGCCCCGCGAGCGTGCTCGAAAACGCCGTCGGACAGATCGAACAGGCCTTCGGACCCGGTTCGATCATGAGACTCTCGGATGCCGGGAACTACAAGATCGAGGGCATCAGCACCGGGGCGCTCTCGCTCGACCTCGCCCTGGGAGGCCAGGGCATGCCGCGTGGCCGGATCGTCGAGCTCTACGGCCCCGAGTCCAGCGGCAAGACGACGCTGGCCCTGCACGTGATCGCCAGTGCCCAGAAAGCCGACGGCATCGCCGCCTTCATCGACGCCGAACACGCCCTGGACCCCTCCTGGGCCAAGAGACTCGGCGTCAATCTCGACGAACTCCTCGTCAGCCAGCCCTCCTACGGCGAGGAAGCCCTGCAGATCGCCGAGATGCTGATCAAGTCCAACGCCGTGGACCTGATCGTGATCGACTCGGTCGCCGCACTGGTGCCCAAAACCGAACTCGACGGAGAAATCGGTCAGGCCCACGTCGGGCTGCAGGCTCGGATGATGAGCCAGGCGATGCGGAAACTGACCGGAGCAATCGCCAAGAGCAAGAGTTGCGTGATCTTCATCAACCAGATTCGTGAGAAGATCGGAGTCATGTTCGGCAGCCCCGAAACGACTCCCGGAGGACGCGCCCTGAAATTCTACAGCTCCGCACGGGTCGATGTCCGACGCATCGCCACGCTCAAGGACGGAGACACCGCGATCGGGATCCGCATCAAGGCCCGGGTGGTCAAGAACAAGGTCGCCCCGCCGTTTCGTATCGCCGAATTCGACATGCTCAGCTCCTGCGGCATCAGCTACGAAGCCGATGTCCTCGATATGGCCGTCGAAGACCGGATCGTGCAACGCAGCGGCAGCTGGTTCAGCTACGGAGAAACGAGGCTGGGACAGGGACGAGAAAAGGCCCGGCTGTGGCTGCTCGAGAACCCCGACAAGCTCGAGGAGATCCGCGACAAGGTGCTCGTGGCTCGAGGGTTTGGGCCCGAGGAAGAGGCGGACGCCGAGGCCCAGGAGCCTGAGACGATCAAGGCGGTCGCCGCGGAGGGCGAGGCTCCGGAGGCAACCGAGGTAGCCGAGGCAGCCGCGGATCCGGCGGTGATCGAGTTGCCCGAGGCGGAGGTGGCCTAGCAGCCGACGACGACGCACGGGCTTGGGTGGCCCCGTTGCAGCGGGTACGATCGGGGGGGAGTCCCCCTCGATGCGCAGCAGCGTCACCATCCCCGCAGTCGTCGCAGCCCTCGTGCCGTGGCTGCTGTATTGCTCAACCGCCTCGGCCCAGAACCAGAACCAGTCCGGGGCCGCGGGCCTGTTGAGACTCGAGCGGTCGTTGGTCGAGGTGACTCGTCGAGTCGAAGGCTCGGTCGTGGCGATCGCCCGCTATCGACTGCCGGGATCCAATGCCGACCCCGACCGGCAAGGCCCACCGGCACCCCGGCAGAGCGGATCTGCCAACAGCGTCGATCCGAACCACCCGGACTTCATTCCCAACGAGTACGGCACCGGGATCGTGGTCTCCGATCCCTCGGACCCCACCCGGCGGCTGGTGCTGACCTGTTTTCACGTGGTTCGAGGTGGTCCGCTGGCGAGGCCGTCGGGGGCGGGTGGAGTCTCCCGCCAGCGACTGCACGTGCGATTCGCCAATCGTCGGGGCTGCCCGGCACGCATCTTCGCCGCGGACCCCCGCAGCGATCTGGCCGTGCTCGAACTGGACCCCACCGATCTCAAGCAGGCCGGCCTCACCCCCGGGTCACTGAAGCCGCTGGCGATCACCGCCTCCCCGACGCCTCGAAAAGGCCGCTTCGTGCTGCTGCTGGGGAATCCGTTTGCCATCGCCCGCGACGGTTCGGCGAGCGTCGGCTGGGCACTGATCTCCAACACCCGCCGCCAGGCCCTCTCACGACCACGGACACGCGAGAGCCTGCAGAGAGCTGTCGGGTCGATCCACCGGCTGGGCACCCTGCTGCAGCTCGACACCCGGCTCAAGCACGGCACCAGCGGAGGCCCCGTGCTGGACCTCGACGGACGCCTGCTGGGCCTGACCACGTCGATCGCGCCCCGCGATGGAATCGAAACCTCCGCCGGCTTCGCGATTCCCTTCGATAAGCCCTTCGTGCGGATCATCGATACGCTCAGAAAGGGGCTCGAGGTCGAGTATGGGTTCTTGGGCGTCCAGCCCGAGGACGTCTCGACCGCACAGCTCAACGGGTACAACGGCAGCTTCGAACAGCCTCGAGCCGCCCGAGCGGCACGCGTGTTTCGAGGCTCACCGGCCCAGCGGGCCGGGATCCGAGGCGGAGACCTGATCCTGGCTGTCGACAAACACCCGGTGCTGGGCCGCTATGAACTGATGCGGCAGGTCGAACTGGTCGGGCCCGGAGGCCGGCTGACGCTTGACCTGTGGCGAGAAACCACCCGCCGCCGTGTCCGGGTTAGCGTGACCCTTGGAAAATGGCCGCTGCCGGACCGCAGTGGCATGATCGCCTCCAAACAACGGCACCCGAAGTGGCGGGGGATCGAGATCGACTACCCCACCGGCCGGCTGAGGTTCGTGCCCGATTCGTTCGAGTTTCCTCGAGCGGTCGTCGTCACCTCCGTCCAACCCGGCAGCCCCGCCGACGAGGCCGGGATCGAGGCAGGCGACTTCATCGAAACCGTCGCCGGACGACGAGCCGAAACTCCCGCCGAATTCTTCAAGACGGTCGATTCCCGCCGCGACAGCGTATCGCTAAAACTACTCGATGGACGGCGGGTGACGCTGAAACCGTGACCACGCGTCACAGCTCCGCCCGAACCGACCGAGTACGCCCAAACCGCCCGAGTAGGCCCGCCTCACCTCGATCCAGCAGACACGCTCCCCGATGAAAACTGATGAACTCCGCGAGACCTTCCTCGCGTTCTTCGAGTCCAAGGGACACACACGCCGCCCCAGCGACGTGCTGGTGCCGCCGCAGGATCCGACGGTGCTGTTTACGCCGGCCGGGATGAACCAGTTCAAGAACCAGTTCCTGGGCATCGGTTCGCTCGAATTCACTCGTGCCGCGACCTGCCAGGTGTGCCTAAGAACCGGCGACATCAGCAACGTCGGGCTGACCGCCTACCACCACACCTTCTTCGAAATGCTGGGGAACTTCTCCTTCGGCGACTACTTCAAGACCGAAGCGATCCACTGGGCCTGGGAGTTCCTCACCGGCAGCGACTGGATGGCTCTGGATCCCGATCGCTTCACCGCCACCGTCTTCCACGAGGATGACGAAGCGTTCCGCATCTGGAACGAGGAGATCGGGTTGCCCGAGTCGCGGGTCCGGCGGGACGACGAGTATGAGAACTTCTGGCCGGCCGGATCACCCTCCAACGGTCCCGACGGAGTCTGCGGACCCTGCAGCGAGATCTTTTTCGACACCGGCGTGGGCGAGCCAGTGGAGATCTGGAACCTGGTCTTCACCCAGTTCAACCGCATCGGCGATCCTCCCGACAACCTGCAGCCGCTCCCCAAGCAGAACATCGACACCGGCATGGGTCTCGAGCGGATGGCGGCCGTGATGCAGGGAGTCAGCAGCAATTTCGAGATCGACATCATGCGCGGGCTGTGCGAGGCAGCTGGCGAGGTGGTGGGCCACGACTACTCGTTCGACGCCGAAACCGGGCGACCGCTGCGTCGGATCGCCGACCACGTGAGGGCGGTGACCTTCTGCATCCACGAGGGGGTTGAGCCGGGCAACGAGAAGCAGAGCTATGTGGTGCGACAGCTGCTGAGACGGGCCTTGCTCGAGGGCTACCTGCTGGGTCGGCACGAACCCTTTCTGCACCAGCTGGTCCCCGCGGTCGTCGACGCCATGAGCGCCGCGTATCCCGACCTCGCCCGGTCGGCCGAACCGGTCGCCAACGTCGTGCTCGAGGAAGAGAACCAGTTCCTGGACATCGTCGAACGGGGAGTGGGGAAGTTCCAGAAGCTGGCCGAGTCGGCCGAGTCCGAAGGTCGCAGCGTGATTTCCGGTGACGAGGCCTTCGACCTGCACCAGACCGACGGGTTCCTGGTCGAGCTGACCGAGGCCCTGGCCACGCGGGCCGGGATGACCGTCGACAGAAAGCAATTCGACGCATGCATGAAGCAGCACATGGCCGGCAGCGGCTCGGGCGCATTCCTCGACAGCGTGATGGCCACCGGACCACTCGATGAACTCCGCACCCGCAGCGGAGGGACACAGTTCGACGGGTACGAATCGACCCTGCAGCCGGTACGGGTCGAGGGCGTGATCGCCAACGGAGAACTGGTCGAGGACTGGTCGCAGACCGGTGAAGCAGCCGTCGCCGCCGTCGTGCTCGATCGAACACCCTTCTACGGAGAAGCCGGAGGCCAGGTGGGGGATCGCGGGCGACTGAGCGGTGAAGGAACCGTGTTCCGTGTCACCGATACACAGCGGGATGGGGACCTGCTGCTGCACATCGGTTTCCTCGAATCCGGAACGCTCGCACCCGGCAGCCAGCTGAGTGCCGAGGTCGACCAGGGACGTCGGGCGGGGATCCGTCGAGCCCACTCGGCCACGCACCTCTTGCACCACGCACTGCACACCGTGCTCGGCGACAACGCGATGCAACGCGGGTCGAAGGTCGAGCAGGACGCTCTGAGATTCGACTTTGCCCACAAGCAGCCGGTCACCGCCGAGGAGATCCGCCGCATCGAAGATGTGATCAACACTCGAGTCGCCGAGGGTGCGGGGGTCTCGACGGAGATCATGGCGCTCCAGGACGCTCGCGAAGCCGGTGCCATGGCACTCTTCGGCGAAAAGTACCCCGACCACGTGCGGGTGGTGCAGATGGGGGACTTCAGCACCGAGCTGTGTGGAGGCACGCACCTAGAGAACACCGGGCAGGTGGGCCTGTGCCGGGTCATCTCCGAAGAACCGGTCGCCAAGGGAGTCAGACGGATCTCGGCACTGACCGGACCCAGGGCACTCGAGCAGGTTCGCCAGACCGAGTCGGTCGTCAAGGGACTCTCGCTGGCACTCAAGGCACCCCCCGACGAACTGCTGGGACGGGTCGAGCGGTTGCAGGAGGACCTCAAGGAGATCCAGAAGCAGCTGCAGCAGCACAGCCGTTCGGCCATCGCCGGCACCGCCGACTCGTTGATCGAGGACGCTGAGGTGATCGACGGGGTGAGGATCGTGGCACACCGGGCCGAGGGAGTCGACCGGAGCGGGCTGCGGGACTTCGCCGACCAGTTACGCGACAAGGCCTCGCCGGTCGCACTGATCGTTGCGGCCGAGGTCGATGGCAAGGTCGCACTGACCGCGGCGATCAGCCCCGAGTTGATCGAGAGAGGCCTGAGCGCCGGCGACTGTGTTCGGGCCGCAGCCCAGGCGGTGGGAGGCGGAGGTGGCGGACGAGCGGACCTGGCCGAGGCCGGTGGCAAGGACCCGGCCCGCATCGCCGAGGCTCTCGAAGCCGGAGCCGCCGTCTACCGGGCCGCCCTGGCCTGAACCCGCCGCAGGCGGGCTAGACCAACGCGACACCACGTCGCTTCAATTCGCCCAGGATCGTCTCGACCAGGTCACTCACCTCGTCCGAACCCACACCGCCTCCGGTGCCTGGCTCCGAGCTGCCCGTCCCCGATTCGGCCGTGCACCCCTGCTCGGACAACAGGCCCTGCAGCGTGCTGCTGAGTGTTTCGAGATCTCTGGCCTGCACGGATGTCTGAGGCTGACGGCCCTGGCCCATTCGGAAGCCTCGCAACGACGCCCCCAGCCGGAACCCGTCGGGGAACTCGGGGCCCTGGATCATCGCGTCAAAGAGCGTCACCAGCGAGTACTGGACCTGCCGGGCCTCGTCGAGTTTCCCGGCCAGCGTCAGTTCGTAGAGCTTCCGAGTCACCTCGGGTACGACACCCGAACTGGCATTTGTGCCCCCGTCGCAACCGGCCAGCAGCATCAGCATCAGCGACGCATCCCAGCCGGTCAGGAACGAGAAATCGGGTCGAAGCGGCCGCACGGCCTGGATCATGCGGATCATGTGCGGCAGGTCGCCGCTGGAGTCCTTGATCGCCACCACCTTCTCGCACTCCTCGGCCAGCCGGCAGACCGTGGCGACGTCGATCGGGGAGGCGAACATGGGGATGTTGTAGAGCGTGACATCGACCGGAGTGTTGCGAGCGATCTCCTTGTAGTAGGCATAAACCGCCTCGGGGCCCAACTGGTAGTAGAACGGGGCGACAATCGCCACGGCCCGGACTCCCAGCCCGTGGTAGTACTCACACGCCGCCACCGTCTCGCGGACATTCGCCTCGGCCGCTCCTGCCAGGATCGGCACCCGACCGTCCACCTGGTCGGCAATAATCTCGACAATCCGACGCCGCTCCTCGACCGTGAAACGGGTGAATTCCCCGGTCGACCCGTTGGGATACAGGCCGTGAACGCCGCGGTCGATCAGCCAATCGACGTACCGCCGCAGTTCCGATTCGTTGATCTCACCCCGCTGGTCCAGCGGAACGAGGTTCGGAGTGAAGATGCCTGTCAATCTGCTCATGACGCACTCGATCCAAGACCATGTCTCGGGCCCGGCCCGGTGAAACACTGGTTTCAACGTAACCGAAGCGGTGGCAGACACGGTGGTCTGGGTCGAGTTTGCCGGGGAAATCGCGGCAAGACGGGCCGGTTAGTCCGAGACTGAGGGCTGCAGCGGTCGTACGCACCGGCTGCCTGGGGAACGGCGATCATTCCGGATCGACCGCCACCTCTGCGGGATCCTCTTCGACTTCGGCCTCGCCGGGCAGCCGGCCGAACACGAGTGGAATGGCGATCGCCACGGCCAGCCCCGCGGGCAGGCAGATCCACACCGGGACACCCCAGCCGATCGGAACGTATCCGACCAGCAACGACGCGATCGCGATCACGAAGGCGTAGGGGGCCTGGCTGGAGACGTGATCGAGGTGGTCGCAGCCAGAGGCGGCCGAGGAGAGGACCGTGGTATCCGAAATCGGTGAGCAATGGTCTCCGAAGATGGCCCCGGCCAGCACCGCCCCCAGAGCACCCAGCATCAGGGGGTCGTCGACCACCGGGGCCTCGAGTAGATTCCAGGTCATGCCCACCGAGATCGGAATCAGCAGGGTCATGGTCGAGAAGGAACTTCCGGTGGCCAGGGCGATGCCCGCGGCCAGCACAAACGACAGTGCCGGCATCATCTCCACCGGCAGGCTCTGGCCGGTCAACTCCGCCAGGTACGTCCCCGTGCCCAACGCCTCCCTGCCACACACCGCTCCCAGGCCCCACGCCAGCACGAGTATCCACAGTGCTGCGAACATGCTGGCCCCTCCGAGGTACCAGCCCTTGAGGGTTTCTCTGGGCGAGAGAGCCCGTGTGGCCAGCGTCAGCTCCACGCTCACCAGCGACATCAGCACCGACGCCCCCAGCATCACCTCCAGGGCCAGGCCGCCGCCATACAGGCACAGGCCCGCCACCAGCACCACGACCAATCCCAGCAACGGCACCAGCGCGTTGATGGCCAGTCCCCGCCGCTTGACCCCTGCGGGCAGTTCGTCCATCGCAGCAGGAGCCACGCTGCCGGCACGTGACACCGCGCCGGTTGTGACCGCACGGTGTTCGGCACGAGCCATCGGCCCGAAGTCGCGACCGCTGCGAGCCACCGTCCAGACGAAGACCAGCAACAGGATCGAGTAGAATCGGTAGGGGATCGTCTGCACAAACACCCAGTAGGCATTCACCTCCTGGCCCGCTTCCGATCGGAAGGCCGACTGGATCTCCCCGACCTCGAACGCGACCCAGGTCGAGATCAGCGCCAGGCCGGCGACGGGAGCCGCCGTGGCATCGATCAGGAAGGCGAGCTTTTCTCGCGAGATCCTCAGTCGGTCGGTGATCGGACGCATCGAGGTGCCCACCACCAGCGTGTTGGCGTAGTCGTCAAAGAAGACGGCCAGGCCCAGCCCGCAGGTCAACTGCTGGCCATGCCGACGATCGCGGCCGGGCCGGATCAACCTGGCGATCAACGCCTGCATCGCACCGTTGCGGGTGATCACGCCGACCATCGTGCCCAGCAACGTGGTGAAGACCAGGATCAGGCCGTGCGCATAGGCATTCTTGGAATCACCCACCAGGTAATCACGAAACAACGCAATGGCCGCCTCGACCACGTCGCCCCGGGCCACGATCAACGCCCCGGAGACCACTCCGATCAACAGCGCCCAGCCGATCCGGCGAAAGAGCAACGCCAGGCCGATCGCCAATACCGGCGGCAACAGGCTCCAGGCACCCACCGCCACCGCAGCCGACTCCGCAGCCGCCTCACCCAGCAACAACGGCAGTCGCAGCGGAAGCATCACGCACTGGTCCCGTGCTGGAGGTCACTGGTTGGACTCAGGCCACGCCGGGCCAGGTGACCCGCACGCACAACCCGCTGGGATCGTTCGGCTCGACCTCGATCCGGCCCCCCTGCAGCGTGACGATCCTCCAGCACTTCGGCAACCCGAATCCCAGGCCTCGCCCGGCCTGCCGACCCGAATAGAACGGGTCGAAGAGATGACGCAAAGAGGTGGGGTCCAGGCCCGGACCCCCGTCTCGTATCTCCAGCACCGACGATGTTCCACCGGTGACACCGACCACGATTGTCCCCTCGGCGTCGGCCTCCAGGGCATTGGTCAACAACTCCTCGACCACCACCGAGACCTGGCCTGGATCGGCGTGGATCCGAGCCTTGCCACTCGCGCTCAACTCGACACGACCCTCGAAACCGGCACGCCCCCCCGTGACCCCGGTTACCACCTCGGCAACCAGCTCGACCAGGTCCCAGTCGCAGGCCTCGCCCTCGGGCGGGCGGGCAAAGAGCATCACGTCGGAGATCATGTCGCGGATGCGGTAGGCCTGCCCGGCAATCGTCTCCAATGCCTGCCGACGTGACGGATCGGTCTCGTCGCGCAACAACAACTGCACACGGCCCACGATCGTCGCCACCGGATTGTTCAACTCGTGGCCGGCACCAGCAGCGAACTCGGCCAGCGACTCGAGCCGCTCGTCATCGACTGCCACGCCGACGGGATCCGATTCCCCGCTCATCGCAGACACCTCCCGAAGGGACCGTGATCCCTTGCGCCCGACTCGATGGAGGGATGGCCAACCGAACTAGGCGGGCACCTCGATGTCGAGCAACCCGCAGACGGCGGCGAACAAGGCATCCACCTCGAACGGCTTCTGCATGAATTCGTTCGCACCAGCCTCCTTCAGACCGTCGATCTTGTCGGCTTCGACCATCCCGCTGATGCAGATGATGCGAACGTCGTCGAGATTCACGTCGCTGCGGACACGCTGGCAGACTTCCCTGCCGTTGATGTCGGGCAACATCACGTCCAGCACGATCACGTCCGGCTTGTACTCCTTGACCATCATCCCGGCGTCAAAACCGTTGTTGGCCACCCGGACGTCGAATCGACCGTCCGCGTCGAAGACGTCACGGATCAACTCGACCAACTCCTCGTCGTCATCAACGATCAACGCCTTGCGACGACCGCTCTCCAGAGCATCCGTGGGGATGCCGTTGTCCTTCATGAAGCGATAGAGCACGTCGCGTGGGATGCGGCGGAACCGTGAGCCGGGGACGCGAAATCCCTTGAGTTGACCCGAGTCGAAGCAACGGATGATCGTCTGCTGAGAGACGTTGCAGATCTTGGCCGCTTCACCGGTCGTGAAGACTGTCTTCATTGAATCCATCCGTTCCTTGAATGGGGCTGACGCCGAACCCACGCATCTTCGCTTCGTGCAACTTCACGCAGGCCGACCAGCCTGGCCAGTCCATAGCCCTGAAATCCCGGTAAGCCGAAATACCTCTCCAAGGCATCGATCTTACCCTGCTTATCATAGGGGCCGATTGTATCTATCTTCCTATGTCGGTCAATACCGACATTCTCCTCCAACTTTCCTCGCCGTCAATGTCACACGCCAATTACCCAACCTTCCAGACCCTCCCGGCCGCCCGGCACGACGTCAATCGGCGTCGGCAGGCACCGGCTGCTGCAGGTACAGCATCAACAGGGCGAGGTCGGCGGGCGTGATTCCGCTGATCCGGGAAGCCTGACCGAGGTTGGACGGGCGGACGCGGCCGAGTTTTTCGCGGGCCTCGTTCCTGAGTTGCGGCACGGCGTCGTAGTCGAAGGTCTCGGAAATCGCCACGTGCTCGGTCTTTTGCTGTTGCCGGATCGAGGCTTCCTGCCGTTTCAGGTAGCCGGCGTACTTGGTTTCGATCTCGACCTGTGCCGCGGCCCGCGGCTCGATCCCCAAGTCGGCCAATTCGGCCGACAGCGAACACAGCCCCTCCCAGTCGATCTCGGGGCGTCGCAGGATCTGCTCCAGCGACTTACCGTCGTGCCGCAATTGCTTGATGCGGCTCTCGGCCCGCTCGACCTCCGCCTCGTGCCGCTCCAACTGCTGTATCCTCACGTCATCCACCAGCCCCGCCTGTTCACCGATCCGGGTCAGGCGTCGATCGGCGTTGTCGTGTCTCAGCAGCAGGCGGTATTCGGCGCGTGAGGTGAACATGCGGTAGGGTTCATCGACTCCGCGGGTGACCAGGTCATCGACGAGCACGCCGAGGTAGGCCTGGCTGCGATCGAGCACCAGCGGGGGCCTACTGGCCAGGGCCAGGGCGGCGTTGGCTCCGGCCAATAGCCCCTGCCCGGCAGCCTCCTCGTAACCGGTGGTCCCGTTGAGTTGACCGGCGAAGTAGAGTCCCTGGACGCGTCGGGTCTGCAGCGTGGCATCCAGTTGTGTCGGAGTGGCGAAGTCGTATTCGACCGCGTACCCGTACCTCATGATCTCGGCCTGTTCCAGGCCCCTGATCCCCCGGATCAATTCGTCCTGCACGTCGCGGGGCAGGCTGGTCGAGATCCCGTTGCAGTAGACCTCGTGAGTCCCCCAGCCCTCGGGTTCGAGGAAGATCTGGTGGGAGTCCTTGTCGGAAAACCGCACCACCTTGTCCTCGATCGACGGGCAGTAGCGGGGTCCGGTCGAGTCGATCTGCCCACTGTAGATCGGTGCGCGGTGGAGGTTGTCGCGGATCAGCTGATGCCCGGCGGGGTTGGTTTCGGTCAGCCAGCAACACAGCTGCGGTCGATCGATCGAGGAGGTGAGAAAGCTGAAGGGCTGTGGCGAGGGGTCACCGGGTTGTTCTTCGAGCTTCGCGAGATCGATGGTGCGGCCGTTGAGTCGCGGCGGGGTGCCGGTCTTGAACCGCTGCAGCTCGAAGCCGAGTCGGTGGAGTTCATCGGAGAGCGTGCCGGTGGTGCCTTCGCCCGATCGGCCTCCCGCTGTCTGAGCCTCCCCGGTGTGCATCACCGCCTTCAGAAACGTGCCAGTGGTCACCACGACGGCGGCGGCCGTGTAGACCGCATTGCCGCGGACCCGTACTCCCGCGATCCGGTCGTTCTCGACCACCAGGCCCTCGACCATCTCCTGCCGAAGCACCAGCCCGACCTGGCTCTCAACGCGGAACTTCATGGCGAACTGGTAGGCCTTCTTGTCAGCCTGGGCCCGGGGGCTGTGCATGGCGGGGCCCTTGCCCCGATTGAGCATGCGGAATTGCAGCCCGGTCTCGTCGATCACCTCGCCCATCAGCCCCCCCAGGGCGTCAATTTCGCGAACGATCTGCCCCTTGGCGATCCCCCCGATCGCGGGATTGCAGCTCAGCTGGGCCACGGTGTCGCAGTTCATCGTCAGCAGCGCGGTGCGGGCACCCACTCGAGCGGCCGCCAACGCCGCCTCGCACCCGGCATGACCGGCGCCCACGACCACCACGTCGAAGTCGTACCGAGATTCACTCACACCACCACCCTCACGCTCACCCAGTCCCGCGCCGGCCAAGAGTCTCGCGGCGATGCCAATGCCCCCGGAGGGCCCATCACCGGGCAGGTCCGTCGCTGCCTTGAAACTCCCTCGCCAATCCTCATACTCCGGTCTCTACCTCATCGATCTCGATCGTCTCGAACCTCCAGAGAGGAGTCAACTGATGGCTGACGTACGCAGTGGTGCCGTGACCCTGAAGGGCGGCCCCGTAGACCTGGCCGGTGCTGCACTGGCCGCCGGATCCCCCGCCCCGGATTTCACGTTGCAAAGTGGTGAGTTGGCCGATGTCACGTTGGCTGACAGTGCCGGCAAGACCCGGATCATTGCCACCGTGCCCTCGCTTGATACCCCCGTCTGCCACCAAGAGACCAAGAAGTTCAACGAGGCGGCTGGTGGGCTGGAGAACACCGAGGTGCTGGTGGTCAGCATGGACCTGCCGTTCGGCCAGAAACGCTGGTGTGGAGCCGAGGATGTGCAGAACGTCACGGCACTCAGCGCCCACCGCTGCACCGGGTTCGGCGAAGCCTACGGAGTGTTGATCGCCGGCGGACCGCTGGACCGCTGCCTGGCTCGAGCCGTCTTCGTCGTCGACGGCGGCGGCACACTGACTCACGTCGAGTACGTCGGCGAGATCACCGAGCATCCCGACTACGACGCGGCTCTGGCCGCCGCTGCGGGCTAGTGTCCGCGGAGAGCTAGTCGAACAGCTGCCCCTGCCCCTGCCCCTCGCCGGGTTCTTCGTCGAGTGTCAGGCCGAGGTGTGCGAGGGCTGCGGCGGTGATCACCCGTCCCCGCGGGGTCCTCTGCACAAACCCGACCCGCAACAGAAACGGCTCAACCTCGTTCTCGATCGTCTCGGGGACAATGTTCATGCTGTGTGCGATCGCCTGCATCCCGGCCGGTCCGCCTCCAAAAACCGTCACCAGGATCTGCAGGTACTTGCGGTCGAGGCTGTCGAGTCCCAGGATGTCGACCTCGAGCATCCGCAACGCCTCGTCGGCCAACGCATCGGTGATCTGCGGATGCCCTCCGGCGTCGGCGAAGTCGCGGGTCCAGCGGAGCAGGTTGTTGGCCTTACGGGGTACGCCCCGGCTGCGGCTGGCAATCGCCACCGCCGCACCCTCGTGCAGCTCGGTCCTCAGCTTCCTGGCGTTGCGGCGGAGGATCTCGGTCACGTCCTCGACGTCATAAAAGTCCAGGTGCTCGCGGTTGACGAAGCGGTCGCGCAAAGGAGCCGTCAGCATCCCGCTGCGGGTGGTCGCGCCGATCAGAGTAAAGGGCTCAAGCGTCATGTTGATTGTGCGGGCATTGAGTCCTTCGCCGAGGGTGATGTCGATCCGGAAATCCTCCATCGCCGGATAAAGGAACTCCTCGACGGTAGGCGGCAACCGGTGAATCTCGTCGATGAACAGCACCGAGCCGCGGCTGGCGTTGGTCAGATAGGGCAGCAGGTCCTTGGGAGCGCTCAGCGAGGGTCCCGAGGTGATCTGGACGTCGACACCCAGTTCGCGAGGCAGCACGGTGGCCAGGGTCGTCTTGCCGATGCCCGGCGGGCCGTCAAACAGCAGGTGCGAGAGCGGATCGCCGCGACGGCGAGCGGCCTCGAGCACGATCCTCAACCGCTCCACCACCTTGCTCTGGCCGACCACGTCGTCGAGGCACTGGGGCCGCAGGCGATCGTCGAGACGGGCGTCGTCGGCGTCGAACCCCTCAGCGGCTCCCGCCTCGGCGGTCTCGGCCGTCTCGACCGCCTCAGGCATTTCAGGCAATTCAGGCGGTCCGTCGCCGGGATCGGAACCACGCAGCACGGGGTCACGCGGCATCAGCCGGCCACCTCGGCCAGGATCTCGTCGGGGATATCAAAATTCGCCGTGACGCTCTGCATGTCATCCTGGTCCTCGAGGGCCTCGAGCAGATTCAGCACCTGCTTGCTGTTGGACGCATCGAGGTTGACGGTGGTTTGCGGTATGTGAGCAAGCTCGGCGACCTCCGTCTCGATCCCGGCTTCCTTGAGTGCATCGAGCACGGTGAGGTAGTCTTCGACCGACGAGGTGACCTGGTAGACCTCGCCTTCCTCCTCGACATCATCGGCTCCGGCTTCCAGCGCCACTTCAAAAAGTGACTCCTCGTCGACGCTGGACTTCTCGACGGTGAACAGCCCCTTGCGTTGGAACATCCAGGCGACGCAGCCGGTGCTACCGAGATTTCCTCCGGCGACCTCGAAGATCTTCCTCACTTCACCGGCGGTCCGGTTGCGGTTGTCGGTCAGCGCAACGCACAGCACCGCCACACCCGCCGCCCCGTACCCCTCGTAAACGATCTCGGTGAAGCTGGCACCCCCGTCGGACCCGCATCCCTTCTGGATCGCCCGCTCGATGTTGTCCTTGGGCATGCTCGACTTGCGTGCCCGATCGATGGCGTACCTCAGCGAGAGGTTCGCGTCGGGGTCACCTCCGCCGGCCTGGGCCGCGACGATGATGGCTCGGCTGAGCTTGCCGAAGAGCTTACCGCGTTTCTTGTCGGCGAGGCCCTTCTTGTGCTTGATGCCCGCCCAGTGCGAATGCCCGGCCATGACGCCCTCGCCTCGTCGGTTCCCCGGCCCGGCTCGCCCAGCTACTTCTTCTTGGGCGGCTTCGCCTTTTGGCCGGCATCCTTGAGTTTCTTTTCGATCCGCTCGATCAGCTTCTTGTCGGGCCGCTCGGCCTTGCGAGCCACCTCGAGAGCCTTCTTCCAGTTCTTGATCGCCGGTTTCTTCTGCTTGAGCTTATCGAGGCAATCGCCGAGGTGGTCGAGGATCGTGGCATCCTCGCCGTCGCGGTCGGCCGAAGCCTTCTTGAGGAACCCGAGTGCCTCGGTGTACTTGCCCTGCTTGAAGAGCACCCAGCCCATGCTGTCGAGGTAGGCCGAGTTTTCCGGATCGGCCTTGAGCGCCTTGCGGATCATCTGCTCAGCCTGGTCCAGCTTCTTGCCCTGGTCGGCGTAGAGGTAGCCGAGGTCGTTGTTGACCGACGGGTTGTCCGGCTCCGCTGCAAAGACCTCCTCGAGCACCCGCTCGCCCTTGGCGATGTCTCCCTGCTCGACGTAGATCTGCGAAAGCGAGAAACGGCAACGGCGGACGATGCTCTTGTCGTCGGGGAACTGCTTGATCACCTGCTCGAACATCGGCACGGCCTTGTCGTACTGTCGAGCGTGGTAGTGGATCCAGGCCTCCTGGTAGTGCAGCAGCGGGTGGTTGCTCGTCCTCCGCGCTTCTCCGATCGCGGCCAGCGCCTGTGCGGTCTTGTTGCCGAATTCGTAGGCCTGCGAGAGTTGGAAGAGGAACTGGGGCTTGAAGACACCCAGGGCCTGGTCGTCTGCGGCGGTCCGCAACAGCGAGGCCGCCGGGACGTACTTATCCTCGCCCATCAGCACCCGCGCAAAGTCCTCGATGTGACGGCGGAGCTGGTCGAGCAGCACTCGATCCTTGACGTCTCGTGTAGCCTTCTGCGAAGCCAGCGTCCAGGCCAACAGCACGGTAGCCCGGTCGTTCTGCTTGAGCTGGATCGCGAGCCGAGCTGCCACCAGTCGGCGGGCAAACGGAGCCTGGCCCTGGTCATCGGCCGCCTGCTTTGTGGCCTCGACCAGCAGAGACTTGTACAGTTTTTCTTCCGAGGCGATCGACTTGAGTTCGGCGTCGAGCCGCTTGAGGTCTGCTCGTGAGTCGAGGGCCGAGCCGAGTGATTCGAGCAGTTCCCTGGCCCGACCGCTCTTGCGGTGCAGCACCGCCAGCCCCCAGTGGCCCGCCTCGCGGTCGACCGGGTTGGCCTTGGCCAGGCCCTGCTCGTACAGCGGCCGTGCCTTGTCGTACTTCTTGGCCGACACGTACTGGTCGGCCAGGAAGATCTTCAGCGAGGAGTTCTCGGGATCGTGAGCGGAGAGTTTTTCGAGTTGCTCGATCAGCTGGTCGGACTTCTTCAGCCCCTTGTAGATGCTGGCCAGCAGCATGTAGGCGGCACGTCCCTTGGATGTCTGCTTCTTGTCGAAGTAGACCTGCAATTCCTTGAGCGCCAGGTCGAACTTGCTGGTCTGAGCGTGGACGCGGGCGATATTGAAGCCCAGCGTGGCCGGGTTGCCCTGCCCCTGCTTGGCCGCCGCCCGAAATGCCTCGACTGCCAGCCCCGTCTTCTTCGCCGCCAGGAAGACCTCACCCAGCCGCTCAAACGACGTGGCCGGGTTGGCCAGCAACGCCCGCCGCGAACGGTCATCCAGCCCGTAGCCGGCCGGATCCTTCAACGCCGCAAACACCACCTCGAGACAATCCGCAGCGGCCTGTGCCTTGCCGATCCCGGTGTAGATCAGCCCGAGATCTCTCATCACGTTGACGAAAATCGCCGACTTGTGATTGATCGCCTTGGACCCGCGGGCCTGCTCGAGCAGCTTGATTGCCTCGGACAACTTCTGCTGCCGGATCATCTGCCGCGAGAGCCACCGCAGCAGCTGGTAGTCGTCGGGGTTGAGTGATATGGCCTTCTGAGCGTATCCCACCGCATCGTCGACACGGTTCAGCCGCAACGCCAACTGCAGCATCTCGCGGTAGATCGCTACCTGCCCGGGGTCCTGCTTGACCGCCTGTTCAAAGGCCGTCAGCCCCCCCTTGAAATCGCCCTTGGCAATCTTGTAGCGGCCGGTCATGTACCAGGCCCGAGCCAGAGACCGCTTCGATCCGGGCTTTCCGCTCTTGAGACGCTTGGGATCCAGGGGCCGGGCCGGATCGTCGGTCACCTGCTGCTGGAAGCCGGGCTTCTCGGCAGAGGCTTTCGGGGGCGACTTCTTGGGAGCAGCCGACTGGGCCATCGCCAGCGACGGCAGTAACAAAACCAGAATCAACAATCGGGTCATCGGTCTGTCTCTGCCAGGGCCCGTCTCACAACCACCACGAGGCTCCTGCTCCATGCCTTGGGAAACGGTGCCGGCATTGTAACCACTGCCGCCCAACGCGACTACGCCCAAGTCGACCGACGCGGGTCGACACCGGGTCGACTCTAATTCTTCCGCTTCGCAGACTTCGAGGGAGTCTTCCGGGCCGATGCCTTCTTGGCCGACGCTTGGACAGCCCTCTTGCTGGTCGTCTTGTTGCCTGTCTTGTTGCCTGTCTTGTTGCCTGTCTTGTTGCCTGTCTTGTTGCCTGTCTTCTTGGCAGCCGGCTTCTTGGCAGAAAGCTTCTTGGCGGTGGGCTTCCTGGTCGACTTCCTGGCGGCCCCCGCCTGCTTCACTGCCGGCTTGGGCTTGCCGGTGGTCTTTGGCTTCGGGTTGTCGATTTCGGCGAAGAGTGCCCTGAGGCGATCGACGGCGGTGCTCAGTTCGAAGTTGGTCCCGGAGGCCGCTTCCTGGTCGATGGCGAACAGCTTGATCGCCTTGGGGTCGGCGGCCAGACAGCGAATCAGCCCGCAGAAGCGGTCGACGTCGGCCTTGCGCACGACCGATTTCAGAGCCGAGCCGCTTCGTTGAGGGGTTTGTCGGGAGGTGCCCAGTCCGAGCCAGGCCACCGCGTCGCGCAAGCGTTCATCCAGCGGCAGCAGGTGAATCTCCATGCAATGCTTGAGCGTGTAATTTCGAGCAAACTGGCTCAATTCCGGAACGCGTCCCAGCAACCGGTTGGCGTGTTCGTTGCTCTTTCTCAGCAGCGAATCGAAGTCGAAGGCATAGAACGACTCGAAGACGTGCGTCAGCAGGTGGCGAAAGCGAAAGGCCTTCCATTCGGCCGTCGGCGACTTGAGAAACACCTTGGACAGTTCGGTGATGCTGCTGACCCGCGCCTCGTTGAAATCGTGAAACAGAGTCCCGATCCGCCCGTAAAACGTCTCCGCCTCGACGAACGAATTGTCCTCCAGGCAAATGGCATAGATCAGGGTCTCGAGCACCGGTTGCTCCTGGGGCTCACGGAGATCCGCTCGGTAGCGGTTCTCGAGCAATCCGAGGATGCGTCGGATGGAGTCCTGTCGGCCCGGGGCCTTGGTGTGTTTAGCGGCGGCCATAAAAGGGTGACAAATGTCCTGGTGTGAGGAAGGGTGCTGGGGTCGGGGGCCGGGGTTCAGTCTTCGCCGGTCAATTCGGGAGTCTCTTCTGCGGTGGTGAGTTGTTCGCGTTCGATTTCGGAGAGCAGTTGAGCGGCCTCGAGGAGCTGCCTCGCTCCATCGTCGAGAGTAAACTCGAGCACGGGAATGTAGCGGGTTTCGAGCCGGGCTCCGATCTTGGACTGCAGAAAGCCTCGAGCCGACCTCAGCCCGTGCAGCGAGAGTGCCTGGGCCTTGCTGTCGCCCCGCACGGTCACCCGCACTCGGGCGGAGCGCAGATCCCCGGCGACATCGACACCGACGACGGTGACGTCCTGCACCCGGGGATCCTTCAATTCGAAGAGGATCGCCGAGCTGACCGATTCACGAATGGCCTGGGCCATGCGAGCAAGGCGGCGGGAACTCATATCACTCGAGAGTCCGTTTGACCTGGTCAATCCGGAAGGACTGCAATTCGTCGCCTTCCTTGATGTCGTTGAATCCATCGAGCCGGATGCCGCATTCCATTCCGCGGCGTACCTCTCGGACGTCGTCCTTCACGCTGCGCAGCGACGCGATGGGGTAATCGTTGAGCACCTTCTGGTCGCGGATCACGCGGATGCGATCGTTACGAGTGATGGTACCGTTGAGCACTCGTGAGCCGGCAATCGTCCCGAATCGGCTGATGTGGAAGGTCTGCAGCACGACCGCCCGCCCGGTCGAAATCTCAACCTCTTCGGGCGCCAGCAGGCCTTCGAGTGCGAGCTTGATGTGGTCGATGACTTCGTAGATCACGTCGTAGCGCCGCACCTCCACACCCTCGGCGACGGCCAGCAACCGCGCCTTTTCGTCGGGCACCACGTGGAAGGCGATGATGATTGCTCCGGAGGCGACGGCGAGCATCACGTCGCTCTCGTTGACGCCTCCCACGCCGTGATGCAGGACCTGCACCCGCACCTCGGGGTGATCGAACTTCCCGAGTTCGCCTCGTAGGGCCTCGATCGAACCGGGCGTATCGCCCTTGATGATCAGAGCCAAGTCCTGTGCCTGACCCGCGCGAGCCGCCTCGAGGATCTCTTCCATCGTGCGGGGTCGACCCGAGGAGACCAGCGCCTCGGTCCGTCCGCGTTCGCGGCGCAGCTCGGCCACCTCGCGGGCCTCGTCGAGCCCACCCAGTACGTGGAAGTGGTCGCCGGCTCCGGGCACGCGATCGAGCCCGGCGATGCGGACTGGTGTCGAGGGCCCAGCCGACTCGATCGCCTCGTCTCGATCATTGTAAATCGCCCGTACGCGTCCGAACGCGCCTCCGCAGACGATCACGTCGCCCTTTCTGAGTGTTCCGGTCTGGACGATCAGCCAGGCCAACGCACCACGACCCTCGTCGCGGAACGCCTCGAGGCACAGCCCCGCCGCCTTCCGCTGGTCACTCGCCTTCAACTCGTGCAGTTCCGCGGTCAGCAGGATTGTTTCCAGCAGGTCATCGATTCCTTCGCCGTTGAGTGCCGAGGTGCGGACGACTTCGACGTCGCCCCCCCATTCGGCCGGAGTGATCTCGTTGGCCGCCAGTTCACCGAGCACCTTCTCGATGTTGCTGTCGGGCAGGTCGGTCTTGTTCAGCGCCACGATCACCGGCACGTCGGCCACCTTCGCATGCGAGATGCACTCCTGGGTCTGAGGCATCACGCCGTCATCGGCGGCGACAACCAGCACGACGATGTCGGTGACATTGGCACCCCGAGCCCGCATTTCTCCGAAGGCCGCGTGGCCGGGCGTGTCAACAAACGTGATCGGCCGGTCGTTGTGAGTGACCTGGTGAGCGGCGATGTGCTGGGTGATCCCGCCCGCCTCGCCGCCCACGACGTTGGTCGAGCGGATGGCATCCAGCAGCGTGGTCTTGCCGTGGTCGACGTGGCCGAGGATGGTCACAATCGGAGGACGCGCCACCAGGTCCTCGGGGTCCTCCTCCGAGTCCAGCGACGCCACCAGCTCGGCCTCGAGATCCCGCGGTCGCTTGAACTCGAGTTCCATCTCGAACTCCAGCGCGATCTCAGAAGCCGTCTCCTCGTCGATCACATCGTTGATCGAAACCATGCGGCCCTGCTGGAACAGGATCGAGATCAGAGACCTCGCCGGTCGGCCCATGGCTTCGGAGAGTCCTCGGATCGTGATCGGCAATTCGACCACGGCCGAGGTCTTGAGGTCGTCCGAGCCGGATCGGGACGAGCGGCGGCGACGCATGCCACGACCCCGACGCTCCGGACCCTCCTCCTCATCCCCTCCGGTCGTCTTCCGCTGCTCACGCCGCCGCTGACGCGACTCCTCCAGCCCCCCCATCCCGCCGACGCGACGCTCTTCAACGAGCGAACCGCGGCGGCGGCCGGTTCCCGTCGGCGCCACCGGCGTCGTGTCGTCCTCCTTGCGCTTCTGTTCGCTCGACTTCCGCAAATGAGCCGCCAGGGGCGACTGCTGCATCGTTTCGGCGGTCAGCCGAATGTCGGGCTTCTGGGTCTCAGCTTGATCCTGCTGAGATTCGCCGCCGGTCGTGGGTGGCTGATAGGCCGGGGGAGCCGCAACATTGGGAAGCGTCGCCTTGGCACGTGGACGGCGGTTGGGACGGGCCGTCGTTTGCGGAGCCGGACGGCTGCTCATCTGGCGGATCGCACCTCCGCCATTGCCAGAACCAAGAATGGACGCGGCTCCCGAGATACCCACCGGGTCGCTCGCAGCAGGAGTCTCCGCGTCGACCGTTCCGGCAGATCCGGCAGATCCGGCAGATCCGGCAGATGCCTCGCTGAGCTCCGACGCCTCGGCAACCGCAGCCGCAGCCGCTGGATCGGCCGCGTCTCCCTCGGCCGCTTCCAGCACCGCATCAGAGGTTCCCGCCGTTTCGCCGTCGGCCGCCTGCGGACGTGTCTGTTGTGCCACTCGCGCAGTCATCGTCCGCATCGTGCGGATCCGCGACGAAGCCGTCTCCTCGGCATCCCGCACCGGAGCCAGCGCCGGGGCACTGGCATCGGCCGCCGGTTGCGGCGCACCTCGCGTCTTCATGTGCGCGGTGACCAGGTCCTTCTGCTCGGGTGTGATGCTCGCCAGAGGCGAAGACTTGACCTCCACACCGACCTCACCGCAGATCGCGACCAGCTGCTTGTGGTCGAGACCCAGCTCCTTAGCCAGTTTGAAGATACGGATCTTCAAAGAACGTCCCCCTCGTCACCACCAGCTTCAGCCACAGACTCCTCAGCCACAGACTCTTCTTCTTCAGCCGAGTCTGCTTCGATCGTCTCGCCGTCGTCGTTGGCTTCGGCTTCCTCGGCTACGGTCTCGTCGCCATCTGCTGATTCGACAGCGTCTGCATCAACCGTCTCGCCGTCGTCGTTGGCTTCGGCTTCCTCGGCTACGGTCTCGTCGCCATCTGCTGATTCGACAGCGTCTGCGTCAACCGTCTCGCCGTCGTCGTTGGCTT
>CAUZEQ010000005.1:0-35329 GCA_963578885.1 Planctomycetota bacterium
TACTACGAACCGACCGACCGGGGGCACGAGGCGCAGATGAAACAACGGCTCGAGGAACTGAAGCGGCGGCGGGGGAAGTAGTTGGGGGTGGGGGGCGGTGGGGAGGGCGGTGTTGGAGCCGGGACAGCCACGCCCTGCGATTCGCCTGCGGCGAACCGTGGCGAGAGCCAGTCCCTGGGATTAGCTACCTGTTGAAAAACACAAGTTTGGGGATGGGACGGGGTCAGACGCCGCCCACAGAAAGTTCCGCTCCACCCAGAACGGCACGCAGGTGGGGCCTGAACCCTTTTCAACCAGCACTCGTTGCAACTCGAAGAAGGGGTCAGGCCCCGCCTGCGAAACGCGGCAGGTGGAGCAAACCCCGTTGTGGGCGGCGTCTGACCCCAGGGTCCGAGTTCTTCAACGGGCTGTTAGCTGCCGAACACCGCGGTCTCCAGGCCGCAACGCAGCCGGACCCGCTCGGCAATCGCCTCAAGCTCGGCGTCGCTCAACGCCGTCACGAAGCTCTCGGCCGGAGGCCGCGCCACGGTGTAGACCTGCACCAGCTTCAACCGGCCCCCCTCCGAAACGATCTCGCACAGCCGATCGCAGAATGCCTCGATCTCCGACTCCGGCACCGCCTCACCCGAGACCCTCATGAACAGGCTCTGGATCACCACCGGCCACCTCCGCGCCGCCGCCGTGATGTTCTCGAGCACCCGGGCCAGGGGCACCACCGTCCGTTCGATCAGCTGGTAGTACTCGTCGGTGCCCGCCTCGAGCTTGGCCCAGATCTCACCGTTGTGTTCGTTGAGCGTCTCGAGTCCCGCCTCGACAACCTCGCGATGAAACATGCTGGCGTTGGTGATCAGTATCAGCCGGGCCGCCTTCGCTCCGGCCCGGTCCTTGACCCCCCCCACCCGCCTGACGATCTCGTCGAAGTTCCGGTAGGTCGTCGGTTCGCCGTCGCCGGAGAAGGCGATGTCGTTGAGTCGCCTGAGTTCTTCGGGGACGTTGGCGAAGGTGGGGTCGTCCCACAGCGACCCGTCAAAGACGCGTTCGAGCAGAGCCTCGAGTTCTTCGAGAACCGCATCGAGTTCGACAAAACGCGTCTCGGCCTGGCTGGTCCGGTCGACTTGGCAGTAGATGCAGTCGAAGTTGCAGATCTTGTCGGGGTTGAGATTGATGCCGACCGAGAGGCCGTGGCTGCGACGCGAGAGCACCGGATAGACGAAACGGTTCTCTTGGAACGTCCGCGGGTGATGCCGGTGTTGTTCCAGCGAGGTCATCGGCCAACTCCGCCCCTAGACTTCCTTCGAGTCGATCCAGGTCATCATCCGACGCAGTTCCAGGCCGATCTTTTCGATCGGGTGATTCCTCTGGCTGCGACGCTTGGCCTGGAAGGTCGGCTGGTTGGCCTTGTTCTCGAGCATCCACTCGAGGGCAAACTGCCCGTCCTGGATCTCCCGCAGGATCCTCTTCATCTCGGCACGGGTCTCGTCGGTGACGATCCGCGGCCCGCGGGTGTAGTCGCCATACTCGGCGGTGTTCGACACGCTGTACCGCATGTAGTTCAGCCCGCCCTGGTAGAACAGATCGACGATCAACTTCAGCTCGTGCATGCACTCGAAGTACGCCATCTCGGGCTGGTAACCCGCTTCGACCAGCGTGTCGTAGGCGGCGGTGACCAGGGCGCTGACGCCGCCGCACAGCACCACCTGCTCACCAAACAGATCCGTCTCGGTCTCCTCGGCAAACGTCGTCTCGATCACGCCGCCCCGGGTGCCGCCGATGCCCTTGGCGTAGGCCAGTGCCAACTGACGCGACTCGTCGGATGCGCCCGGCAACAGGGCGATCAGCGACGGGACTCCGCCTCCGTTTTCGTACTCGATCCGGACCAGGTGACCCGGCCCCTTGGGTGCCACCAACGCGGCGTCCACACCCTCGGGCGGCACCACCTGGCCGAAATGGATGTTGAACCCGTGCGAGCACAGCAGCAGGTTGCCGGTCTCGAGATTCGGCTCGATCTCGCTGCGGAATACGTCCCCCTGCACCTCGTCGGGCAAGAGGATGTTGACCAGGTCTCCGGCCCGCGTCGCATCCTCGATCGACATCG
This sequence comes from Planctomycetota bacterium, assembly GCA_963578885.1. Classification (GTDB taxonomy): domain Bacteria; phylum Planctomycetota; class Planctomycetia; order Planctomycetales; family Planctomycetaceae; genus UBA8437. The sequence continues at coordinate 2,096 of CAUZEQ010000005.1, forward strand.
GCTCGAAACCCTGGGCAATGGCCAGGTCGTAGTTCGCACTGCCTGGCCTCTGGCCCACGACCACATTCAGCCCGCTGTCACGGAGATTCTGGGCCTGGGCATGCCCTTGGCTGCCGTACCCGAGAATGGCAATCGTCTTGTCCTTGAGCAGTGACAGGTCCGCGTCGTCTTCGTAGTAGATCTTGGCAGCCATGAATTGATGTCTCTGGGGTGGGGGATTCTGCGGTGGTGGTGCGGTGGTGGTGCTGCGGTGTTACTGCGGGGGTGGGGGACAGCAGGCTCGGGTCATTCCGGCTGCGGATCCCCTTCGGTCTCGGTCTCCTCGCTCGCGGGGTCCTCATCGCCCGAGTCGTCCTCGGGCGGCTCGGACTGCTCGAGCTCATTCTCCTGCTCGGCCCGCAGCAAGGCCACCCGTCCGGTACGGACCATCTCGATGATCCCGTAGGGCCGAACCAGGTCGATGAACGACTCGAGTTTCCGTTCCTGCCCTGAGATCTCGACCATCACGTGCCCCGGGCTGACATCGACAATCTTGCCCCGAAAGATCTCGACCAGTTCCCGAATCTCGCCGCGGCTGCCATTGCCGGTGCCCGACGTGACGCCGCTGTTGGTGCTGACCTTGATCAGCATCAGGTCCCGCTCGACGAAGTTGCGATTCGAGAAGTTGAGCACCTTGACGACGGTGACGATTTTCTCGAGCTGCTTGCGGACCTGGTCGAGCACCCGACCGTCGCCGTTGACGACAAAAGTCACCCGAGAAAACTCGGGGTTCTCGGTCTCGCCCACCGCGAGGCTGTCGATATTGAAGGCGCGTGAGGCGAGCATGCCGGAGATGTGCGCGAGCACACCGGGCTGGTTGGTGACCAGGGCTGAAAGCACGTGTCGCATGAATCGTGTCCGTCCCGGATCGAGTCGACTCGTGATGAGCGACCTGCACCCGACGGTGGGGTGATTGCCGTACACACGGGGGGAACGTTTCAGTGTAAGGAAGCGGTCGGGCACGGGGAAGCTTGACACCCGGGTACCGGCGGTGTTGGATTGCCGAGCCCCTTCGGGACACTCCCGGTGGGCAGGTAGGACGGAGCCGACGGCATGGCCAGAGTCTGGCGCTACGCGGTCCACGACGCACCTCGAGTGAAGTCGCTCTCGGCCGAGCTGAGAGTCCCGGCACTGGTGGCCCAGGTGCTTTTGGCTCGAGGCGTCGAGTCAGCCGAGTCGGCTCGGGAGTTCCTTTCGGCCCGTCTCACCGATCTCCACGACCCCTCGCTGCTGCCGGGCATCGACGAGGCGGCCGATCGCATCGTGGCGGCGATCGCCGACAAGCGATTGATCACCATCTACGGCGACTACGACGTCGACGGCGTCACCGGCACCAGCCTGCTGTGGCACTGCCTGACGTTGGCCGGCGGCCGGGTCGAATACACGATCCCCGATCGGCTCAACGACGGCTACGGCCTGAACCCCAAAGCCATCAGGACCCTCGCCGAACAGAACCCCACGCAACTGGTCATCTCGGTCGACTGCGGCATCGCCAGCATCGAAGAGGCGGCATTGGCGGCCGAACTGGATCTGGAACTGATCATCACCGACCACCACACGATCGGCGAAGAGTTGCCGGCCGCCGCGGTGCTGGTCCACCCGAGGTTGCCCGGCAGTGAGTATCCCTTCGGAGACCTCTGCGGGGCCGCGGTCGCCTTCAAGCTGGCCTGGGCCATCTGTCAACGACTGGGCGACGGACGCAGGGCCTCGCCACAGATGAAGGAATTCCTGCTCTCGGCCGTCGGCCTGGCCGCGATCGGAACCGTCTCGGACGTGATGCCCCTGCTGGGCGAAAACCGCGTGCTGGTCCGGTTCGGCCTGGCCGGATTGCCCGGTCGCGCCTCCGTGGGACTCAAGGCACTGCTCGACGTCTCGGACAAGCAGCCTCCGCTGGAGGCCGAGGATGTCGCGTTTGCGATCGGACCACGCATCAATGCCGCCGGTCGACTGCAGCAGGCTCGGCTGGCCGTCGAACTGCTGACCACCTCCGATGAACACAAGGCCCGCCAACTGGCCACCCACCTCGATAAGCTCAACAAGGACCGCCGCAGCCTCGAAACCCGCATCTTCAAACAGGCCAAAAAGCAGGTGGCCGAGCATCCCGAATGGGAGGACTCCGCGGCACTGGTGCTGGCCAGCAACGACTGGCACGCCGGAGTGATCGGGATCGTGGCCAACCGGATCGCCGAGGAGTTCGAGAAGCCGACCGTGATGCTGGCACTCTCGGCCATGGAAGGCACCGGCCGCGGCTCGGCCCGCTCCTTCGCCGGCTTCGATCTCTACTCGGGCATCGCCGCCTGCTCACAACACCTGCTGACCTTCGGAGGACACCACGCCGCGGCGGGAGTCTCGATCAAGTCGGACCAGGTCGCGGCCTTCCGCGAGGCCTTCTCGAGTTACGTGGCCGAGCATCATTCGGTCAGTGACGAGGACCTGGAATTGCGAGTCGATGCGGAGGTGCTGCTGGGGGACCTGAGCCACAAGGCGATCGTCGCACTGGATGCATTGAGCCCCTTCGGCCAGGGCAACCCCCGCCCCCGCTTCTCGGCCTCCGACGTCGAACTCGCCGAAGACCCCCAGACGATGGGCGAGGGCGATCGGCACCTGAGACTGGCTCTGAAGAACGGCAACCGACCGCTCAAGGCCGTCGCCTTCGGCCGGGGGGAATGGGCCGAGCCAATCCGGACCGCACAGGGACCACTGTCGATCTGCTTCGAACCACTGATCAACCGCTGGAAAGGCCGGGAATCGGTTGAATTGAGACTGATCGACTGGAAGTCGGGATCGGGAATCGACTGAGAAGGCCACAACCGGGCAAAAGCCCGCCGACTGGGCTGAACCCACCCACACCGGAATGTCGATTTGTCGTAAGGACGGGTGATCGACTACCTTCAGGGTTTCTGCCACGCCGGAACCCCCGCAGTTCCTCTCGACCAGGACCACGCGATGTCGTTGTTGCTCGAGAACATCTCAAAGAGCTACCGGGAACCGGACGGCGGCCGCCTGCCGGTGCTCGAGATCGAGCGATTCGAGATGTCTCGGGGCGAGCAGATGGCGTTGGTCGGAGCCAGCGGCGGCGGCAAGACCACGCTGCTGAATATCATCTCCGGCATCTCCTCAGCCGACTCCGGACGCGTGATTATCGACGACACGCTGGTCTCGGAGATGCCCGAACCGATCCGCGACCGGTTTCGGGCCGAGCGGATCGGGTTTGTCTACCAGACGTTCAACCTGCTGCCGGCCTTCACGGCGTTGGAGAACGTGTTGTTGGGAATGAGTTTTTCGCGGGGCCGAGTCGACCGCCACCGTGCGCTGGAATTGCTCGAGAGTGTCGGGCTCTCGCACCGCCTCAACCACCGGCCCGGACAACTCTCCGTCGGCGAACAGCAACGCGTCGCGGTCGCCCGGGCGCTGTCCAACCGCCCGTCGTTGCTGCTGGCTGATGAGCCGACCGCCAACGTCGACCTGGCCAACCAGCAAACCATCCTCGACCTGATCCGCACCGCCTGCACCGCCGACAGCGTCGCACTGCTGCTGGTGACCCACTCGGGCGATGTCGCCGAACAGTTCGACCGCGTCGAGCGGCTCGAGGACTTCAACACAGCCGCCCTCGTCACCCCCGAGGCCTCACGATGAACCTCTGGGCGATCGCCATCAAGAGCGTCCGGCAACGGGCCCTGGCCAGTGCGCTGACATCGCTGTCGGTCGCCCTGGGCGTGATGCTGATGGTCGTGGTGCTGGTCGCCAACGGGATGGTCGAGCGGATGTTTGTCCAGACGGCGACCGGCTACGACCTGGTCGTCGGCCCCAAGGGCAGCCAGCTGGAGCTGGTGCTCACCAGCATCTACCGCATCGGCGTCGCCGGTGAACCTCTGCCCTACCGGTTCTACCGCGAGTTGACATCAGCGAAAGGCAACCGGATCTCCGATGCCGTCCCGATCACCATGGGCGACGTGACCCAGCAGGGCGGCTTCCCGATCCTGGGGACCACTCCGGCCTACTTCGCTCTGCCCTACATGCACGAGGCGGACGGGACACCGAAGCGGTTCCGGATCCGCACCCGCAGCCTCGACGGGCAACACTCAGGCGAAGGACTGATCCGCAACCCGTTCGATGCGGCGATCGGAGCGGTCGTGGCCCGGCACAACGGCTGGGACGTCGGCACGAAGCTGAAGCTGGTCCACGGAGGCTCAGACGGGCACGTGCACGACGAGGAATTCACCGTCAGCGGAGTGCTCGAGGCCACCGGCACACCCAATGACCGAACCGTCTTCGTCCACGTCGACGGCTTCTACATGATCTCCGGACACGAAAAACCGCTCTCCGAAGCCGTCGCTCGCGAACTCGAGTTCTTCGGCAACATCAGCGAGGAATCGCAGAAGGCGATCGAGGCCGAGAGGGCCGGAGGCCATAGCCACGGTCCGGTGCCCGAGGCCCAGAAGGAAGTCACCGCGATCCTGGTCAACATCCAGGGCGATGTCGGAGAGAAGGTGCTGGCCGAGAGTCGGCTGATGAGTCGTCTCAACGAGGGAGTCCAGGCCCAGGCGGTCAAGCCGATCGTCCAGATCGATCGCATGATGCAGACACTTGTCGGGCCCATCCGCACCCTGCTGATGGGTCTCACCTCGCTGATCATTGCCGTCTCGGGCATCGGCATCTTCGTCAGCATCTACAACTCGATGGCCGACCGCAAAAAGGAGATCGCGATCATGCGGGCCCTGGGAGCCCGCCGCCAGACGGTGCTGACGGTGATCCTGGCCGAATCGACCCTGCTGTGCGTCGTCGGCGGCCTCGGTGGCTTCGTGCTGGCTCACCTGCTGATCCTCGCCTGTGCACCGATGGTCGCCGGATACGGGCTGGTCGTCGACCCGTGGACGTTCGCCTGGGGCGAACTGGTGCTGCTGCCGGTGCTGATCGCCCTGGCCTCACTGGTCGGATTCGTCCCCGGCATGACCGCCTACCGCACCGACGTGGCACAGACGTTGAGCGACTGAAGACAATCGTGATATGATCGAAGCCTCGAGGAATAGGTCGTATGGCTCAGACACCCCCCTCAACAATCCAAGCCCCCCCGCCACCGGCGGCATTCGTGTACTGCCCGATCCCCGCTTCGGCACCGCTGGCGGCCGGCGCCGGTGCACTGGCCTGCCTGGGTCCGATCTGGCATTTCGCCGAGGGCATCAGCCCGCTGTCGATCGTGGCCTGGACCTTCGTCTGCCTGGCCGCCGGAATGCTCGGGCTGCTGACGCTGATGAAGATCCGCAAGACCGAGGGGGCTTTCAGCGGAGCCAAGACCGCCGCCGCCGGCGTCGTGCTCGGAGGCATGGCGGCATTGAGCAACATCGGCGTGGCGGCTCTTTTGGTCAGCACCGAGGTGCCCGAGGGCTTCCAGGCGGTCAGCTTCACCACCGACATCTCCCAGAAGGGATTCGGTGAAAAGAACTCGCTGCACCCGGACATCGCCGCGATGAACGGTAAACCGATCTACCTGCGAGGCTTCATGTACCGAGGCAAACAACGCGTGGGCCTCAGGAGCTTCGTCATCGTCAAGGACAACCTGCAGTGCTGCTTCGGTCGACAGCCCAACCAGTCGGACATGGTCGAGGTGTTCTTGCCCGCCGGCGAGACGTTCGACCTGGAACTGGGCCTGACCGGAGTCGCCGGCACCTTTCGGACTTCCAACATCCGTTCTCAGAGCGATCTGCAGTTTCGGCCGATCTACCGGATCGATGCCGACTTCTGCAAACGCGCCAAGGTGGACTTCTGATGCCTCATCACATGCGAAGCGGTTCGTGGATCTGCACACCCGTGTGGCTCACCACCCTCCTCTGTGCTGTGCTCCTGGGCACAGGCTGCCGCGAGGCTGATGACGGAGGCTACCGCGAGGTGACCGTCTCGGACATCGAACCGGTGGCCGCGTTTGAGAACCCGCCGGTCGCCGACGCCGTCGTCGGCCCCTCCAGCGGCGATCCGGACACCGGCACCGAACCCGCCAGCACCGACCCGCCGCCGCTGGCGATCCAGGTGAACCCGCCAGGGGCGATCGAAAATCCTGCGGTCGACCCGTCGGTGGAAACTGCCACCAACCCCGCCGATTCGGGACCCCTGGCGACCCGGGACCCGGTCAATCCGCTGCGTCCGGCACTCCCCGATGGGGGTTTCTCTCAGACGGTCAATCCGCTGCGTCCGGCACTTCCCGGTGAAGGTCCCGGAAAACGTCTCACGCCGCTGGGTCCTCCCGGAACGCGACCCTCCGCGACGGCCGCGCCGGCCAAGCCACGAGAGATCAAGCTCTTGATCAAGGAGAAGTCGTTCCAGGTCGTCGGTCCGGACAAGGCCCTCAGGATCTCCTACGACGACTTCGACCTGCTGAAAGTTCTCAACATGGAGCCGGTGCCGCCCAATGCACCCTCGCGGATGCCCGCGTGGCTCAAACAACTCGACGGCAAGCGGATCCGCGTACGCGGGTTCATGTACCCCACGTTCATCGACCCGGTCGAAGTCTTCATTCTGGCCCGCGACAACCAGATCTGCTGTTTCGGCCGCAACCCGAAGATCTACGACCTGGTCAAGGTCGCACTCCGCAAAGGAGTCACCTCGCCCTACATCCAGAATCGGCCCTTCGACGTGGTGGGCGTGTTCCATATCGCCAAGAAGATCGAAGACGGTAGACTGCTGTACAGCATCGACGACGCGATCGTGGTCGATCGCTGAACGTTTCACTTTTCGAGTCGGCCAGGCCACGACGGGACACGTCGGGGCCTCTCGGCAAACCGGAGACGGGTGACATGACACTGAAGCGAACCTCGTGCTCGGCCCTCGCACTGGCGGCCATCGCGCTCTCGAGCCTGCTGGTCACGCCGGCACCGGCCACCGCGGCCATTCTGTGCTGCCCATTCTGTGCCGCACCCTCGCTGACCCTCGCCGAACAACTCTCGCAGGCCGACGCCGCGGTGCTGGTGATCTGGGCCGATGCGAAGAAGGCTCGCGAGGTTGATGGCAAGAGGCTGCCGTCGCAGACGACCTACGAGATCCGCCAGGTGATTCGCAACGCACGCGGAGCGGTCAAGAAGGGACAACGCGTCCGCCTCTCACGGTTCCGCTCGGGCAAGAAGGGCGACATGTTCCTGCTGTTGGGCAGCAAGGCCACCCGGGTCGAATGGGGCAGCCCGCTGCCGGTCAGCGAGACCAGCTACCAGTACATCGTCCAGGCACCCTCGCCCGAAGCCCCCGCGACCAAGCGGCTGGCCTACTTCATCAAGTTCCTCGAGTACCCCGACCGACAGATCTCCGACGACGCCTACGCCGAATTCGCCAACGCGCCCTACAAGGACATCGCCGCGGTCAGCAAGCTGCTGCCCCGCGACAAGGTCGCCAAGTGGGTCGTCGACCCCGAGACGCCCCAGACCCGCATGGGACTCTACGGTCTGCTGCTGGGACTCTCGGGCAACGCCGCCGATGCCAAGCTGATGGAACACAAGATCTCGACACCATCCGAAGAGTTCCGGCTGGGGATCGATGGGGTGATGTCGGGCTACCTGCTGCTGGCCGGAGAAAAGGGCCTGCCGCTGATCGAACAACTCAAGCTCAAGAACCTCTACCTCGTCGACGCCAAGGGTAAGGTGCTGACCGACGCCAAGGGTCGCAAGAAACTGGTCCCCTTCAGCGAAACCTACGCCGCGATGCAGTCGCTACGGTTCATGTGGAGCTACTCCGAGGGACGCATCTCCAAGCCACGGCTGCGGCAGTCGATGAGAATCCTGCTGGAACGCCCCGAACTGGCCGACCTGGTGATCGCTGACTTGGCACGTTGGAAGGACTGGGGCATCCAGGACCGGCTGATGGCGATGTACAACGACAAGGACTTCAATGTCCCCGCGATCAAGCGGGCCGTCGTCCGCTACATGCTCGTCTGCACCAAGGATATCCCCAAGGGGGGCGCCGCTGGCCCGCTGCCCAAGCATGTCCAGGACGCCATGAAGCACCTCGCGCTGCTCAGGAAACGGGACCCCAGGACCGTGACCGACGCCGAGCGGTTCTTCTTCCTCAAGTAGTACCCCCCACCGCGACTTCCCGTCTCGAACTCCAGCTGAGCTGCACCCCTCGCTCTCGATCATGTTCGACCCCGAACCGATCCGACAGGCGCTGCGAGAATTCGAACTCGACGGCTGGTTGCTGTACGACTTCCGCAACAGCAACGTGCTGGCCCGCCGCGTGCTCGGGCTCGATGGTGAACACGCCGGCAGCCGACGCTGGGCCTGTTGCCTGAGAACCGATGGGCCGCCCAGGAAGCTGGTGCACCGAATCGAGGCCGGGGCGCTCGACCTGATCCCGGGTGAGACTCGAATCTACCTGGCGTGGCAGGAATTCGAGACGGGACTCGCCTGGCTGCTCGAAGGACTCGAAACCGTCGCCACCGAGTACGCCCCGCGGGCCGGCAACCCCTACGTCTCACGCATCGACGCCGGCACGATCGAACTGGTCAAGGAATCCGGCTGCCAGGTCGTCTCCTCGGGTGACCTGGTCCAGAGATTCGAAGCGACCTGGGATGAGAACCAGGTGGCGATGCACCGCGAGGCCGAGGTGATCACGACGTCGGGGTTCGCTGTGGCCTGGAAGGCGATCGCCGAGGCGACCTCCAATGGCGGACAGGTCCAGGAATCCGAGATCCGGCAGGTGATCATGGATCACTACCGCGACCATCTCGCGGTGACCTACCACCCTCCGATCGTCGCCCGCAACGAACACGCCGGAAACCCTCACTACGAAACCGGAACCGGAACTGACACCGCGATCCGTGAAGGCGACCTGGTGCTGATCGACCAGTGGTGCAAGGTCGACCGGCCGCACAGTGTCTACAGCGACCTGACCCGGATGGGCTTCGTGGGGACCGAGGTGCCGGTGCGGTACGCCGAGGTCTTCTCGATCGTCGCCGCGGCTCGCGACGCGGCGATCGACTGCGTCAGCAGCGCGTTTGCCGAGGACCGGGTGCTGCAGGGTTGGGAAGTCGACCAGGCCTGCCGCAACGTGATCGTCGAAGCCGGCTACGGTGACGCCTACATCCACCGCACCGGACACAGCATCGGACAGGAAGTCCACGGCAACGGCGCCAACATGGACAACCTCGAAACTCACGAACTCAGACGAGTCATGCGCAATACCTGCTTCTCGATCGAGCCGGGCATCTACCTGCCCGAATTCGGGATCCGTAGCGAAGTCAACGTGTTCGTCGACGCCCAGGGAACCGTGCACGTCACCGGTGGACCCTGCCAGCAGGAAATCGTCCCGATTCTGGGCCTGGACCGAGCCAGCCGCCTCGGTTGACTCGCACCACCTCCTCGAGACACACTCATCCTGCTCGAACCGGAACCGACTCCTCGCTGCGGGGGCTGCGGTGGTAATCGCCTGTCCGGAGTGCGGCAAGAAGTACCGGGTGTCCAGCAGTGCCATCGGACGCACCGCCGCCTGTTCGCAATGCGATACCAGGTTCTCAGTCACGCCGTCCAACGGGTGAACGCTCAGAGGATGTCCGAGCCGGTCATGACCGAATCCGCCACGGCCCAGCCGCCCCGCGATCCGGTGGTGCTGCGTCGCCTGCACCACCGCAACATGCTGATCGTCTGCTCGCTGGTCGTCGTGCTCGCTCTGACACTCGAAACTCGAACCGACCAGCGGGTCGAGTTTTCCTGGCTCAGAGGTGTGCCGATGCCCGAGACGTGTGCCAGCCGCAGCCTGTTCGATGTCGAGTGCCCCGGCTGCGGGCTGACCCGCAGTTTCATCGCGATCGCCTCCGGAAACTTCTCGAACGCCTTTCAGCTGAACCGCACCGGCTGGCTGCTGGCCCTGGGACTGCTGATCCAGTTTCCCTACCGGCTCTACCTGCTGTACCACATCAGGACCCGGGGCCTGCCCGAACCGGGCGCCAACTGGTTGAAGCTGGCCTTCTCGTGGGCGCTGATCGTGGCCCTGATCGGCAACTGGGCCCTGAAGATCCTGGGCATCTAGCAGCCCAGGGACTGGCTCTCCCGACGGTCCGCCGCAGGCGGATTGTCGGGCGTGCCTGTCCCCTGCTGTGGGCTTGGTGTCAAACCGGGACAGGCACCGGCGCCCCGCCGGTGGCGGGGCTCTGGAGCCAGTCCCTGGGGCCGTTCACTTCGCTGCGGCCTTTGCCTTGGCCTCCTCGGCCTTCGAAACCGCCGGGTTGGGCGTCGCGTCGCCTTCGTCGAGATTCAACACCCAGCGGACCGCGTTCTCGGTCGACTTCAAGACCACCTTGTTCGTCCAGGTCGCCGGGTTGTGGCCGAGATTCGAGTAGTAGATCTTGCCCTGACCCCAATCGCGGCACCACGCCACCGGCACGTGGTAGGGCCGCTTCGGATTGCACTTGGACATGTCCAGGCTCATCAACACCCGCACATTTTTCGGCACCCAGTTGACGTACTGGTAGATCTCGTCCTTGATCCGAAACTCCGCGCCGAACGGCTTCATCGCCGGGTGCGACCTGTCGTGCACTCTGATCGTGACCGTGGTCCCCGCACCCCAGGGATGACCGTTGAACGTCGCGCCGGCAATCTCCTGGTACCACCGGTGGCCCGGGTCCTTGGTGCGGTAGGTGTCGGTGGCCGAGTGGAAGCCGATGTAACCGTGGCCCCTGGTCTTCAGCCACGTGTTGACGAAGTAGTCGCGGTCCTTCTCGGCAATCGGCAACACGCCCGTCGTGTAGAACATCACGATCTTGTACTTCTTCAGGTTCGCCGCGGTGAAGTCCGCCTGGCAGTCCTGGGTGCAGTCGACGGTGAACAGCCTCGACTGTTGCCCCAACTGAGTCATCGCGATCTCGGCGGGGGCCAGCTTCTTGCCGCCCCGGTTGACCGACCCGTGACGGAAGCCCTTGCTCTGGGTGACAAACAGCACACGAGCCGGCTTGGCTGCCTCGGCCGCCTCGAGACCGCCAGCACCCACGCACGCCCCGGCCACCACGGCCGCGGCCAACAGACATCTCGGAAACATCTTCACGGATCAGGCTCCTGGGGTTGTCAGTTCCGGGGTGCTTACTTCTTGAGTTGTCTGAGCGTTCCGCCGATCTGGCGGTGCACCTCGGCCGTGTTTCTCACGACCAGCACAAAGAAGTTCGGGTAGTAGCGGATGGTGCCCTTTCCGCCTCGCACGTCCCAACTATCCGGCGCGATCGTGTCCTGGATCAGCGAGATCAACTCGGAGGCCTGTCGCTCGTCGGCCGGCCCGGCCAGCGACCTGCGCGACGACACCACGGGTCTGCGGCCCAGCCGTGCCCGAGTGAACTCGCGTTGCCTTCTCTGCATCCGCGGCAGCACATCTCTCAGCCGGCCCTGGATCGCCAAGTGCTTCCGGCGACGCTCGGCAAAGGACAGTTTCTTTGTTTTTCTCAGATCTTCATCCAGCCGGACCAGGGCCGGAACCACCACCGTCGGATCGGCCAGCGGACGACGGTTTCGCACGGTTTGCTTCATCAGGTCCAGAAACCGGACACGGAGCGCCTTGCGAGTCAACCGCGAGGCGTCCTCGGAGGTGGCCTGGGCCAGTCCTTGGATCGGCTGGTCCAGCGCGGCTGCCGGAGTGGTCCCCAGCGTCAGAGCCACCAGCAATGCGGTGTTCATCACGGTCTCCTTAAAGAGAACTTGAAAACATCAGGCCCGCATCTCTCAGCCATTCCAAACGGCTATTCGCCGCCGCCGTCGCCTCCACCATCGCTTCCACCACCAATTCCTCCGTCATCACCACCACCGCCCAAGCCACCGTCACCGCCTCCAGCAACTTCATCATCGGCGATCGGCTCCGGATCTGCTGAGCGTGCCTCGGCTGCCGGTGCCGCGGCTGGCGGTTCACTCGATTGGGAGGCCGGCCTCGCCGGTGCACCCGAAGACTTCTTCATGAAGTAGAAGCCCGCGCCAATCACGATAACGACGATCAGTGCAATGTAGGGCAGCATCGACTGCAGCGCCTCACCCGAACCGACTCCGGCATCATCACCACCGCCGATCTTCACATTACCCTGCTCGAACTGGTCCTTCTTCCCGGCTGCGGCGTTCATGCCACCCGGCGGAATCTGGGGCATTTGCTGGGCACCGGCCGGCGGCTGTTCCTCCTTGCCGGCTCCCGGGGACCCCTGGGCCAGCAACTGGTCAGAACCAGCAGACATCTGTAACACAAACAGAGCCACAAACAGAGCCAGCCTCGTCCGGATCGTAAGGGTCATCGCAGCTCTCCGTTTGCACTGGTTCGCGGTTGCAACCAACCGGCCCATCAAGACTGAAAACAACTGAACACGCAGTTCACAGGACGAGTAGTCTCGCCCAGCCACCTTCGCTTGGCAAGAGGCGGTTATCTCGTAATTCACCGGGCAACTCACCGGGTGGGCACTAGCAGGGGGTTTTCGAGGTAGTGATCACCAACCGGGTAATTGCGGAACTGGATCGAATAGGTCTGTTCGAACCACTCCTGGATGTGATCCACCGCTTCGAGATCGTAGTCGGGCGCGACGTGCAGCGTGCGACCTCGCGTGTCCTGAACCACCTCGGCGTCGTCGACGATCAGCTCGCCCCGGCTGATCACGTAGCGAGGCAGTTCGAACATCCGCTGGATGTCCTTGTCGGGGTTATAAAGCGTCACGTCTCCATCGGCTCCGGGTCCGAGATGCCCCTTGTGCGAGAGTCCCAGCATGCGGGCCGGTGCGGCGCGGGTGATGATCGCGATCTCGAACAGCGAGTACTCCCGATCCAGGTCCATCAACGTGCACTTCTCGGCCACAGCCCTCGGAGCCCCGGCCAACACGTCCCGACGCAGTTCGCGGTCCATCAGCAGCGAGATGATCTCGGGGTAGGCCAAAAACGATCCGCCGTTGGGATGATCGGTGCTCATCGCGATCCGCCAGGGATCATCGACCAGTAGGTACCATTCCAGCCCGATCGCCCACTGCAGCGTGTGCACCAGGCTCTTCTGCTTGTAGACGATCGGCACGATCCCGCAGCCGGCCTCCATCTCGGTATCGCCGCTGAACCACTTGCGGCCGGTGACCTGGTGCAGGTAGTAGCCCAACGGCCCATCGCCGGTCATCGAGGTGGTGTTGCCGAACATCACCTGGCCGACATCGACGGTCAGGTTGTCGTGGGAATTGACATACTCGGCCAACTCGCTCACACGCGACCCGAACGTCGACTGGTCGTCGGGGTCGCCATCGTAGCTGTGGAACTGGATGTGAGTCAGGTGGGCCCGGTGACCCTCCAGCGACGTCATCGTCTCCATCGTCGTCGCGTGATTGCCCGGCATCCCCAGGTTGTTGCAGTGGATGTGCACCGGGTGCGGCAACCCGAGTTCTTCGACGGCCGCGGCCACGCCGCGGATGATCTGTCGCGGGGTGACATCGAAGTGATCGACCGTGTCGTCGATCCCGCTTACGTTGCCGCCTCCGCTCTTCCACATCTCGACCCCGCCGGGATTGACCAGCTTGGCGGCGTAGCCCTTGGTCGAGTGCAGCAGCCAGGCGATGTAGGCCTTCAGTCGGCCCGGTTCACCTGCGGCCACCTGCTTCATCACATAGTGGTTGTTGCCCATCAGGACATAAAACCCCTTGTCGATGATCGGGGTGTCCTCGAGCTCCTCGTGAGCGTGCCGGGCGCCCAGCGGCGGCACGGCGGCATCCATCGCCGTGGTGTAACCCAGGCCGGCATACAGGTACCCGGTGGCGAACGTGCTGGGGACGCTGCCGCCGGAACCCGAGCGGGTCAGGCGGGTGCGACGGACCGGCTCGGCGGTCCGCTTGTCATCGGGGATCATCTTCCGGGCGGTGTTCACCTTCGGACCGGCGATGTGGCAGTGCATGTCGATGCCGCCGGGCATCACGACCAAGCCGGTGGCATCGAGTGTCCGGTCGGCCGACGCGTCGGCCTCGCTCGGCGCCTCGACCACGCAACCGTCGACGATCCAGATGTCGCCGACCTGCCCGTCGACCCCGTTGGCAGGATCGTAGATCGTCCCGCCGGTGATCCGCAGCGAACTCATGCGTCGCTCGCCGGATCGGCCAACTGCCGCTGCCTGATCCGTGACTCGATCCCGCGGAGCACCTCGAGATCACTCTTGTAGGGCGACTCGAACGCCGGTCGCAGAGGGATCGGCACGTCGTCCATCCGGTAGACGGTCCCGCCGGTGTTGATGCCGTAGGTCGAAACGGTGAAGGCGACCTCAGCGATGCGGGCGGTATCTGAGAGTTTGGGATCGAGCACCACGATCGGGATGGTCGCCAGGTGATCTCGTGCCGGCTGAGAAAAGTTCGACATCGGGTCACTGGCGATGATCAATGCCGCATCCGCTTCGCCGCGAGCCAACACGTCCGCAGCGGTGAACTCGCCGGGGTTGAACCTCGGAAACCCGCTGCCCAGATGCACGCCGAACGGGAAGCCCGTCGACCAGCTCACGACATTGTCGGCTCCGGTCACGTTGCCGTGGCCCCGCATCGGCTTGGCATTCCAACGGGTGTGTTGGTTCATGTCGCGGGCCAAGGCGAGGATGGCTTCGCTGTTGAGGTGCTTGCCGCGGGTCATGGTGACTCCCATGCCAAACAGAATCACTCCAAACTTCGCCCGCTTCATCCCGTCCATGACTTGCTGCAGAGTCTCCAGCGGGATCCCCGTGGTCTCCTCGATCGACGCGTCCAGCTCCAGCCCCTTTGCCAGGGCCCGCAAGGCCCAGGCCAGCTCGAAGTCGCGACGCGGCTTGACCTGCAGAAAGATGTCCGCCGCCTTGGCACTCTTGGTCTTGCGAACGTCGATCAGCACCGCCGTGCGGTCCTTCCGCCCGTTGGGCACGAACTCGCCCTTGGGCATCAGGCTGAACTTGGTGAAGTGGCGAGGGTGACTCTCGGCGGGGTTCCCGCCCCAGAAGATCACGTAATCCGCCCGGTTCTTCACCTCGCCCAGCGAACAGGTCACCTCGCCCACGCCCTGGAAGGCGATGCCCGAGGGACCGTGGCAGACACTGGTCGTCGTGTCGACGATGCCCCCGATCCAGTCGGTGATCGCCACCGCCACCCTCTGAGCCTCGCTCGTCGTGTCGCTGAGTCCGTAGGTCAGAGGGAACCGGGCCGCGAGCAGGATGTCGGCCGCGCGGTCCATCGCCTGCTCGTAACCAGCCGGCTCACCGTCGATCAACGCCTCGGGCCGGTCCTCGATATGGTGGTTCAGGAACCAGGAGTTCCCCAGCACGCAGGCGTTCTTCGCCTTGGTGATCCGGTTGCCCACGACCGTCAGGTCCATGTCATCGCAGACGCACCCGCAAAACGTGCAGGTGGCATCCTTGATCACCCGAACCTCCGGTGATGCCTCGGTGGCTGAGCTGGCTTCGCTCGTACTCATTCGGCCCTCTCGTCCTCTGCAATCTCGCGACTGCCCGGCGACTGCCCGGCGACTACGCCGGAAGCCACCTCCAGGAATACGTCCAGCCCCTTGCTGTCGGGCATCCCGCAGCCCTGCGTGTCTCCGCCCATCAGGTGGCTCGATTTGTCTCCGTAGCTGATGAACAGTATGCCCGGTGGCAGCTCGTCACCACGAGCCGCCTTGCAGGGCACGGTGATCGAACCCACGTCGTTGTAGACCCGCACCAGGTCCCCCTCTTCCAGCTCCAGCCGCTGCATGTCCTCGGGAGCCACCTGCAGGCTGCTGATCTCCTCGAGGTACCCTTCGGTCGACTTGCCCTCGTTGAGCGTCGTGCCCTGCCGGCTGGTTCGGCCGGGGATCAGGATGAAGGGTTCAGCCATGAGACTCAATTCGAGAGCTTCGGGAGAGAGAGGGGGGTCCACCGGGCGATTCTCGCACCAGCGGTCACCAAGGTCAATTCACGCCCGAGGCCGACGATCACGCCAGTCCCAGCTCCGCCAGACGCTCATCGGTCACGTAGCCCTCGGCCGTCCAGCCCCTCAACAGGTTGTAGGCTTCGATCTGGGCCGACAGCCGATCGGGGTCGAGCCGCGCCCCGGCACTCTCGCCCTCGACCAGCGTCTCCTCGAAGAAACGAAGCGGCAGAGTGTCCTCGGCGGGTGTCCAGCCCTGGGCGATGTTGTAGACCTTCTTGGCGGTCACGATCCGGCCGGCCGTCTCGATGAGTTCCTCGGGCGTGACGTCCCAGCCGGTAACCGGCTTCAGCAACTCGGCCATCCCCGCCATCCTGTCCTCGAACACGCCACGCAGGAACTTGCAGAGGATCAGCGAATCCATCAGCACCGCCTCGTCCTCGACCCGCACCACCGGCTCGATCGTCTCGGGGCCCGCGTCGATCCGTTCGACATCCGGCGAGAAGTCGACCTCGTAGGCCCCCGAGCGGTTGTGATCGGCACCGCGGGTGCCCACGGCAAAGCCCAGGGCCATGGCCTGCATCGCGCGAGGCTCGTAGCCGGGGATCTCGAGACCTTTCACGTGAGGAGCAAACGCGTGCGAGCCGCCCCCGATCCGCTCGGCAGCCGCTCGCGTGCCGTCAGCCAGCATGTCGCCCCAGTCGCGGCGGTGACCGATGTCGTCGATCATCCTCAGCAACGCCTGACCCTCTCCGAACCGCAGACCGGGAATCTCCACCAGCCCCCGCTCGGCACACTCCATCGCAAACGCAATGCTCGCGCCGGTGCTGATCGTGTCCAGGCCCAGCTCGTCGCAGCGGTGCGAGGCGGCCAGCACCGTCTGGGGATCCGACACGCCGCACAGCGGGCCCAGTGCAAACAGATTCTCGTACTCCATCCGCACCCCCACGCCACCGTTTCCATCGCCGGAGTCGGCCAGCGGGAAAATGTGCTCACAACCGATCGTGCACGCGGCACAACTGGCCCGGGTCCGGCCGCGATCGGCCTCGAGTGACTCCGGGGCCAGGCTCGAGGCTTCCTCGAACACACCCGACTGGAAGTTCCGGGTCGGCAGCGAGCCGAGACGGTTGAAGGTCACCAGGTTGTCGATGGTTCCCAGTTCGCGGTACTTGGCGGTGGCCGGACCGAGTGATCGCTTCGAGAGGTCTTTCGAGATCTCGAGCAATCGGCCGGGATCGGCGAACTCGGCCCGGCGATCCCCGGCCACGGCGATCGCCTTGAGTCGCTTGGATCCCATCACCGCACCCAGACCGCCTCGACCGGCGTGCCGCGCATCGTGCGAGATCGTGGCGTAGCGGACCAGTCGCTCGCCGGCCGGCCCGATCGCCGCGACCTGGAACCCCTCGCCCGCGACATTCAACCTCTGCTTGACCCTCTCGCCCGTCTCGCGGCTGCCCAGGCCCCACTCCGACTCGGCCGACTCGAAACGCACCTCCTCGGGGGTCACCACCACCGTGGTCGGACCCTCGGCGGATCCCACGATCACGATCGCGTCGTGACCGGTCTTCTTGCCGGCGATGGCGAAGTGCGAAGAGGACAGCGAATCGTTGATCCGACCCGTCAGAGGACTCTTGGAGAGCACGGCGAACTTGGCCGAGGTGGTCAGCGGGCTGCCGACCAGCGGACTGAAGACGAATATCAGCGGCGATTCTGCACTCAGCGGGTCAATCTCACCTGCAGACTCGTGCCGCAGCACCCACGCCCCCAGCCCCGCTCCGCCGATGAACCGACGCAACACCCCCTCGGGCCACTCGATCCGCTGGCTGGTGCGGTCTGTGAGATCTATGCGGAGGTATCCGCCGTGGTAGCCGGGGACCGATGCCATACCCCAATTGCAGACTGCCCGGCGACCAATTGCAACTACAGCACTCAACCACCCGCGTCGGCCGAGAGCAGCAACACGTGGTCACCGGCCTGCACCAGCAGGTCCGGATCGGAGGTGAACCGGCGGGCATTGATGTTGGCCAGGTAGCCCTCGCGGAGCCGCGACCCGTCGAGACACTCCCGGGACAGGCCCGGCAACTCCTCTGCAGCGGCCAGCAGCACGTCGCCCAATCGAGTCGACTTGGCACCTTCGCAGACCACGATCCGGGTCGTCCCGGCCCGCCGGCGGGCGATCCCGAAGAACTCAACCGTCACACCGCTGGCCGTTTCACCCGACATCAGCAGATCGACTCCAGCGCACTCACACCGATCTCCTCGCGACTCGTCAACGGCTCACCGTACGACCTGCCGATCGACCAGCCCCAGTAACGGGCGCAGTCGCGGATGTCGTCCAGCAGAGTGGGGAACTCGGTGCTGCGGCCCTCGGTCACCTGGCTCTCGTAGCACAGAATCGCCTGCAGCTTGGCTTCGATGTGATCGCTGATATCAAACACGAACGACGGTCGAGGGTGGATGCGGAGATGGATGCTGAAGTAGTAATACAACCGCGGCGGCCAGAACCGCTCGCCAGCCATCTCGGTCTTGCTCAGCTTGCTCCAGAACCGGGCGTCATCGACCAGTCGGCTGGCGGCGACGTGGTCCGGATGAGCGTCTTCCCAGTACGGGGCCAAAACGACTGCCGGCCGGGTCAGGCGAAACACCTCGGCCAACCGCTCTCGTGACTCCAGGTCGGCCTGCAGGCTGCGGTTGGGCAGACCCAGGTTGCCCCGCCAGGCCAGGCCCAGCAGCTGTGTGGCCGCCGCGGTTTCCGACGCCCGGCGCTCGACGGTTCCCTTCGGAGTCGGTTCGCCGTCGCTCAACTCCAGCACACCCACCCGTTTGCCGGCGGCGACCGACGAGAGCATCACTCCGCCCACGCTGATCTCCGCGTCGTCAGGATGAGCTGCCACGACGAGCAGATCCAGCGGCTCGCCCGAGAAGTCCACCCCGCTACCCATCGAATCCTCCGACATCATCCCCCCCCGCCTCACCTCGCCACACGGCTCACTCACGAATCCCCAATCGGAAACCGATCTGGACGCGAAACCCGTTTTCAACAGAATACCGCCTCGCACGGGGGGCGAGCGAGGACCAGATGACACCCAAGCACCTAAACGCCCGCTTTTTTCCAGGCATCGTCGTCGGCTCGCTACTCGCCGTGACCCTGATCGCCGTCACCGGCTGCCAGTCGGTCATCGACTCGACCCGGACCTCGAGGCGGCAGCTGACCCGGCAGTTGACTCCCTCGCCACACGATTACCGCGATTCGACCGCCGAAACCGAGGACAAGTGGGTCGAGTATACTCGTGAGGCCAAGGCGATTCACCTGGCCGAAACGGACCCCGACCCGTGGTACCGACGCTGGTTCATGTCCGAGAAGGCACGGCAGATCGAAAGCCACCTCGGATTCGACTGACCGGTACACCGCTCCAAGGCCGCGGTCACCCGTCGGTGTCGGCCGACTCGTCGGTGAGAGCCCGCTCGACCGAAGCGAGCAGCACGTCCATGGTGAAGGGCTTGCGGAGGTAGTCGTGGACGCCGAGCATTTCGGCGTAGGCCTTGTGCCGACCCCCCTCGTTGGCCGTGATCATGATCACGCGAGGCGGCTGCTCGAGCGTGCGGAGGAATTCGAGTACCGGGAAGCCACCCATCCGCGGCATCATCATGTCGGTGATCACCAGGCCCGGGTCGTTCGCTTCGACCAGCTTGCGGCCCTCGATCCCGTTGATCGCGTGCTCGACGGTGTAACCGGCCGACTCGAGCACCTCGACCAGTGTCGCGGCCGTCTCGCGGTCGTCCTCGATCAATACAATGCTCTTGCCAGTCTCGCTCACGCTCACATTGTTGCCGCGCACCAGTGCATTCTCAACGGCTGATACTCCCAAGCCATCACAACCACCCCACCACCACCCCACCACCACCCCACCACCACCTCGCCCCCACCCCGCCCCCACCGCTCACCCGCCACACACCCGGATCCTCTCAACGGCCGTCGCTCAACGAGTAGAAGACCAGTCCCGAGAGCAGTTTGGGATAGAAGAAGGTGCTCTTGGGCGGCATGGTTTCCCTCCCCGACGCGATGTCTCGAACGTGATCGAGCGTGGCCGGAGCCACCAGCACCGCCAGCGGCACACCGCCCTCCTCGCCCTGATGACCTCGATCGACCGCGTCGTGCACTTCGTCCATCAGGTGCACGTATCGGCAACGGACCTCGGCATCGGCAAAGGCCGGTTTGAGGATCGCATCGACCAGCAGGGTGTGCAGGCGGCTGACTCCCAGTCCCCGCCAGTCGTCGCTGCGGTCCGGTGCCAGTCGGGCCATCACAGCCGGGTCCTTCAACCGAGCCAGCAGCCACTGTCGATCCGACGAGGTGCCAAGCGCCAGCGCGGCCTGGTCCGAGGTTGCTTCGATCCGTGCCCACGCCGCCCGAGCCGCCTCGCGACCGCTGCCCATCTCGCTCACCTCGAAATGCTCAGCCAACAGCCCGGAGAGTCCCTTTGCGTCGAGTCCATCGACTCCGGTGACCAACCGATGAGTGGGCAGGATGGCCAGGCCGGGGTCGTTCATCGCCACCATCATCATCATCGTGTACCCGGCGGCGTCGACGTCGGGATGTGCGCTGCGGTAATTGAGTGCCGTCTCGTAGCGGTGGTGTCCGTCGGCGATGAAGACCGGCACGTCGACCAGGGCCCCGCACGCCGCAGCAATCGCCTCGGCATCCTCAACCGCCCACAGCCTGTGGATCACACCCTGGTCATCGACAACCTCGTGAGACACGGTCCCGCTGCACGAGGCGTCCAGCGGACCCTGGACGGCCTCGGAGTCGGCCGGGTAGAGACCGAACACCGGCGACAGACAGGTGCGAGTGTGTTCGAACAACGAGAGTCGATCGGCCTTCGGACCGGGCATCGTCTGCTCGTGAGGAAACACGCTGCCGGTGCCGAATTCTTCGAGTCGGATGCGACCCAGGAACCCGCGGCGGAGGTACGAGACGCCTTCCCAGCTGAACTGCTGGTGATAGACGTACAGGCAGGGTGCCCGGTCGCGGACCAGTATGCCGTCCTGCTGCCAACGCTCGAGGAACCCGGCAGCCCGCTGGTAACGGGCCGACTCGGAGACGTCGCCGGGTTCGTTGCGATTGAGAATCAGGCGGATGACGTTGCAGGGGTGCTGCTGGTAGAGCCGGTCCTGCTTTGCGGCGTCGATCACGTCGTAGGGGGGAGCCACGACATCCGACAATGATCCGACCTGTTCGAGCTCGTAGCGCCACCCGCTGAACGGTTCGATCTCAGCCATCGGTCTCACCCCGGCTCTGCCCCGCCGCGGCCCTCGCGTTTCTGACGAATTGCACGACCGCCTCCAGGTCCATCTCCCCGTCCTCGTTCTCAACTCCACCGGCCGTGTCGACTCCCGCAGGAGACACCTCGCCGATGACACGGCCGACGTTATCCGGTCGCAGTCCTCCGGCCAACAGCAGCGGTGGCCACACTTCGCCTCGATAGTCGCTCGCCAACAGCGACCACGGCGGCGATTCTCCGGTGCCCCCGAACTGACCTTCGACCCGCGCATCGACCAGGCACCCGTCGAATTCCACGCCGAGTTCGGTGCACCGCTGCAGGTAGCTGCCCCATTCGCCAAGCCCCGAGTCACCCACCCGGATCGCCCGCAGCAGCCTCACCCCCCCGCAGGCCTGCTGCAGTTCGGCGACGTATTCCGGAGTCTCATCGCCGTGCAGCTGCAGCGTCCCCAGTTGCAACTCGCGTTGCCGCGAGACCACCTGATCCAGCGGCGCGTCGACGAACAGCCCCACCGCCTCGATCGACTTGCTCGACTTGCTCGACTTGCTCGACTTGCTCGACTTGCTCGACTTGCTCGACTTGCTCGACTTGCCCGACTCGCCCGACTCGCCCGACTTGCCGAGCACTGCCACGATCGACTCGGCCGTCCTCAGATCGACGCACCTCCGGCTGCCGGAAAAGAAGTTCAGCCCGACCGCGTCGGGACGGTCGGCCTCGGGCAGGCCGGCCAGTGCCGTGGCCATCGCAGTGTCGCGGATCCCGCAGACCTTGACCCACATCGAGAACGCATCCGCTGAAGGAGGTTGAGGTCGGCGATCCGGTCCGGGCGGCTCATATTACGTCGCTGGTCATCGCCCGATCAAGGGAGTACAAACGGAGTCATGGCGGGGTTCACGCACCATATCTTCGTCTGCTGCAACCAGCGTAGTCCGGATCACAGCCGAGGCTGCTGCGACCCCGACGGCTCGGCGAGCCTGCGAACCGCCCTCAAGGCCGCCGTGGCAGCACGTGGACTGAAGCCTGCCGTCCGAGCCAACTCGGCCGGATGCCTCGACCAGTGCGAACACGGACCCACGGTCGCCATCTACCCCCAGGGCATCTTCTACGGCAAAGTGACACTCGAGGATGTGCCGCGGATCATCGACGAGACGATCATCGGCGGCATGGTGCTTGAAGACCTGGTGATCGCCGAGGATTGCCTGAACAACCGCTTGTGCAAGCACATCACCGGCGGAGAGTCCCCCGGCATGGCGGACGAGTCGACATGAATATCGTCATTCTGGGCGCCGGCACGATCGGCACCTCGATCGCCCGGGCCCTGTGTGCCCGGCACCACAACGTCTGCGTCGTCGACCAGTCGAAGGCGGCGCTGGCCGAGCTGCAGGACCGGCTCGACGTACACACCGTCTGCGGCAACGCCTGTGACCCGATCACGCTGTTCCAGGCCGGAGTCACCTCGGCCGAACTCTGCCTCGCACTGACCAGTTCCGACGAGGTGAACATTGTCGGTGCGAGTATTTCGTGCGAGATGGGTGCCGGGCGGAGCGTTTCCCGTGTCCACCACCCCTCATACCTCGACACCACAACCTTCGACATCGCAGACCACTTCGGAGTGGCCCGGCTGATCAGCCTCGAGAACCTGACCGCCCTGGCACTGGCCCGCGAGATCCGTGTCCCGGGCCTGCTCGCCCTGGAAAACCTCGCACAGGGAGCCGTCGAAGTGCAGGAGGTCGCCGTGCAGGAGGACGCTCCGGCCGCCGGACAACGTCTCGATCAGCTCGACCTCCCCGGCGAGACCCTGGTCGGATTGATCGGCGGCTCGGATCGCGCCGTCATCGCCTCGGCCGACGACGTCGTCGAAGTCGGCAACCATGTCACCCTGATCGGACGACTCGGAGAACTCGACTCGGTCCGACAACTCTTCGAACACAAGCCGCCGCCTCGACAGCATGTCGTGATCGCCGGAGGCGGTGAGATCGGCTTCTCGCTCGCTCGGGTCCTCGAACACCGCCGACGCTTTAACGTGACGGTGATCGAGAGCAACGAGGATCGCTGCGAACTGCTCGCCGAACGACTCGATTCCACCACCGTGCTCCACGCCGACGCCACACGCCGCAGCCAGCTCGAGGAGGCTCGAGTCGGTACCGCCAGCGTGTTCGTGGCCACCACCGGCCACGACGAAGACAACATCGTCTGCGGGGTCGAGGCCAACGAGATGGGATGCCCGAAAATCCTCTCCGTCGTCAGACGACCCGACTACGCCGATGTGCTGGCCAAGGTCGGGATCGGACAGTCGGTCAGCCCCCGTGAAGTGCTCGCCGAGGAGATCCTGGCGCTGCTGCAGAGAGGACCGGTGATCAGCCGACGGGCGGTCTGCGACGGCGTGGCCGAGGTGGTCGAGCTGGAAGTGGGTGAAGGGTCCGAGGTGACCCGGGCACCACTCAAGGAACTCCCGCTCACGCGCGGACTGGTCGCCACCGTCGTCCGCTCACCCGCGATCTGGGTCCCCGGTGGCGACGATCAATTGAAGGCCGGTGACTCGGTCATCGTCCTGGTCCAATCCGACAGCGCCGATGAGGTGCTGGGACTGTTCGCCGCCAGGAACGGCGACTGAACTCCAGAAGTTGCCTCGAATCAACAGGCCCCCGAGAGTCGTCCGAGAGTCCAAAGGATTGGCCGCGTGCAGAGGGTCTTCGTTTCCGAGTACATCACCAGTGGGGCCTGGGCCGATCGACCCCTGGTCGGGTCGCTGGCAACCGAGGGCCAGGCCATGCTCGTGGCACTCGCCGAAGACCTCGCCGATGATCCCGGGACCGAGGTCGTTACCAGCTGGGACGCGCGACTGGGTGAGTTTCCGATCGCAGGGACCCGAGTGGTCTCGGTAGAAACCGCCGACGAGGCCGACCGGGTGTTTCGTCAACTGGCCGGCTCGACCGATCGTACACTCGTGGTCGCACCCGAAGTCGACGGGCTGCTCGAGGAGCGCTTCGAACAGGTGCAGCAGGCCGGAGGAACCTGGGTGGGATGCCAGGCCGACACGATTGCCCTGTGCTCGGACAAGCTGGCAACCGCCCGGCACCTGCGACAACACCGGCTCACCGTCGTCGAGACCCGCACGGCCCAGGAGCCGCGTCCCGACTCGGAACGGGTCGTCTGGAAACCTCGCGATGGAGCCGGTTCGCTGGGGATCTCGACCTCCCACCGCACCGATCCCCCACCACACCCCGACTACATCGTGCAACCACTCGTCCAAGGACGTCCTGTTTCGGTCGCCGTGCTGTGTGGTGATCACCTCAGCATCAGCCTGCCCGTCGCCGAACAGCATCTCAGCAGCGACGGTCGCTTCACGTACCAGGGCGGTCGCGTCCCCTGCGTGGCTCCCGATTCGCCCCAGTCCCAGGCGATCAGTCGCCTGGCACTCGACGCCTGCCGCAGCCTGGGCCACGCGCGAGGCTGGATCGGAGTCGACCTGGTGCTGCGGGATGACAATACGCCGGTGATCATCGAAATCAACCCGCGATTGACCACGTCGTTCCTGGGCTATCGTCAGCTGGCGGGGGGCTTTCCACTGAGCCAGCTCGTGATCTCACCGGAAACCGCGGCCGATGCAAGCTGGGATTGGTGTCAGGAGCGGCGTGAGCCGGTAGAGTTCACCTGCAGCGGATCGATGGTCAACAGAAGTTAGCTGCCGTCGATGAGAATCCCTATGCAGATCGTCGGACTCGACATCGGAGGAGCCAACCTGAAGGCGGCCAGCTCACAGGGCCAGGCCGTGTCGAGGGTGTTCTCGATCTGGCGCGACCCGGATCGGCTGGGGCAGGAACTGGCCGAGCTGCTGGGCGGCCTGCCGGCTGCCGACGCCCTGGCGGTCACGATGACCGCCGAGCTGGCCGATTGCTTTGTGACCAAGGCCCAGGGAGTTCGGCGGATCCTCGAAGCGGTCGTCGAGACCGCGGCCGGGCGACCGGTTGTCGTCTGGCAGACCGGAGGCGAGTTCGTGGCGGTCGCCGACGCGAAGGAACTGCCACAACTGGTCGCCGCCGCCAACTGGCATGCGCTGGCCACCTTCAGCGGACGACTGGCCGAGACGGGCGAAGCGTTGCTGATCGACATCGGCAGCACCACCACCGACCTGATCCCAATGCTGGACGGGATGCCGGTGCCATGGGGACTGACCGACCGCAACCGACTTGCCAGTCACGAACTGGTCTACACCGGAGTCGGTCGCACGCCGGTGTGTTCGCTGGCTTCGGAAGTCACCCTGGATGACCGCCCCGTCGGGTTGGCAGCCGAGCTGTTTGCCACGACCGGAGATGTCTACCTGTTGACCGGTGATCTGCCCCCGGACGCCGGGTGCCACGACACCGCCGACGGCCGGCCAGCCACGCGCGCCGACTCAGCCCGGCGGTTGGCACGGATGTTGTGTTGTGACCAGACCGAGATCAGTGACGAGGAACTGATCGACGTCGCCGGACAGATCGCCACGATTCAGCTCGACCGCCTGGGCGCCGCGGTTCGTCGAGTGATCGGCATCTCGCAGGACCCGAACCCGCCCGAAACCGTCCTGGTCAGCGGAAGCGGTACCTTCCTGGCCCGCCGCCTGGTCGCTTCGCATCCGGACCTCGCCGGAGCCCGGCTGGTGGATCTCACCGAGTGCTTCTCGGCTGACGTCGCCACCGCGGCGTGTGCGTTTGCCATCGCGAGGCTGGCCCAGGAACGGGTGGCCGACTTCCTCTAGCCCGCCTTCGGCGGGTTGAAGAACTCGGACCCTGGGGTCAGACGCCGCCCACAACGGGGTTTGCTCCACCTGTCGCGTTTCACAGGCGGGGCCTGACCCCTTCTTCGAGTTGCAACGAGTGCTGGTTGAAAAGGGGTCAGGCCCCGCCTGCGTGCCGTTCTGGGTGGAGCGGGACTTTCTGTGGGCGGCGTCTGACCCCGTCCCATCCCCAAACTTGTGTTTTTCAACAGGCTGCTAGGCCTGCACCTCGACTTCCGATCCCCGTGACAGCGATGCCCCGACTGCGTCGATCAGCCGCAGCAGGCAACCGGCTCGTTTCAGCACGGCCGTGTTATGAGCCAGATCGTCCCACTGCAACAGCAGGTCGTCGTAGACTCGATCCAAGTCGATCGCCGGCGACTCCAGCGGCGTGCCATAGACTTCCTCGTCATCGGTCACCGTGAATAGCTCGAAATCACGGTAGCCCGTGTCGCTGCCCGCAATCACCCAGCCGGTCGCCAACGGCACGGGACTCGACGGATGGTACTCGAGCCCGGCGGTCATCCCGTCGGGAAACCGGACCGTGATCCCGATCCCCTGCCAGCGGCCGGCACCGGCGAGGTGGCGGGCCGAGACCGACAGCGGGTCGATGCCGGCCAGCATCAACAGCTGTTCGAGACGGTCAAGCACCGAGGTCGGCAAACCGCTGCCGGGCTCCTCGGCCCCGATCGAGTCACCTCCGATGAAACCCCATGTGCTGTGAGACAGCGTGCGGGGTTGGCCGAGACGACCCGAAGAGACCAGGGCCAGGGCCGACTGGAAGTCGTCGTCGGCCAGGCAATTGGAAAGCACCAGCAACCGGGCCCCCGCTCGAGTGCCGGAAACCCACTCCAGCTCCGCTTCGCTCACCGGAGACGGCACAGCGACGGGTCGGCCCAGCTCGATCACCCGGCGGACGGTGTCCTCGCGGAAAAGATCGGTGCCGGTGACCAGCACCAGGTCGATGCCCTCGTCACTCAACAACTCGCCCGCATCAGCCACCTCGCGACACCCCGCCGATGCACCGACCGGCTCGCCACCGGGCACCTCGGCAACCACCGCCACCGGCAGCAGGTCGGTTCTGAGGCAGAGTCGCTGGAGATGGAAGCGGCTGCGGCGACCCGGGCCGACCAGCCCGACCTTGAGACGATGCGTCGATGTGGCCATCAGAGAATGCCTTGCCACCGGCTACGGCTTGCGGACGTTGCCGGTCATCCGGACCTTCAGGCGTCCGTTGCTCTTGTGACCGGCCGGCGCATTGACCTTCAGGAACAACAGGCCCGTCTCGCGTGGAGTGATCGTGCCTCCGTTCCCGACCAGAAACGGCTTGCCCGGCTTTGGTTTCTTACCGGCCTCGGGAGCCGGCACGACGACGCCGATCAGGGCACCGCACCTGATGCCCGCCGCCATGTCGCGAGCCGTGTCGGCCTCCGAAAAACCGGACGGGCCGATCGAAAGGCTCGTTACGAATCGGTAATCGCCGGCAGACTGGATCCTGAATGCCTGACCCTTGAAGACGGCCGCCACCGGTTGACCCCAGCCTTTGGATGTATCGACGTCAGCTTCCAACTCGTTGGCCGAGAGCATCTCCTCGTCCAACTGCTTGATCTTGGCACGGACACCCTTGACCTCCGGAGACAACTTCAGGATCAGCTCGAGCATCTGGCGAGTCTTGACCAGGTTCCCGGCCTCCTCGTACTGCTTGGCCAACGTCGCCGCTTCACGCACGAACGACTCCTGGAACCGTTGCACCTTGACGTCGATCGCCTTGGTGCTGGCTGTCTTCCTGGTCGACTTGCCGGACTTGCCGGACTTGCCGGACTTGCCGGACTTGCCGGACTTGCCGATCTTGGCTCGCGACTTGCTCGCCTGGGTCGTCTTCTTGCGGCCGACCCTTGAGGCCTGGCCGGTCTGTGCCTCGAGAACCTCGAGGACCTCGCCCAAGCACAGTGCGGCAACCAGCAGCACACAACCGCACATCAGTGTCTTCATGTTCTTCATGTTCTTCATGCTCCGACTCATCGGATCGTTCGCGTTCTGGTCAACCCGGCTTCATTGTCGACGATCGCCGACCCTGCTGCCAGCCCCGCATTTCATCTAGCCGAATTCGTGCGGGCGTTGCGACATGACCTCGGCGGTCTATCAGCCCCCCATCGGGCGGATCACGTTACTCGCCAGCAGGATTCCAAAGACGACGACTCCCGCCAGCATGGCTCTCAGCGCCCAGAGACCCCCGCGTGGTCCGAACCAGCCAATCAGCCGCCGCCCCTTCGACGTCTGCTCGAGCAGCCAGCGTTGGTGGTAGCAGCCGACCCCGCCGAGCACCGCCAGAATCGAACCGATCAGTTGCTGTTCGTTCATATCTTCCCGGGACATTCTGCCGGAGCTGCGGCGGAAACGGAGCCACAACGGCAGCCTGTTGGCCACCGTCAGCCGCCGGTAGAATCAACTCTGTCAGCCGTCTTCTCGACACGACCCGACCCGACAGGAACGAGACTCGCGATGCCCGGCCTGGGAGTCAACATTGATCACGTGGCGACGATCCGCCAGGCACGGCGGACGATCGAGCCGGACCCGGTGTGGGCCGCGGCACTCGCCGAACTGGGCGGTGCCGACGGGATCACGATTCATCTCCGAGAGGATCGACGTCACATCATCGATCGCGACGTGCGAGTGCTCAAGGAAACGGTCCAGGTGAAGTTGAACCTCGAGATGGCTGCCGAGGAGGAGATCATTGGGATCGCGCTCGAGACTCTGCCGGACCAGTGCACGCTGGTGCCTGAGAAGCGTGAGGAGATCACGACCGAGGGGGGTCTGGATGTGCTGGGGCAGCGGGACCGCATCGCCACAGCCTGCGGGCGACTGCAGCAGGCGGGAATGGAGGTCAGCCTGTTCATTGATCCGATCGCGGCACAGATCGAAGCGGCCGCGGCACTGGGGGCCGACGCGGTCGAACTGCACACCGGAGCCTTCGCCGATGCGGTAACCGCCGAGGAGACTGACGGCGAATTCGAAGCCCTGGTGGCGGCGGCCGAAGCGACGCTTGGAGCGGGGCTGGTGCTGCACATGGGGCATGGCCTGACCTACCGCAACGTCGCCCGCGTCGCGGCGATCCCCGGCATCTGCGAATTCAATATCGGGCACTCGATCGTCGCACGAGCCGTGCTGGTGGGTCTCGAACGAGCCGTCCGCGAAATGAAGACGCTGGTCGAATAACCGATTCGCGGTGCGAGCTTGGTGAGAGATGTGATGCGGGGGCGGGGATGAGGGGGGACGTCGCGTGAAACCCTCACCCACGCACCCCACCCCCACATCACATCTCGCACCCAGCCCCGCCCAGGTACTCCTCGATCGCCAGCCGGATCTCGTCCCGCACACGGCGGAACTGTGCCCGCTTCTGGTCGTCGGTCCCCGTCGCGTCGGCCGGATCATCAATCGGCCAGTGCAACCGCTGGACCTCCCGACCGGGAAACACCGGGCAACGAGCCGCCGCGCTGTCGCAGACACTGATCACCACGTGCGGAATGGTCTCGGCCGGCTCGAGGAACTCATCGATCGACTTGCTGTGTTGACCCGAAATGTCGATCTCCAGCTCGCCCATCACCTCGATCGCCATCGGGTGCACGTACCCCGACGGTAGGGCACCCGCCGAGAGACTTTCGATGCCGCCACGAGACAATTCACGCAGCAGACCCTCGGCCATCTGGCTGCGGCACGAGTTCCCGGTGCAGAGGAACAGCACGCGCCGTGGCGGCGTGGTCACAGACTGGGTCATGCGGCCGATGATAGCAGGCTGATCACAACCGTCGTCTCGGACACCGGCCCTGGCGGCCCCCTGGCAGACGACTTGTCGGGTCCGGGTGCCTTGGTATGATCGTGCTCTGCAGACGGTGTTCCGACCCACCCGCAGCCAACGCCCCATGGCCCCGCTCACCTACAAGGACGCCGGCGTCGACCTCGACTCCTACCGCGATGCCATGCAGCGGTTGCCTTCGCTGCTGCGGAGGACTCACGGACCGAGGGTGATGGACCTGCCCGGTGGCTTCGCCGGCCTGTTCCGGCTGAACCCCGGCAGCCGGTTGCTCGGTCGAGCCTACCGCGACCCGGTGCTGGTGGCCGGTTCCGATGGAGTGGGCACCAAGGTCAAGGTGGCCTCCGCCGCCGGACGATTCGATACCGTCGGTATCGACCTGGTGGCCATGTGTGTCAACGACTGCCTGTGCCTGGGCGCCGAACCCCTGTTCTTTCTCGATTACATCGCCCTGGGTGCCGACAACCCGCCGCTGATCGCCGACCTGGTCTCGGGCATCAGCGACGGCTGCCTGCAAGCCGATACAGCACTGCTGGGTGGCGAAACCGCGATCATGCCCGACCTGTACTCCGGCGACGATTTCGATATGGCCGGGTTCTGCGTCGGAGTCGTCGAGCGGAAGAGACTGATCGACGGGCAGGCGATCAGCCCCGGAGACGTCCTGCTGGGACTGGCCTCCTCAGGCCTCCACGCCAACGGCTACAGCCTGGTCCGCAAGGCGGTCTTCGAATCCGCCGGGCTCGGTGTCGATGACCGCGTCGAATCGCTCGAGACCACCGTGGCCGATCTGCTGCTGACTCCGACACGCATCTACACCCGGGCACTGCGGAAAGTGATGCAGCGGTACCGCGTCAAAAAAGTCGTGCACGGAATGGCTCACATCACCGGCGGAGGACTCCAAGACAACCTCCAACGCGTGCTGCCCCACGGATGCCGCGCGGTCGTCGAATCCGGCAGCTGGCCGGTGCCCGAGGTCTTCGACTGGATCGCCGAGTTGGGCGAGGTCGAGACCGACGAGATGTACCGCGTGTTCAACATGGGGGTCGGCTTCGTGCTGGTGCTCGATCCGTACTACGTCGAGAGCGTCCAGAGGCGGCTCGAGGAGACTCGGACCGAGTCGTGGGTGATCGGGCGGATCGAAGCGGGTGAGACCGGCGTCGAGCGGACCGGGTCATGAACGAGGCCGGGAGCGAGGCGCACGCCTACCGCCGGGTCTGGTTGACGTTTGCCCGAAATGCGCTGATCCGCGAGATGACCTTTCGCGGCAATTTCATCATCACCGTGCTCACTCGAGCCCTGTGGTTCTGCAGCCAGGTGCTGCTCTTCAAGATCATCTTCAGCAACGTCGCACAGATCACCGAGGGCTGGAACGAATACCAGTACTTCGCGTTCATGGCGACCGGGATGCTGATCAACGCGTTGATCGAGTCGCTGTTCATGCCCAACGCGGCGAACTTCAGCGAGTTGATCCGCACCGGCAACCTCGACTTCGCACTCCTGAAACCGATCGACACCCAGTTCCTGATCTCGTTCGAAAAAATGGACCTGGCCATGCTCAACCAGGTCCTGCTCTCGATCGGACTGCTCGTCTACGCCCTGTCGAACCTGCCCGTGGGTGTCGGGGTGACGATTGGGGGGGTGGCGCTGTACCTGCTGTTCGTCGTCGCCGGAGTGACGATTTTCTACAGCCTGATGATCTCGCTGGCGAGCACGGCAATCTGGTTCGGCCGCAACCAGGGCCTGTACGACTTCTGGTTCTACATCACCGTCTTCGCCCGCTACCCGCGGAGCATCTACCAGACCGAACCTGCCTCGGTGGCCGGCAGCCTGATCCTGTTCACCTTCACCTTCGTGCTGCCGATCCTCGTCGTGGTCACCGTCCCGGCCCGAGTGCTATTGGGGACAATCGAGCACCAGGCCTGGCTGGCCGGGGTTGCGCTGGCGGCCGCGGTCCTCGGGCTGTTCGTCTCGCGGATGATCTTCACCCGATCACTGCGCAGCTACCGCAGCGCCAGCAGCTGATCGCCACGCACGTTCACTCGTCGTCGAAGGCGAAGCCGTCGTCCTCGTCGTCCTCGTCGAAGATGTCGTCCTCGTCCAGACCCTCGATCTCCAACTCGCCGTCCGACTCCTCGTCGTCCTCGGCAAACGGATCGTCGTCCTCGTCGCCCTCAAACGGGTCGTCGTCGACCGCCTCATCGGTCTCGGGGTCGACCTCCACGGCGGTTCCGCCCCCGTCGGCCAGTGCCGGCTCCAGCGACTCGCTGCCACCTCCGAAAATCAATGCCAGCACGGGCGTGAACGCGAGCAGGGCACAGACGATGAGTGTCAGGAGCAGCATCACCAGCACGGCCTTGTTCTTGAAGACCTGCACCTGGAATGTGCCGTAGTTGCCTTCCCACATCGGTCCCCCGACCACGATCCAGATGAACCACAAGGCGGGGATCGCGGCCACGAGGGCGAGGGAAAACAGGGGGAGTTTCTTCACGGTGCAGTCTCCAGGCCCGGCCGGAACGCTCGAAACAACGACCCGGGTGGCTCTTGGTAATAGTATGTCGCACGAGATTCCCGAGGCAAGTTGCCGTTGGGGCAAAGCCGACTGAGAGCCGGGGGTCTGGTACGAGTATGACGATTGCGCCCAGCCGATCGGCATGCTGGAATTTGCCCGTCCGAGTTGGCAGGATGTCGTGCCCCCCCCGATGAAGCGCCTTGTATCACTCAACAACCGGATCGTCGCCTGCGACCGCTGTCCGCGGTTGCGTGAGCACTGTGCCGAGGTGGCCGCGACCCGCCGACGTGCCTACCTCGACTGGGACTACTGGGGTGCTCCGGTACCCAACTTCGGCGATCCACAGGCCCGGCTCCTGATCGTCGGGCTGGCCCCGGGCGCTCACGGAGCCAACCGGACCGGGCGGATGTTTACCGGCGACCGCAGCGGCGACTGGCTGTTCCGAGCCCTGCACGTGGCCGGTTTCGCCAACCAGCCCACTGCCACCGACCGTGACGACGGATTGGAACTGAGGGACTGCCTGGTCACCAACGCCTGCCACTGTGCTCCGCCGGGGAACCGGCCGGCGGTGGACGAACTGGAGTCGTGTCGGGAGTGGTTCGATGAGACCGTCGACCTGCTGCCGGTTCGGGTCTTCCTGGCTCTGGGTGCGATCGCCTGGCGGGCCGTGGTCGACCTCGCCCGCCGACGCGACTGGTACACCGGACCGATCCCGAAGTTCTCACACCAGGCCCTGGTCCCACTCTCAGAGGACCGTTGGCTTCTGGGCAGCTACCACCCCAGCCAGCAGAACACCTTCACGGGACGGTTGACCGAGGAGATGTTCGACGGGGTGTTTTCGCTCGCCCGGGCGAAGTTGTCCGGGTCTTAGCAGCCCGCTGAAAAACACAAGTTTGGGGATGGGACGGGGTCAGACGCCGCCCACAGAAAGTCCCGCTCCACCCAGAACGGCACGCAGGCGGGGCCTGACCCCTTTTCAAACAGCACTCGTTGCAACTCGAAGAAGGGGTCAGGCCC
>CAUZEQ010000006.1:0-35019 GCA_963578885.1 Planctomycetota bacterium
TGATCCCCCTGCTGCTGACTCCTCACAGCGAACAGGTCCTCGACGCCAGCGTGAACCTGGTTTCGACCCGCTACGCCCGCCAGGATTCGTGCATGGGACTCTACCCACGCTACGCTGAACTGGCTGAAGGGGGAGGTGCGTGGTTCGGAGGCTGGAGCGAAAATCGGAGACTGGTGGGGCTGGCCAGTGTCCGGCCCCTGGTGTCGGGGGATGCCGAGTCCGAATGGACTGCTCAGATCGATGGCTGCGTGCACCGGGTGGCTCGAACCGCATGGCGAGACCTGATCGACGCGGCCCTGGCGTGGGCGAGCGAGGCCGGTGCCAGCGAGGCGCTGGTGGTGACCTCGGTCGAGGACGAGCTGAAGAGAATCCAGTTTGAAGCGATCGGGTTCCGGTCCGACGGGGCTGGCGACGAGATCGATATCGGTGGACGATGGGTCGCTACCATCCGGTTGAAACGACTGTTGTAGGGAGACGGGCAATTCGACCCCAGAGTCGTCTGGCCCCGAGTGGATGAGTCATGACAGATCACGACGTGCAGCAATCGTCTGATGCGGAACCGGAACCGAAATCGGAAACCCGTCCTGGGGGTGCATTGCAGCCGTGGGATGTTGGCAGCCTGCCCGATCCGCCAGCGTTGAGCTTGAAGAAGTTGCCGACATTGATCGGTCCGGGGATCCTGATGGCCGGCGTGGCGATTGGTGCCGGCGAGTGGTTGTTCGGTCCGGCTGTCAGTGCTCAATACGGCGGCACGCTGCTGTGGTTGGCGCTGCTTTCGATACTCGGGCAGGTCTTTTTCAACATCGAGGTGATGCGGTACGCGTTGTACTGCGGCGAGCCGATCGTGGTGGGTTACTTCCGCACCACTCCGGGTCCACGTCTGTGGCTGCCGTTGTACCTGGTGCTTGAGGTCTGCAACATCTGGCCGTTCATGGCGGCCAATGCGGCGGTGCCTCTGGCTGCGGCGATCTTCGGCCACCTGCCCACCGACCTCGACTACAGCCTGCTGGGGATCACGATGACCGAGGCCGAGTGGGTCAAGGCCCTGGGGTACGTGATCTTCCTGGCCGCGTTTCTGCCTCTGATCTTCGGCGGCACGATTTACCGGGTGATCGAAAAGATGATGACCTTCAAGGTCGTCGTCGTGCTGCTGGTGCTCTCGGTGATCGCCGTATTCCAGGTCAGCTTGGACAACGCGGTCGAGGTGGTGACCGGTTTCGTGCGGTTCGGCCAGGTGCCGGATCGGGCCGAGTCGGTGATCGCCGGGCGCCACTTCTCGGTGATGGTCCCCGTCGACGGCAGGAAGGTCACTTTGCGTGGGACCATCGGCGAAGACGGGGCCGATTTCATCGAGCTGCTTGTCGATGGCCAGAAGGTCGGACCGAACCTGGAGGCACTCGACGAGAAGACCCGCGCGGTCCGCGTTGAGCTGGAGGCGATGGTGCGGAAGTCGGCGATCAACGGTCAATTCGAGGTGATCGACACCGATGGTCCGCGGCAGTTGATCATCCGCGGCCGGATTCGTGACCCTCTGACGAAGGGTCGCACCGAGGCGGCGTGGGTGGCCACGTCGTATGCGTTGGTCGAGGGAGACCGGACTCGGACTTTTGCCACCAGCGAGGTGATGCCCGAGGAGATCCGCGAGTGGGCCGATGAGCTGGTGAGTCTGCAGGGGATGCGTCGCACGGGGTTGATCGGCTACATCTCCGATCATGGAGAACTCCCCGACTTGAACTGGGCGATGATCGTCGCGTTTGCCGCGATTGCCGGCACCGGCGGATTGGCCAACACGCTCTCGTCCAACTACGCCCGCGACAAGGGCTGGGGCATGGGGCACCATGTCGGAGCGATTCCCAGTGCGATCGGGGGTCACGCGGTCGAGCTCTCGCACGTCGGCATGGTCTTCGATGTCGACGGGACGTCGCTGCAGCGTTGGAAGCGTTGGGTGCGTCACATTGTCCGCGACCAGGCCGGAATCTGGATGGGCTGCTGCCTGCTGGGGATGGCGCTGCCGTGCATGATGTCGCTGGAGTTCATTCGCAACGTGCCGGTCGAGGGCAACCGGGCGGCGGCGATGACCGCGGTGGGGCTGGCCGATCACATGCCGGACTACCGCGGACTGATCTGGCCCTTCATGCTGATGATCAGCTTCCTGGTACTGGCCCCCAATGCCGTCTTTTCCGGAGAACAGATTGCGCGTCGCTGGACCGATGTGATCTGGACCATCAGTCCACACGCCAAGCGACTCGAGGGCGGACAGGTCCGCCTGATCTACTATGGCATCCTGGGCGTATACGGTGTCTGGGGCCTGATCGCCCTGGCGATGTTCGATCCTCTGGAAATCGCCGTCATCGGGGCGGTGCTGCAGAATGTCGCGTTGGGGTGTGCCGCGTTGCACACGCTGTACGTCAACCGCACGCTGTTGCCCAAAGAACTGCAGCCCAACTTGCTGATGCAGTTCGGGCTGGTGTTCTGCAGCCTGTTTTTCATCACGGTGACGCTCGTGGTGGTGGTGACGCGCGTGCTGTGACCGGTCCCGGCTGGTGGAGAACAGGACAGGCACCTGCGGAGCCGGTCCCTGCAAGAGGTGGAACTTCTTGACCGTGCCCTCTTGCGGTTCGGATGATGGAGGCAAGGAGATTCTGCGCAGATGCCCGATCTGGTTCACCAATAGACGCTCTACGTCCGTGAGAAATACCACGGCAAGCCGTCGATGGTGTCGTTCTGGCACCAGTTGATGACGGTCAAGAACACTCACGCGTCGACGATGCTCGAGGTCGGCGTGAGGTCGGGGTTCACCAGCACTTACCTGCAGCAGCGTGGGGTCGACGTCACCTCCGTCGACATCGACCCGAATCTCGAGCCCGACGTCGTCGGCAACGTGCTGAGGCTGCCGTTTGCCGACGATCGGTTCGACATCGCGTGCTGCTTCGAGGTGCTCGAGCACCTGCCGTTCGAATTGTTCGGGCAGGCCCTGCTGGAGCTGAAACGCGTCTCACGCTAGCGAGTGATTCTCAGCCTGCCCGACGCCGGCCACAGCATCTATATGGGGCTGCGGTGTCCGGGCCTGAAGCCTCGACACTGACTGCTGCCTCGACGCGGTGGGCCGACCGAGCCGAACCACTTCTGGGAGATCAACCGGATGGGGTGTTCACTGAAGAGGGTGGTGGCCGAGATCGAATCGTCGGGGCTGCAGGTCGAGTGGACCTGGCGGGTGCCGGAATACTCGTATCACCGGTTCTTCGAGCTGGGCTATTAGCCAGCTGCCGCCGGGTTATTCGGCAAAGACCCGGTCGTCGGGATTGCCTCGCGAAAGCAGGTAGGCGAGCAGGTCGAGCAGTTCGTCTCTGCCGAGCGGGTGCAGCAGTTTCTCGGGCATCAACGAAGTCTTCGACGGCCGTGCTTCATCGACCTTGTCGGCCGGCACGGTGGTGATCCTGGTGGCGTCGAACGGGTCGGTGAGGATCGTGAGCGTTCCCTTGTTGTCGTTGACGATCCGCCCGGTGATCACCTTGCCGGCGGTGGTGACAACGGTGCTGGCCCTGTACTGGTCCGAGACGACCTTGCTGGGCACGATCAGTGCTTCGGCGAGGTCCTTGATAGTGAATCGTCCGGCGACGTTGCTGAGATCCGGTCCGGTGGCACCGCCGACTCCATCGAATCGATGGCAGGCTCCACATCGAGCGGCCTGGTAGCTGCGTCGTCCGTTGGCGAAGTTTCGGCCGGCGAGTCCGGCCTTTGCCGCGGCGACCACCCCATCGACGGTCCACGCCTGGCCGGGCCCCCTGGGCTTGGGCAGCGTATCGAGCTTCACGGCCGGCGGCGCGACGGTTGAAGCCAGTGCCTTCTTCTCGGCCGGCGACACGTTGACCAGTGCCTCGGTACGGATGTTGTTCAGGAACCCGATGTAGCTGGCTCCCCCACTGCGACCTCCCGCGTCACCGAGCCACTTGAAGTACTCGCGGCGTTGCTCGAGCGTCCAGCCGTACCGCATGGTCCTGAGCACGAAGGCGTAGTGGATCTTCTGCAGCTCGGGGTGGTTGGCCAGAATGCGGGCGATCGTTCCGCCGTAGCCCTGGTTGCGAGACAGCAGTGCGGCGAGGTCCTGTTTGACGACCGGTGAGGGCTTCTTCATCAGGGCCAGCGTCTTGTCGATGACGGTCGGCGAGTTGACGTAGGCCAGCAGCTGCGAGAGATCTCGGTCGAGGCGGTGCTCGCCGGCGGGGAAGGCCTTGTCGAGCTGGCCCAGGACGGTGGCCGAGGCGGCCTGGTCGGGAGCACCCATGCGGATGAACGTCAGCGAATAGGCTCGCAGCACACCCAGGCGGTCCTCGGTACCGAGCCTGGCCCAGCCGAGGCTGGCCAGGGCTCCCAGCAGCCTGGGCTGCAGCCGTTTGTCGCCCTGTCGTGCCAGGGCGATCACGCCGTTGATCACGGCTGTGGGATTCTGCCGGGTGAAGATGTCGTTCTGCCACGAGGCGACCGGTTGCGATTCGAGTGCCAGGCGGGCTGCGTAGCGAATGTGCCGATCGGCGTGGCCCAGGTGAGTCAGCCCAGCCTGAACGGCGGCAGGATCCTGCTGGCCGT
Source organism: Planctomycetota bacterium (assembly GCA_963578885.1). Taxonomy (GTDB): domain Bacteria; phylum Planctomycetota; class Planctomycetia; order Planctomycetales; family Planctomycetaceae; genus UBA8437. The sequence goes on from CAUZEQ010000006.1 coordinate 4,588, forward strand.
GGAAGGCCTCGAGCGACCGACGGAGTTTTCTGAGTCCGAGGTAGTCATCAGAGGCGGGACCGGCCGGTTCGGTCGATTCCTTTCCGGTGTAGGTGACGCGGAACAACTCCGACTGGGCTCCTCGCCCACCGATCGTAAAGTACATCGCCCCATCGTCACCGATCGCCACGTCGGTCAGCGGCAGCGGTGCGCGGGCGATGAATTCTTCTCGGACACCGACATAACTGGCGCCCTGGGGCTTCAGGTGCACCGCGTACATGGTGCCGAACGTCCAGTCGCACAGGTAGACGGCTCGTTGGTACCGGGCCGGGAACTTCGCTCCGGTGCCGAAGTTCACACCGACGGGTGAACCGGGACCGAGGTCGACGACCTGGGGAAGGCTGTCGGCGTACCAGGTGGGCCACTTGCCGGTTCCGCTCCGCCAACCGAATTCGCTGCCGCTCACGGCGTGGCACAATCGGGTCGGTCGGTACCAGGGTGAGCCCATGTCCCATTCCATATCGGCGTCGTAGGCGAACAGCTCGCCTTCGGGGCTGAAGTCCATGTCGTAGGAGTTGCGGTAGCCGGCGCTGATAATGCTCCAGGTCTTTCCGTCGGTGTCGGTCCGAGCGATCCAGCCGCCGGGGGCCATCCGGCCGCGGGCGTGGCCTCGAGCGTCCCACTGCCGTGGCAGCAGCAGGTCCTCGGCCCAGTTCCCCGGCAGGTGGTTGGCACTGAGCCCGTCGGGGGGATTGGTGTGGTTGCCGGCGATCAGGTAGATCGACTTGCCGTCGGGTGAGAGCCTGAGTGCATGAGGCCCGTGCTCACCGCCTCCGGCTAACGCCTTGAGCTTCTCGATCTTGTCCCACTCGCCATCCTTGTCGGAGTCGACGGCTCGGTAGAGTCCGCTGCCGGGTCCGCCGTTGGCCGAGATGTAGAGGTGTCCAAAGGCGACCAGCATGCCCTGGGCGCTGCTGATGGGCAGGTCGAGTTTTTCGACGCGGGTCGGTTCGCCGCTGCCGATCTTCGGGGGTGTAATCCGGTAGATGCCCCGGCCGCCCTGGTCGCTGGCCAGCAACCGGCCCTGGCCGTCGCTGACCAGGCAGACCCACGAGCCCTGGGTGGGCTTGGGGACCGTGTAGAGGCGTTCGACCTGGAACCCGGGCTGGACCTGGAACAGGCCTCGCTTGGTCTGGGGCCGACCACCAGCAGCGAAGACGTTGCCCCAAGGGCCGATACCCATCGTGCCCAGGACGACCGCCGGGGAGGTGGTCTTGGCGTCGCGAGTTTTCGACACCTGCCAGTTCTTGTCGCTGATGAGCGTGGAGATCTTGCCCGCGGCATCCCGGTAGACCAGTTTCACGGCCAATGCTGCCGGCCCGCCCGAGTTACGACCCTCGATCTCGATCAGGTTCTTGCCCGGCAGCAGGTGCTGTTGGATGTCGGCGGCCACCGGAGCGTTCCAATCGTCGGCTGAGAGCAGTCGCTTGCCGTTGATCCACATCACCAGGTGGTTGTCGCAGCTGGCGATGATTCGAGCCTGCCGTGTGGTCGCGGTGAAGCTGCGGCGGAAGTAGTAGCGGTCGTTGGCTCCGGCCGACTTGCCGCCCCAGATCCACTGGGCCTTGGGTCCGGACGTGAAGTTGAGTTTCCTGGTCGCCGGGGTCTTCCTGGCCGGCTGCTTGGTGCCCTGGACCTCCACCGGAACAACCTCTGGCTTCTGCGTGAACACTTTTCCGGCCGAGTGAGCGGTAAAGGGGAGTGCCAGGGTGGCCAGAGTCAGCGAGGCGAATAGGGCGTTGCGGGTCATGCATGTCATGCTGGTGGTCTCGTGCTGAAGAACTCTGTGAGCGACGACCGCTGCCGCCTATGCGATCAGGTCGTCGACAACTTCGCCGTGGATGTCGGTCAGCCGGAAGTCACGGCCACTGTAGCGGAAAGTCAGCCGGTTGTGGTCGATTCCCAACAGGTGCAGGATGGTGGCATGGAGGTCGTGGAAGTGGACCTTATTCTCGACAGCGTAGTACCCGTATTCGTCGGTCCGCCCGTAGATGAGCCCCGGCCGGATGCCGGCACCGGCCATCCACATGGTGAATCCGTGAGGGTTATGATCTCGGCCGTTGCCGTTTTCGGCGGTCGGTGTGCGTCCGAATTCGCCGCCCCAGACGACCAGTGTCTCGTCGAGCAGTCCTCGCGACTCAAGATCACTCAGCAGGCCGGCGATCGGTCTGTCGACCGATCGGGCCATCTGCCTCATGGCGGACTCGAGTCCCGAGTGGTGGTCCCAGCCGTTGCTGTTGCACTGCACAAACCGCACGCCACGCTCGGAATACCTCCGGGCCAGCAGGCACTGTCGGCCAAAGTCCTCGGTCGCCTTCTCGTCGATTCCGTACAGGGCCTGCGTGGCCCGGGATTCGGTTTCCAGCGCCTGCACCTCGGGTGCTGCCGCCTGCATGCGGAACGCGAGTTCGAACGAGGCGATACGGTCTTCCAGCGCCTGGTCCGACCCGGTCAACTCGAGCTGCTTGCGGCCCAGCCGCCGGATCATCTCGAGTTCCTTTTGCTGCACGTCCCGCGACGCTGCGGGCTTGATGAAGGGGAACTTCGCCCGGGAGGCCGGGGTGCCGTCGCGACCCAGCGGTGTGCCACCGCAGGCGGCCGGCAGGAAGGCCGAACCGAAGTTGTTGGTTCCACCCTGTGAGAGTGCCTGGCAGATGGTCACGTAGCCGGGCAGGTTGCGGTTCTCGGTGCCCAGTCCATAGACCAGCCACGAACCCAGGCTGGGCCGGATGAAGGTGTCGGTGCCGGTGTGCCATTCGAGCACCGCCCCGCCGTGACGCGGGTTGGTGCAGTGCATCGAGTTGATGATGCAGAGGTCGTCGACCCGCGAGGCGACTTCGGGAAAGACCTCGCTGACCGCAGCACCCGACTCGCCGTGACGACGGAAGCTGAACGGAGAACCGACCAGGTTGCCGTGACGTAGCGGGAACGAGAGCACTCGTGGCTTGGCAAAGGGAAGCGGTCGGCCGTGCTCGGCGACCAGTCGCGGCTTGGGATCAAAACTGTCAATGTGGCTGGGTCCGCCGAACATGAACAGCATGATCACCCGCTTGGCACGAGCCGGTCGGGGCGAGGCGTTGGGCAACAGCAGGTCGTCGCGGGTGGCACCCGGCTCGGTGGCGACGGACTCGTCACCGAGCAGGCCGGCCAGCGCCAGCGAGCCGAAACCGGCTCCGAGCTCGGAAAGAAACCGTCGGCGGTGTCCGATCAATTCGGGCATCATTTATTCGATGTACACAAACTCGTTGCACGAGACCAACACCCGGCAGACGCTCTGCCAGGCTGAGAGCGGATCGTCGAATCCGCCGAGGAACTCGCGCCACAGGGTGCGTTCGTCGTCGCGAGGTTCGCGGCCGAGGATCTGGCGGTAGGCCAGTGAGAGCCGGAGTGCGTCGGTGGGCTGAACCTGCAGGGCGGTGGCCATGGCACGAGTCGACTCGGTCACCAGCTGCCCGTTCATCAGGAACAGCGCCTGCGGTGCGACGGTGGTCTCTGCCCGGCGTCCGCTGGGGACGGCCGGGTCGGGGAAGTCAAAGGCCTCGAAGACCTCGTAGACGGCACTGCGGAGGACCGGCAGATAGACGCTGCGGCGGGGGACGTCGAAGCGGATCTTCGAGCGTGGGGTGCCGCTGGAGAGATTGTCGAAGGCGCGGGCGTCGATCGGTTGGCCGCCCATGGTCTCGTCGAGTCGATTGGCAAGTGCCAGCAGCGAATCGCGAAGCACCTCGGCGTGCATCCGCCGCCGGTTCATCTTCCACAGCAACCGGTTGGCCGGATCGAGTTGGCTGGCCCGCTGCCGTGTGCCCGGGGCAGCAATCGTGCTCATCCGGTAGGCACCGCAACCCATGATGCGGCGGTGCAGCTGCTTGATCGACCAGCCGTCGGCAACCAGGTGTATGGCCAGCCAGTCGAGCAATGGTTGGTTGTCGGGTCGTTGGCCGAGTCGCCCGAAGTTGTCGGGAGAACGGACCAGTCCGTGGCCGAAGTGAGCCTGCCAGATCCGGTTGACGAGTACTCGAGCCGCCAGCGGGTTGCGGTCGGATGCGACCCAGCGGGCCAGTTCCAGCCGACCGCTGCCAGGTCCTGAAAGCGGCTGCTGGTCGAAGCCGGCGGCGATGCGAGGAAACCGGCGAGGGACGCGGGGGCCGCGGGTCAGGTGGTTGCCCCGGAGGAAGATCTCGAGATCCGAGCCCTCGCCGTCATTGACGGCCATCGCCTTGGGGATGGCTCGGTAGGCTGTGCGGGCGGCCTCGAGTTCATCGGTGTAGGTCTGCCGCTGGGTGGCCGACATGTCCTGCCGGTTGCCCAGGACCAGGATCCGGTCGAGCCGGTCGATGGTGCCTTCGAGCTGGCTGAGTTTCTGTTCGAGTGCTGCGGGGCCCAGTGCGCGGGCATTCCACTTGGAATCGACGCGGAAACTGAGCATCACCTGGGTGCTCTTGAAGATCCCGGCCAGAGCGTAGTAGTCGCTGGTGGGCACCGGGTCGAACTTGTGGTCGTGACACCGAGCACATCCCAGCGTGAGTCCCAGGGTGGCTCGGCCGAGCGTATCGATCTGGTCGTCGACGATGTCCATCTGCTGCTTGGTCGGGTCGTCCTCGGCCAGCATCTTCGGTCCCAGCGTCAGGAACCCCGTGGCAATCACCCGGGCGTACGCTTCGGAGACCGGTTCGCCGGGCACCGCTCTCAGCAGGTCGCCGGCGATCTGGTCGACCAGGAACCGGTCGAATGGCCAGTCGACGTTGAATCTCTCGATGACCCAATCGCGGTACCTCCAGGCGTCGGCGTAATAGAGGTTGTCGTCCATGCCGTTGCTGTCGGCGTAGCGAACGACATCGAGCCACAATCGGCCCTGTCGTTGGCCGTAGCGGGGTGAAGCGAGTAGTCGATCGACGAGTCGGGCGAACGCACCGGGGCGGATATCGGCCAGGAAGCGGTCGACTTCTACAGGAGTCGGTGGCAGTCCGTGGAGATCGAGCGTGGCACGGCGGACCAGGGTGCGGCGGTCGGTTGCGGGGGCCGGCTCGAGTCGAGCCTCTTCGAGCCGGGCCAGCACAAAGTGGTCAATCGGCGATCGAATCGTGCCGCGGTTGCGGACGCTGACCTTGGGGGGAGCGGTTTTCGTGGGGGGCTGAAACGCCCAGTGATCTCGCGAGGCCTGGTTGTAGGGAAACGCATCGGGGTCGGCGGTCGGCCGGGTCCGCACCCCGGTCGGCTTTTGTCCCGGCCACAAGGCACCTCGCCTGATCCACTCGGCCAGGTCCGCCGCCTCACGCAGCGGCAGCTTGGTCTTGGGCGGCATGTCGGGGGTGGCCGGGTCGTGTCGGATGGCGAGAACCAGCAGGCTGTTGTCGGGGTCGCCCGGCTTGATCGCCGGCCCCGAACGTCCTCCGGTGAGCATCGCGGCGAGCGAGTCGAGTCGGAGGCCGGCTTCGTTCTCTGTGTCGGGGCCATGGCAATCGAAGCAGCGGCGCAGCAGCACCGGCCGGATCCGCGTTTCGAAGAACGCGGAGTCCCGGGGCGAGACTGTTGGCGGAGCGGCCGAGAGTGTCGCCGGTCCGCAGGCCAGGATCACGATGGAAATCCAGATCCGCATACAGCCAATCTACAGCAAGGCGAATCCCCATGGCATGCATGGCGTGTAGGGCGGTCTCGGATTGGCCTTTCTGCTCTCGGTAGGGCATGCTGTGCGTGCCGGACGGGAACGCCGGCGGACACACCCAGCAAAGGACTCAAGCATGGCCAGCCAACCGCTCGCGCTGCTGCTCGCGATCGCTCTGTCCGTATCGACACTGCCCGCTGCCGAGTGGACCGGTTGGCGAGGACCCAATGGTGACGCCAGGGTCCCAACCGGCAGCCTGCCGACGGCCTGGGCCGCGGGGAAGAACGTCGCGTGGAAGACCAGGACACCGGGACCGGGCACGTCCTGTCCGCTGGTCGTCGGCGAGCGAGTCTACGTGACCTGCTACACCGGTTATGGACTCGAGCCCGGCCAGGGAGACCAGAAGCAACTCATCCGGCACCTGCTGTGCCTGGATCGCAAGACCGGTGAGGAACTGTGGACGAAGCGGTTCGAGCCGAAGTTGCCCGAGCACAAGTACGCCGGCGAGGGGTCCTACCATGGATACGCGGCCAGCACTCCGGCGACCGACGGCAAGCGGCTGTACGTGTTCCTGGGCAAGAGCGGTGTGTACTGCCTGGACCTGGACGGTAAGCAGCTGTGGCATGCCGACGTCGGCGGCGGCACCAATCGGTGGGGTACGGGGACGTCACCGCTGCTGTACCAGGGGCTGGTGATCGTCAACGCGAGTGTCGAGAGCGGTTCGATGGTGGCGCTGGACCAGAAGACGGGTCGCGAGGTGTGGAAGACGGGCGGAATGTCCTCGTCGTGGAACACTCCGGTGATCACCCGGTCACCAGGTGGCACAGCGGAGCTCGTGGTCAGTATCTCGGGCCGCGTGCTTGGCCTGGATCCCGGCAATGGCGAAAAGCTCTGGAACGCCGACGGAGTGCATCGCTACGTCTGTCCCAGCGTGGTGGCTCACAAGGGCGTCGCCTACATCATCGGCGGCGGAAACACGTCGCTGGCGGTGAAGGTGGGTGGTCGAGGAGACGTCACCAAGTCGCACGGTGTCTGGAGGCTGAGCAAGGGCTCGAATGTCTCCTCGCCCATCTACCACGAAGGCCACCTCTACTGGGCTCACGACAGCAACGGCTCGGTGTTCTGCCAGGACGCGGCAACCGGGAAGATCATCTACCAGAAGCGGCTCGAGCCACGACCCGGCCGCATCTGGTCCTCGCCCATCCTCGGCGACGGCAAGATCTACTATACGTCTCAGCACAACGGCACCTACGTGATCGCCGCGGGACCGAAGTTCCAGATGCTGGCCCACAACGTCTTCTCGGACGACAAGACCCGGACCAACGCCTCACCGGTCCCCTCGCGCGGCCAACTGCTGTTCCGCAGCGACCAGGCGGTCTACCTGCTCGGGACCGAGGCCGATTGAGGCGGTCTTGTGCTCGATCCCCCTTGGCTGTTTGCCCAATAATTGCCGATAATCCTGCTAGGATGAACTCTCGTTGATGTATGTCACCTGATCCGGATCGGTTCATGCACGCTCACGACCACGCCTTCACCAGTTTCAATCCGCGTATCCGCGAGGGCCTGATGCACCTCGACCGGCGGGGCATGATGAAGGCATCGATGGCAGGGTTGGCGGGTCTGAGCCTGCCGGCATTGCTGGCCGAGCGTGCTCACGCGGCACAGACGGGTCGCCCGATGGGCTCGCGCAAGTCGGTGATCCTGTTGTGGATGTGCGGTGGACCGAGTCACATCGACACGTGGGACCCCAAGCCGGACCGTCCGTTCAACAACCGCGGCCCCTTTGGCGTGATCCAGACCGCCCAGCCGGGCATCTTCATCTGCGACCGCCTGCCCAAGCAGGCCGCGATGCTCGACAAGTTCACGGTGATGCGGTCTGTGAATGCTCACAAGAGCAACCACGAGCCGAACATGACGTTCCAGACGGGGCACCGCGAGGCGGCCCCGAGGCGAAACAAGCACGGCCGGATGTATCCGGCGATTGCCTCGTTCGTGGCCAAGCACCGTGGAGCCAACGATCCGGGCATGCCGGCCTATGTCGGCTTCCAGCGTCACCCGTGGCACCTGGCCATCGGCGGCTGGCTGGGCAAGCAGTACGACCCGTTCATCGCCAACCAGGCCACCAAGTTGCCCGTCTACGACAACGCCGGCAAGGACACCGGTCGGATGTCGGGAGCCGACCTGTTCCAGTTCCCCGACGGGATCAGCGTGGGCCGGGTGAAGAACCGGCAGCAGCTGGTACAGCGATTCGACCGCCTGCGTCGCGACATCGACCAGCGGGGTTCTCTCGAAGCCGTCGACACGTACCGTGCCAAGGCGGTCGACATGCTGCTGGGCCGAAAGGCCCGCGATGCGTTCGACCTGACGCTGGAAGACCAGGCGACGATCAAGTCGTATGGCAGTCACCTGTGGTGCCAGCAGGCTTTGCTGGCCCGGAGACTGGTCGAGGCCGGTTCGAGCTTCGTGACGCTCGATCTCAGCTACCACTCTGCCTCGGGCACCTGGGACACCCACGGGATCCCCGGCTGCGTCTACGGTGGCATCACCAAGGGGCTGGGCGACCTGCTGCCATTGTTTGATCACCTGCTGACAACGCTGGTCACCGACCTCGAGAAGCGCGACCTGCTGGATGACACGCTGGTGATCGCGATGGGCGAATTCGGCCGGACACCGAACATGGGCACCCAGGGCAGTACCGACGGCCGCAACCACTGGCCGGTGGTGATGTCGATGTGCATGGCCGGCGGTGGACTGAACCACAACCAGACGCTCGGTTCGACCGTCAGAGACGGCAGCCACCTGAAGGACCGACAGATCCTGCCCGGCGACATCGCCGCCACGATCTATCGTCACATGGAAGTGCCGCTGGATTCGCAGTACGTCGATCCGCGGGGCCGCCCGAGATTCATGCTCGAGGACGGTGGCGAGCCGATTGCCGAGCTGTTCTGAGCGGGCGAGCGGGCAGCGGGACTGGCTCCGAAGGTGCGCCTGTGCCTGTCCCCACCGCCGTCTCCTCATCCCCCTCAGGGCTTTGTGCTCGGGACAGGCACCTTCGGAGCCAGTCCCACCAGCACACGCCGCTTCTTCATGTTGTAGCGGGATCCCAGCTTCAGCGTGATGTACTTCTTCGCGTCGGAAGTCCCGGCCGTCCAGCCCCGCGGGTCGTAGACCAACACCGCCGCATCCGGCTTGCCGAACACCTCGAACGTGTTCTTGCGGACGATGATCGCAGAGTCCTCATCGATACCGATCCCCAGCAGGTCCTCGCGGTCGAACCGCCGTAGCATCTTCCCATCGGGGTCACTCAGTACCCGCACCAGCCCCATCTGCCGACCTCGCTTGACGACGTGCTGATCGATGGCACAGTTCTCGATGAACCCCAGCCCCCGCTGGTGGTCTCCGATCATGATCGTGTTGGTTTTCGAGTCGCCTCGGACCAGGAAGTCGGCCTGGATCGAGGCTCCGGCCGAGGACCCGCCGATCACTCCACCCCGCTTCAGCACCCGGTGGAATTCCTTTTCCGAGCGTGTGCCCAGGTACGAGTCGGCGATCCGCCACTGGCGTCCACCGGTGAACCAGACACCGTCGGCTTTCTTCAGCGGCCGCACGAAGTCGCGGGTGTCGGCCAGTTTGCGGTCGTGAGTGTGCAGCACGGTGACATGCTTGAGCTTCATCGTGACGCGAGCGAATTTGGCGACTCCGGGGTTCAGGTAGTCGTACTTGGGATCCGAGGAGATGGCGGTGGGGACGATGACGATTCTGGCTTCGGCACCTCCGGCCAACTCGACGAACTTGCGGAAGATCGCCGCTGCCTGCTTGCCACCTCCACCCACGATCAGCAACGTGCCCCGCTTGGGACCCTCGGTGTCGTCGGCGTGGAGCGGACGGGGCACCGAAAAGGCCAGCAGCAGGCAGCAGGTGAGCAGGAACCGAGGTTGCGAATACCGCTTCACGAAGAGGTCTTCTGTTGGGCCGGAAGAGCGGGGGTGTCGGACAGAGCGGGACTGCTGGAATCGCCGGCGGGTTCTTCGGCAGGCAGCTCGGGTTCCTTCCAGCCCCGTTTCGCATCGTCAGCCTGCTGCTGCATGAGCTTCAATTGCGACTGGACCGTATCGCGTCGTTGGCGGAGGAACTGGAGTTGCGAACAGACGTTCTGGTGTTCGTAATCGGCCGAGGCTGCGACCTGGGAGAGCACCAGGCGTCGTCGATCGAGCAATGAGTCGGTGGGGAGCAGTACGAGCAGCGTGATGGCCGAGGCGGCGATGGCGGCGGTTGCGCCGACGGCGGTTGTTGTGTAGGAGGCATTGCGAGTGGCCAGAAATGCGACGGCGACGAAGGCCGATGTCCCGATGACCAGCACAAACGTCCTCCAGAACGCGTCGGGGATCCGCTCACGCAATCGCAGCAACGGCAGCATCAGCTTCAGTTCGCCGTTGACCCGACCCCGAGTCCAGGCCCGCCGCCATCTCATCCCACGCAACCGCCGGATTTCCTGGTGGCAGCTCGCCAACCGTGACCTCGCGGTGCTCAACTGCTCGCCGATAGCGTCAACAACGGCCTCACTCACGATTCGACCGGTGTCATGTCTGCCGTCGATCCCTGGTCGTCCTTGTGGTTGGGGTCGGGGTCGGCGGCCGCAGCGTCGCTCACCCTGGGGGCGACGAGCCTGCAGGCCAACAGGGCGGCGGGGATGTAGAGCAACAGGTCGATGGCATTGAACCACACCGGGTGCGGGATCAGCATCACGTTCGCGATGCCTCCCATTAGCATCACGCCCCCAACGATCGATGCCGGGACGATGTGTGCGACCCGCGAGGCTCGCACCGCGATGAGCGCCCCGAAGAAGGTTCCCAGGGCATGCGAGACGATGACCAGGACCAGCTGGAGTGGTTGCTTCGAGAGTTCCCGGGCGAGGGTCTCGCGAGCCGCCTCGACAATCGTGGGATCGTCGTTGTAGATGTTGCGAAACGCTTCGATGATCTCACGCGAGGGTGGGTCAACGAAGTGGGCGACGATCTGCAGGAGCGTCGTCACGATCATGGCGGCGATCATGCCAGCCAGCGCGGACAGTCCATTGCGAAGCATGGAACGTTCCAGTGTGCAGAGAAAACTTCGATGCGGTGGAGCGACTCAGCGGGCTGCGGTGGTCGAATCGGGAAGGCAGCAGGGGGTGCCGACGGCGGTCACGTGATTCTGTCCGCGGAGCAGCAGCAGTCCCCCCGAGAGTGCGGGGGTGGCCATGCACTGTTCGCCGAGTGGATTGGCGGCAAGGTGCTTGTAGGTCCTGCCGGCGGCCACGACGTGGACCTGGCCGTCCTCGCTGGCAAAGTACAGCTTGCCGTCACCGGCGACCGGCGAGGCGGTGAAGCCGACTCCGCCACCAACACGCACGCGGTAGATCCGCTCACCGGTCTTCGGGTTGTAACAGCTCAACACCCCGTTCATGCGGCAGGCGTACAGCAGCCCGTCAAACAGGATCGGCGTCTGCATGTAGATGCCGTCGCGAGGCAAGCTCCAGGCAATGTGTTCGGTCGAGTCCGAAGTCGAGCTGGGAGTGATGTCACCGGTCGCTGTGAAGCGGACCGCTCGCAGGGGCCGGCTGGGTCCGTGGGCCGAGCTGAGAATCACCAGGTCATTGGCGACGATCGGAGTGCAGACCGGGATGTCGCCGCCCCCGGTCAGCTTCCAGATCTCGCGTCCGGTTCGAGGATCATAGCCTCCTGTATGCCGGTACCCGGCGACAACCAGTTGAACCTGTTTGCCGTGCCTCCAGAGTGTCGGAGTGCTCCAGGTGGGCACATCATCGCGGCCGATGCCCCACAACTGGCGTCCGTCCTCGAGCGAAAAGGCGGCCAGGTACGAGCCCTGCTGGACATCGCATTGCAGGATCACCGTGTCCTGGAACAGGATCGGAGAGCTGCCGAAGCCCCACTGGGCGGCGGGGACCTTGTAGTAGCCCGAATCGAGCAGCCCGAGGTCCTGTTTCCAGAGCCGTTTGCCGTGGAGGTCGAAGCAGTAGAGTCCTTCGGAGCCGAGCGAGACGACGATGCGACGGCCGTCGGTGACGGGGGTTGAGTTGGCGTGGGTGGCCTTGGTGTGTCGCTTGATGAGCGGGACTCCCTGGTGCAGGCACCGGCTCCAGGCCACATCGCCGGTATTGCGGTCCAGGCAATAGAGTCGCCACGAGTGACTGGTGGTGTCGTCGACCGAGGCGATGTTGCCGTAGATGCCCACCTTGACCCCGGCGTCTTCGCGGCCGCTGACGGCGGTCGTGACGAAGACCCGGTCGCCGGTGACGATCACACCCGAATGACCCAGGCCGGGAATCGGAGTCCGCCAGGCCACCTCGTCTCCGGTCTCGACGTTCCAGGCCACCGGCAATGGATACCCGCGTCCGACTCCCGATGCCCCCGTACCGCGGAACTGCCGCCAGTCGGTCCCCGGCGCCGCGTCCGTAACCGGCTCGGCTCCACAGACCCACGCAGCAGTTCCCAGCAGGACGGCCAGCAGAAAAGGCAAGTTGCGAGACGACATGACCAACCGATTCGATCTCAGAGGCATCAGCAGCACAAGCTCTCATCGTCCCACCCAACCCACGCAGGTGCAACCCGCCAAACAGACTTGGGGTCAGAGCTTGAATAGTGAATAGTGGGATGCTCAGGCTGTGCAATTTGCCACGACGAATTCTGCTATTCACTATTCAAGCTCTGACCCCATGGTTGGCTGAGGTGAACCGGATGGCTCGGTCTTGTCTGAACACAGTGGCCTTGCTGCTGCTGGTGGTTTCAGCGTCGGCTGGTCCAGCCTGGTCGCAGCCGCCGGCTGCGGCTGCTGTGACGCAGCACGATATCGAGGCGATCCTGCTGCGTCATTGCACGGTGTGTCACGGGCGGCGTCACCAGGAGGGTGGCCTGAGCCTGCTGGATCGGAAGTCGTTGCTGAAGGGCGGCAAGTCGGGCCCGGCTATCGTGCTGGGCAAGCCCGGTTCGAGCCTGCTGATCAAGCGGATCCACGCCGGCCAGATGCCGCCCAAGGAGAACTTGCTGAACACCGGCACGCGACCGCTGAAGCCTCGCGACATCAGCCGACTCGAACGATGGATCCAGGCGGGTGCACCCGAGGTCGAGTTGCCTGCCGAGGTGGCCGGGACGGCCGACGATCCACTGGTCGATGGCGATGACCGCAGCTACTGGGCCTTCCAGTCGCCTGGGCGAACTGCTGTTCCCGGTTCGCCGATTGATGTGATCGAGAACCCGATCGATGCGTTCGTGGGCGTCCGGTTGCACGAGGCGGGACTCGGGTTTTCGGATCCGGCCGATCGGGCCACGCTTGCTCGGCGGGCCCACTTTGACCTGCACGGTCTTCCGCCGACGCCATCACAGCTGCAGCGATTTCTCGACGATGACCGACCCGGCGCGTTCGTCCGCCTGGTCGACCGGCTGCTGGCCTCACCCCGCTACGGCGAACGCTGGGGCCGCTATTGGCTCGATGTGGTCGGCTACGCCGATTCGTTTGGTGGCAAGCTGGAAGCTGATCACCTGCGTCCCTACGCCTGGAGGTACCGTGACTACGTGATCCGGGCCTTCAACAGCGACAAGCCCTACGACCGCTTCCTGCTCGAACAGCTCGCCGGTGATGAGCTGCTCGACTACGAGAGTGCCGGGGAGATCAGCACCGAGATCTACGAGAACCTGGTGGCGACGGGTTTCATGAGGATGGCCCCCGACAGTACCAGCGAGCGCGAGGTTTCCTTCATCTCCGATCGACTCGACGTGATCGCCGACCAGCTCGACGTCTTCAGTACGGTGGTGCTGGGTCTGACGGTCAAGTGCGCGAGGTGTCACGACCACAAGTACGACCCGATCCCTCAGCGCGACTACTACCGTCTGGTGGCGGTGTTCAAGGGAGCCTTCGACGAGAACGACTGGTTGAAGCCGGTCGGGGGTAGCGAGAAGAAGTACAAGTTCGGCGTGAGACGAATGAGCATCGTGCCGGCCAAGGAGAAGGCCGAGGACGACCGGTTGCAGATCGAGATCAACTCGGTTCAGCACCAGGTCAATGTCGAAGCGGAGCGACTGAGAAAGGCTCTGCCGGAACAGGAGAAGAAGCTCGATCGCGGCAAGCTGATCGCTCACCTGCTGAAGACGAACAAGTCGTTCAAGTCGTTCGCCGATCCGTTGCTGAGTCAGGTCAAGGCCCTCGAGTCGCAGCGTCCTCCCAACCAGGGTATCCAGGCTCTGTGGGACCGCGGCACACCGTCGGCCACCTACATCCTGATCCGTGGCGACCACGACAACCCGGGCGCCGTGGTGTCTGCGGGTGTGCCCTCCGTCCTCGCGGATCCCGCCTCGCCCTACATTGTCACGCCGCCGTGGAAGGGTGCGAAGCAGACGGGACGCCGGCTGGCCCTGGCCCGTTGGGTGATTCGGCCCGATCACCCGTTGACGTCACGCGTGATGGTCAACCGCATCTGGAAGCACCATTTCGGCCGCGGCGTGGTCACGTCGCTGGGTAACTTCGGCCAGACCGGCAACGACCCCTCGCATCCGCAGCTCCTCGATTGGCTGGCCGTCGAGTTCGTCGAGCGGGGCTGGAGCATCAAGGCGATGCACAGGCTGATGATGATCACGACCACCTACCGCCAGGCTTCATCGGCGTCGTTCGAAACGGACACCGAGAGCGGCCCGACCGCATCCCAGCTCCGCGATCCGCTCAACGAGTGGTTCTCGAGAATGCCTCTGAAGCGGATGGAGGCGGAATTGGTTCGCGACACGGCGCTGTGGGTGGCCGGTCGCCTGAACCTCACCCCGTTCGGACCCCCCGATCCGGTGACGGTCCGCAAGGACGGGCTGGTGAGTGCCCAATTGGTGAGTGGTGGGTGGAGGCGGAGTGTCTACCTGAGGCAGCGGCGGAAGGAACTCCCGACATTCCTTTCGACGTTCGACCTGCCGAGCATGACACCCAATTGCATCGAGCGGTCCGAGTCGACCGTTGCGACCCAGGCACTGTTCCTGATGAACAACGCCACGATCGACCAGCTGGCGGCGTCGTTTGCCGAGCGGATCGAGCGTGAGGCGGGCCTGGAGATCGACCGTCAGATAAGGTGGGCCTACCTGGTTGCCTTCAGCCGCCGGCCCCTTGGCGAGGAACTGGAGGCTGGCCGCAGCGCCCTGGAACAACTCGGGCGACACTGGGCCGATCACCTGGCCGCCGAGGCGAAGGCGGGCCGAAAGAACACCGGCCCATCCGCCCCGCGGCGGGCACTCGCCTCGTACTGCCACGCCCTGCTCAACTCGGCCGCCTTCCTTTATATAGACTGACGAGTGCGATTCGGAATGGAATTGACACCCCGTACAATGACTCCAGCCCGCAGTACCCCTCGACCGGCCGATGTCCCCGGCCACGTGAACCGCCGACGGTTCTTCGACCGCATGGGCGACGGCCTGGGCGGCACGGCTCTGGCCTGGCTGTTTTCGAGGGACCTGTACGGCGGTTCGGGTCTGCTAGCCGAGGAAGTGGTGCCTTCGCAGCTGGGCGTGTACGACGTGTCCCCCAAGAATCCGCCCAACCCACCTCGAGCCAAGGCGGTGATCCAGCTGTTCATGCAGGGTGGTCCGAGCCAGATGGACCTGCTGGATCCCAAGCCGAAGCTGGCCGAGCTGCACGGCGAGTCGTACTTCGACAAGGTGGCGGCTGACCTGACCGGTCCCGAACAGGCCGGGAAGCTGTTCCGCAGCCCGTGGCGGTTCCGCCGGCATGGTGAGTCGGGGCTGGAGATTTCCGAGCTGATGCCTCACCTGGGAACCGTTGCCGACGAGTTGGCGGTGGTGCGGTCGATGCACACGACGCATCCGAACCACGAGCCGGCGATTTTCAAGTACCAGTCGGGCCGATTGATCCAGGGCCTGCCGTCGCTGGGGTCGTGGGTGGTGTACGGCCTGGGCACCGAGAACCAGAACCTGCCGGCCTTTGTCGCACTGGCTGCGGAGGGGAGCCTGCCGGTCAACGGAGCCCAGAACTGGCACAACGGGCTGCTGCCGCCGGTCTACCAGGGGACGCCGATTCGCACCCAGGGGGCACCGCTGCTGAACCTCTCGCGCGAGGTGCCTCAGCCCGCCGGCGCCCTGGCCGTCGAACGCGACCTGCTGAAACGGCTCGATCGCATCCACCGGCGACGTCGACCCGGCCACCTGCAACTGGATGCCCGCATCGCCAGTTACAACCTCGCCGCGAGAATGCAGCTCGAGGCGACTGATGCACTGGACCTGGCACAGGAATCCGAGTCGACGCTCAAGTCTTATGGCGTCGGCAACAAGACGACCGACAACTACGCGCGCCGCTGCCTGATGGCACGTCGGCTGGTCGAGCGGGGCGTGCGGTTTGTCCAGATCTGCACGCAACGCCAGATCTGGGACAACCACAGTGGCATCGTGGCCGGACTGAAGAAGTGCTGCGGGCGAACCGACCAGCCGATCGCCGCACTGTTGAAGGACCTGAAGCAGCGCGGGCTGCTCGAGGACACCCTGGTGGTGTGGGGCGGAGAATTCGGGCGGATGCCGATCGCTCAGCTGCCCGATAAGAACAACGTCTCGACGGCCGGACGAGATCACAATCCACGAGGCTTCTGCGTGTGGCTGGCCGGTGGCGGAGTGAAGGCCGGCAGCGTGTACGGGGCGACGGATGAACTGGGGTACGAGGCGGTGGAGGATCGCGTGAGTGTGACCGACTTCCACGCAACGTTGCTGCACCTGCTGGGGATGCATCACGAGGAGCTGTTCTTCGATCACAACGGGTTGGAGGAGAAGCTGACTTCGGTCTTCGAGGCGCGGGTGGTGCACGAACTGCTGGCCTGAACCGAACACGACTGTTCAGCTTCTGGATCGATTGAGCTGGGGTCAGGGCCTCGACTTTTGAATCGCGGCGTTCGCCGTGGTAAGCCCGGCGAGATGGGTATTCCACTATTCACTATTCAAGCTCTGACCCCAATTGTTACTTGTGGATGTTGCAGTTGGGCAACGCCTGCTGCAGCAGGGCGACGCCCGCGTCGGTGATCTCCGTGTCGGTCAGGATGAGCGTCTGCAGTGCGGTCAGCTGCGTGATCGGACCCAGCCCCGCGTCGGTAATACCGGTGCCGCGCAGGTCCAGTGTCTGCAGCCGGGTCATTTCCTTGAGGTGTTGGAGCCCTTCGTCGGTGAGTTGGGTGCCGTCGAGGCGAAGGTGCTTCAGGTTGGTGAGTCCCTGGAGTTGTCCCAGCCCGGTTCCGTTGATGTGTGCGTTGTAGAGGCGGAGGTGGTGCAGGTTGGTCAATCCCGTGAGGTGGGCCAGTCCAGCGTCGGTGATGCGGGTGCCGCCCAGGACCAGGACCTGCAGCCTGGTCATCTCGTTGATATGAGCCAGTGCGGCGTCGGTGAGAAGTGTGCTGTCGACGACGAGGATCTCGAGGCGGGTCAGCTGCTTGATGTGCACCAGTCCGGCGTCGGTAAGCTGTGTGATGTGGAGGCTGAGTGACTTCAGCCGGGTCATCCCGCGGAGGTGCACAAGCCCTACATCGGTGATCTTGCCGTTGAACTCAACGAGGAACAGCATCTGCAGGTTGGTCAACTTCTTGAGGTGAGCCATGCCGGCATCGGTGATCTGGCCCCTGCCGCCCCAGAACTCGCCACTGCGGATGCCGAGTCGTCGCAACTGGGTCATCTCCTTGATGTGCTCCAGTCCCTCATCGGTGATCCGGGTGCCGCCCAGGTCAAGAGTCTTCAGCCTGGTCATCCCGCCGATATGGACCAGCCCTCTGCCCGTGAGGTTGTCGCAGCCCATGAGGCGAAGGGTCAGAAGGCCGGTCAGTCCCTCGAGGTGTTTGAGTCCGGAATCCGAGATGGGCGTGTTACCCAGTTCGAGCGTCTCGAGACTCTCCAGCCCCTTGAGTCGTCTCAGGCTCGCATTGATCACCGGTGTTCCACCAGTGGTGAACACACGATGTGCCCAGGTGAGGTGTTCGCGGCCCGCGTCGGCGGCCGCGGTATCGTCGGCCTCGAGCAGGTGATGTTCCCAGGAGACTCGCGCCGGGCCGGCGTCGGTGACTTCGACGCCGTCGAGGTCGACCGAGATGACCTCACCCTGCTCATTTCGCCCGATCGTGGCTCCCAGCTTCTCCAATCCTGCGATCGGATCAGCCTCGGACTGCAACGAGATCTGTCGCGTGGACCCGTCGCCACACCCGGCAATCCCCAACAGCAGCACGGACAGCAGCAGGACTCTCATCGCCTCTCCCCGGTCTCCCCGGCACGGCCCGGGCGTCGGACTCACCAGGCCCCGTACCCGCGATCAGCGTTCGGCTGTCTTGGCGGAGGTGTCGAGAATGGTGAGGTGGATCGGGTTGGATGCGTAGTTCGTGCTGATCGAAAACGACATCGAGATCCGGCCCATCACGGCGATGGGGAATCGCTTCAGGGGCTTCGGGGCGCCCTTTCCCTTGGCCGCTTCCAGGATCACCGTGCCTTCAACCGCGTTGTTGGTCAGGCGTGCCTTGCTCGAGGCCGACATGGTCACTCCGGGTGGCAACTGGTCGTTGATGATCGAGTTTCCATAAAGGAAG
Organism: Planctomycetota bacterium; assembly: GCA_963578885.1. Classification (GTDB taxonomy): domain Bacteria; phylum Planctomycetota; class Planctomycetia; order Planctomycetales; family Planctomycetaceae; genus UBA8437. The sequence goes on from CAUZEQ010000006.1 coordinate 22,821, forward strand.
GGCAGTCCCAGCGTGATCGGACCGGTGTACGACTTGTTTCGCACGACCCGGACCTTGATCTCAACCTTCTCCCCGGGCCGAAGCGTGATCTCGCTGGGCGTGGCTTCGATCTTCAGCAAGTCGAGTGGATTGGTGACACCGACGAGCTGTGTGCTGATCGGACACCGGGCCTGGGATCCTCCCGATGCCTGCAACTCGCAGGTCACGTGAGCGTAACGGATCACCTGGTGAGGCTTGCCATCGGCATCGGGCAGGACCGCCTTGCCGAGGAGGCGGACCAGGCTGGCGTCCACCTTGGCGTCGGGGCGGGCCGAGAGGATCACTGCGGATTGGCTGAGGCCCGGGGGGATGGTGACCGGAGTGTAGCTGACCCCATCGGGGAGCCCTTCGACCTGCAATTCGACCGGCCCGTCGAACCCGTTCCGCCGGCTGAGCCGGGTGAACCAGATCATGCGAGTGCCCGGTGCCAGTTGGGCATAGTAGTACTTGCCGTGAATCTCGAAATCAGGACCGCTCGGTTCGAGCTTCAGGTTGTAGATGAACCGCTCGCCGCCCCGGTTGTGCAGGTCGCTCACTGAAACCACAAAGCGGCCGTCGGTGGGTGCCTTGAATTGCAGCGTGGCGTCCTTGGTGTAGTAGCCGTCGTCGGCTCCGGTCAGCCGTTTGCCCTTCGAATCGAAGACGTCGATCACGCTGTCCAGGGGCAGGTCGCGTCGTTCGGCCTCGATTTCCAGCAGGTAGTACCGATCCTTCTTCGCCTCGAACGAGTAGTAATGCACCTCGTCGGGCCGCGAAAGCCGTCCGTTGACCCCCACCGGCAGCGACAGCGGCATCGCCTTGGCCTGCGAATGATTTCCATCGACGGCGAGCAGCTGAGGATAAGACGTGACCAGCATCCGCACCGGGTTCGTTGGGCCCCGCGGAGTCTTGACCGAGACAGTTTTCCAGCCACTCGATTCGCCCGCCTTGGCACTCAGCGTGGTTGTCTTCAGGCCGCCCAGGTTGTTTCCGATGACCTCCGCCTCGGTCGTTTGACCCTGTTGAACGGCCATGGGGAAGAAGGCATGAGCAAACGGCTTGTCGGAAATCTCGACGCAGTACACGTATTTCGGGTTGCCGATGAATCTGGTGTCTCGAACTTCGAGGAAATAGCGGCCGTCTTCGGGGAGCTTGCAGGTCAGGAACGAGTCGCCGCCGATGAAGTTGTCGTTCTCTGCCAGCACCTGCCCATTGGCATTTCGCAGTGTCAGAATCGAATCCATCAGGTACATCACACTCCCGCCACTGCCGCCGGACTGCATGCTGTGAACGGCGCGGGTCACACGTTGAGCGTAGATGTTGACGATGATGACCTGCCCGGCCGTCCCGCTGAACTGGTAGTAGTCGACGTCCTCGGACCGTTCGACCATTCCCGCGATGGCGACCGGAAGTGAGACCTGCTGGGCTGTTTCCGGCTTGCCGTTTTCGGCCTTCGCCTCATTGACCACCGGGAAATCGGTGACCAGCAGGTGCGAGACGCTCGACACGGCGGTTCTTGTTGCCACGCGGAACTCGTAGATACCAAGCGGCTGCTGTGCGGGGACCGTGGCTTCGAATCGAAACGGCGTGCCCGGCGTGCCTCGGCCCTTGTGAGGCGCGGGGATCGGCTTCGTCTCGATGAGCTTCATCTCGATGCCGGGTCGGTCAAAGAACACCTTGTAGGTGCCGTCGAGCGTGTAATTGGAACGGACGTTGATGGTCCTGGTCGTGCCCCGCTGGAGGGCGACGGGTGTCGTTGAACACAGTTGCCGGAAACCGATCTTCGTCTCGGCCCTCAGCGATGCCGCCAGGATGCAGAGTACGGCAACTGCAGCGGGGATCCGGGCGAGAGTCATGAAGCACCGTTTCGAGCGATGAGGCTGCTAGCTCATCAGTTCCTTGATGACACGGCCGTCGCAGACGTGGACCGGGCGTCCGTCGCCGGTGACGTGCAGGGTATCGAGCGGGATACCGAGCTTGGTGTAGATCGTCGCGGCGATGTCGTTGGAGTAGTACTCCTTGTCGACCGGCCGCGCGCCGGTTGCGTCGGTCTTGCCGATCACCTGTCCGGGAGGCGTCCCGGCCCCGGCGAAGCAGATCGGCCCCGCGGTGGCCCAGTGGTCGCGACCGGCGGCCGAGTTGATCAGCGGTGTCCGGCCGAAGTCGGTCATCCAGACCACGAGCGTCGATTCGAGCAGGCCTCGCTGCTTCAGATCAGCAACCAGGGCTGGAAATGCCTTGTCCAGGGGCGGCAGCAGGCCTCTGAGTGCTGAGAAGTTGTTGACGTGAGTGTCCCAGCTGGGGCTTGAGACGGTGACGAATCTCGAGCCCGCTTCGATCAGCCTGCGAGCCAGCAGGCAGCTCTGGCCGAGATTGGTGCGTCCGTAGGCATCTCGCGTCTCGGACTTCTCCTTGTTGAGGTCGAACGCCTTCTGGGTGGCGGGTGAGGTGATCATGCTGAAGGCGTTTTCGTAGTAGCCGTCGATCGCCTTGAGTGCACTGGGCTGTTGCTGGGCACCGCGTTGCAGCAGGTCGATGGCCTGCAGCGCCTGCCGCCTGCGGCCGACTCGTGCCAGGCTGACCCCTCCGGGCAGCGTCACGTCGCGAACCTTGAAGCCCTTCTTGCTCGGGTCGCCGGGCAACTCGAACGGGTTGTACTGGATCCCGAGGTATCCGGCGGTGCCGCCGCCGAAGACTCGATCGACCTGTGTTCCGATCTGGATAAACGGCGGCAACTTGCTCTTGGCACCCTTCTCCTTCGCCACAACCGAGCCGAAGCAGGGATAGGTGATCGAGGGGTTCATCTTCTTGCCCGACATCATGATGGCGTCGGCGATGCCGTGGCCGGCGTTTTGCGGATTGAGGTTTCGCATCACCGCAAACTGCTTCAGCTGTTTTGCGAAGTGAGGCATCATGTCGGTGAACTGGATGCCCGGCAAAGCGGTGTCAATCACGCCAAACTCGCCACGCACTTCCGCCTTCGCCTCGGGCTTGGGGTCGGTGCTGTCGTGGTGAGAGGTTCCGCCTCGAGTCCAGATCAGGATGCAGTTGACGTCGCCGGCCTTCGAATCGGTCTTCGACGCGGCACGGGCCTCGGCACGCAACAGCATCTCCAGCGACAGGCCCAGCCCACCCAGTGAACCGACCTGCAGCATGAAGTTCCGTCGTGTCGCTTCGCAGTCGACCGTTCGTTCAGCAAAGAGATTCAACACCGTCGGTCACCTCTTGTCGAAGTCCACGTGATGATCGCAGGATCAGTGGCGCATAAGACTCGCCATTCTAACAATCATCGGCTCACCGGATACTGAAATCGGCTGAATTTCAGACTGCCGTGTTCGTCTCGAAGGCTGGCTCGTGCCAGAAAGCGGTTCTGGAGGGTGCTTTTCTGGCCGGTGAGCGGATGGTATTGAAGGGGGTCTTTTGAACCGATACACTCGAATTTCCGGTACGGTGGGTTGGTTGAGGGCCCAATTGCCGCGTGGTGCGTGTCGCACACCCGGCTCATCGAGGAATCGGCTCTTGCCTTATGGCCGATTCTCGCCCGAAGGGGATTTCATGGCTCAGGCTGCTTCGCGTCGGAACCGAGTGCTGCAAGTCAGCGTGGCCTGGCTTGCGATCTCGTTGATTGGCGGGTCAGCGGTTCAGGCGGCCGAGGAGTCGGTTTCGCTGGTTGTGAGTCCGCAGCAGGTGACCCTGGCCGGCAACCTCGCTCGATTGCAGCTGCAGGTGACGGGAACCGACGGCCAGGGTCGGAAATTCGATCTCACACGGGCCGCTTCCTATACCCTCAGCAACCCAGGCATTGCGACGGTCTCCAAGACCGGTGCCGTGGTTCCGTTGGCATCGGGTGCCGGGAAGATCCGAGTGCAGCATGGTGGGCAGTCGGTTGAGGTTCCGATCGCGATCACCGACTTCCTGCCTCAGCCAAGGGTCAGCTTCAGACGAGATGTGATGCCGATCCTGAGCCGGGCGGGCTGCAACCAGGGAGCCTGTCACGGTGCCCAGTTCGGCAAGGGAGGCATGAAGCTCTCGCTGCTCGGTTTTGCTCCAGAACGCGATCACGCACCGCTGGTCCGCGAGCACCAGAGTCGACGGGTGTCATTGCTGAAGTCCGACGACAGCCTGATTCTCCGCAAGGCACTGCTCGAAATCGGCCATGGCGGTGGCCGGCGATTCCGGCGGGGCTCCTTTGACCACCAGGTGCTGACGGCCTGGCTCGAGACCGGAGCCGCGGCTCCGGAAACGAAGGAACCCGAGGTGGTCGACGTGACACTTTTGCCTGAGGAACGCACCTACCGTGTCGAGGAGGGCCAACAGCTGAGGGTGATCGCACATTACAGCGACAAGACCACCCGCGACGTTACGCTCACCGCACGCTACGACCCGCTCAACGAGGGTATCGCCACGGTCACACCGGGTGGTTACATCACCGCGGCGGGACCAGGCCAGGCGGCGGTCATGGTTCGGTACCAGGGCCAGGCAAAGGTCTCACAGGTGATGTCGCCGTTCAAGGAGAGCGTCGACCTGGCCGGATTTCAGCCGAAGAACTTTGTCGACGAGCACATCAAGGCTCGCTTTAAGCGGCTGGGCATCGAGCCGTCACCGCTTTGCACCGACGTCGAGTTCATTCGGCGTGCGTTTCTCGATTCGATCGGTACGCTCCCCACTTCCGGGAAGGTGTTGGAATTCCTGGCGTCCAGGAAGGCCAACAAGCGTGACGAGCTGGTTGACGAGCTGTTGGGCCTGACCGGCGATCCGAAGCGTGATCTGCACGTGAATTCCTGGAGTGCGTACTGGGCGTTGAAGTGGGGCGACTTGCTGCGAAACAACCGCAAGCAGACCGGTGTCGGCGGCATGTGGAGCCTGTCGAACTGGATGAGGCGATCGTTGCGAGAGAACATGCCGGTGGACCGTTTTGTCCGCGAGATCATCACGGCCCGGGGATCGACGCTGAAGAGCGGGCCAGCCAACTACTATCGCATCGCCCGCAAGCCGACCGATCTTGCCGAGACCACGGCCCAGGTCTTTCTCGGTGTTCGGATCCAATGCGCACGCTGCCACCATCATCCGTACGAGAAATACAGCCAGTCGGACTACTACGGTCTGGCGGCGTTCTTCACCCGGGTCGGAATCAAGAACCAGAGCAAGTTCGATGTTCTGGGCGGCGAATCGATTGTGATTCTCAGAAGCTCCGGCTCGATTTCTCATCCGCGGCTGGGCAAGACGATGGCTCCCACGCCGCTGGGTGGTGAGCCGATCGACACCGAGGGTGTTCGCGACCTGCGACGGCCCCTGGCCGATTGGCTGACGGCACCACAGAACACGCTGTTTTCGCGGAACATCGTGAACCGCATCTGGTCGTACTACATGGGTTCGGGGCTGGTCGAACCGGTCGACGACATGCGAGCAACCAACCCGGCTTCGAATCCCGAGCTGCTCGATGCCCTGGCTGGCCATCTGGTCGAAATCAAGTACGACCTGCGACGTCTGATGCGGACCATCATGACGTCCCGCGTCTACCAGCTCAGTTCGACCGCGCTGGCGGCCAACGTCGAGGATCGTCGCTTCTATCCGCACTACAACATCAAGCGTCTGCCGGCCGAGGTCTTGCTGGACGCCATCGATTCTGCCTGCGGGACGCACGAGCCCTTCACCGGTGTGCCTTTGGGCACCCGTGCCATCGAGCTTCCCGACCCGAACTTCGATTCCTACTTCCTGGACACTCTGGGCCGACCCCAGCGGGCGATCGTGTGCGAGTGCGAACGGACGGCCGAGCCGAACCTTGCCCAGGTCCTGCACATCGCCAACGGTGAGCTGCTCAACCGCAAGCTCCTCGATAAGCAGGGTCGGATCTCGCAGCTGGTCAAGGACAAGAACCTGGAAAAGAGCGACGGTGCCCGGCAGGCCATCGAGCAGCTGTACCTGTCCACCTTCAGCCGATCACCGACTGCTGATGAGCTGGCCAAGTGCCGCCAGGTGATCACCCGAGCCCCGACCTCGCGTGAGGGGTTGGAGGATCTGCTCTGGGCCTTGTTGAACAGCCGCGAGTTCCTGTTCAACCACTGAGACGGGTGGTCCGCGGTTAGCAGCCCGTTCATGAGAAAGATCTCGGCGTCTGACCCCGGCACCCGAGGGCACAAAGAGCCAGGAGTTGACCCCCAGTCGCAAGGACACTCCTGGTCGAAGGCAGGACAAAGGCTGGCTACGTGGACAGCGGTGCCCGACGGCGAGGAAGCCCCTGGAGGATAGTGGGCTGGTCCGCTGCTGCGCTCCTGTTGATGCTGCCGTTGATCGCGATGCAGTTCACCGATTAAGTGGTCTGGGGTGTGGCCGATTTTGCAGTCTTCGGCTCCCTGCTGGTCGGCGCGGGTGTCACCTGTGAAATGGTGGTGAGAAAGACAGGCGATAGCGCGTACCGATTTGCAATCGGCGTAGCGGTCACGGCGGCATTCCTCGTGGTCTTTGTCAACGGTGCCGTCGGCGTCATCGGAAACGAGGACAACGACGCAAACCTGATGTATGGCGGGGTGCTCGCCATCGGGATCATCGGTGCCCTGATCGCGAGATTTCAACCTCATGGAATGGCTCGCGCGTTGTCCGCGACGGCGCTCGCTCAGGCGCTGGTCGCCGTCGTCGCGGTTGGCGCTCCGCGGGGCCGATCTGGCCATGGGATATCTTGATCATGACGGGGTTCTTCGCCGCGCTATGGCTCGTGTCGGCCGGGCTGTTTCAGAAAGCGGCTGGTGTCGAGCAACGGCCCCCAGACCGAGCCGCGTGCGGTCACGACGGTTGACAGCATTTTCGATAGACTACCGGACGCATCGTGAGGAGTCTCAGTGTTGGCAAACCCCCATTCTCGGCACGCGAGGGACATCGCCGTGGAACGCAACGGAGTTCGTCGCGTAGTCAGCCTTTGCTTCGTTCTGTTGCTGACCGGATGTGGTGCTTACGAGCAGGCCCAGCAGGCGGCGCGTCGTGATCAGCAGAAGAAATCGGATTATCTGACTCGGAAGACCGAACAGCTTGAGACGCTGACCTATCTGGGCCGCTGGTACCTGCAGTTCCAGAACGAGAATGCGAAGTCGCCGGCCGACCTTGAGGAGTTGCTTGATTCGGTCGGCAACCGGACAGAACAACGGACGGCCGCGGCCATTGAAACCACGCGACGCCTGGCCGCCGGCGGCGAGATCATGATCGACTGGAACATCGATCTGGCCGCCTGGCAGATTTCCGGCCAGGACCTGTCGAAGTGCCGGATCGCGTGGACTGCAAAGACCGAAGTCTACAACGTCTACCTCGACGGAACAGGAAAGGTGCACGACGTACTGACGGCGGATTTTGCGCTCGTACAGAGAATGACGCGAGCTCCCGGTCCTGCAACACAGGTCTCCGCGGCAAAGCCCGCAACCACAACTCCCCGCACGGCCCCGACTCGGTCACCCGCGCCGGTTCCGCTGACGGTGAACTCGGCACCGGCCCAGTTTGTGGCAGAGCTCGAGTCGGGAGAACAGCTTCGGATCATCCGGGGGCTGGGACTGCTGTTGGGATCACCGGCGGCACAGCCCAACAAGGAGGTTTCTTCTGCGATCCTGAGCGTGATGAGAACCGGAAACCCGGCGCTGCAGATCAACGGCGTCCTGGCCCTGGAAAAATGGGGCACCGCAGCGGTGGTCCCCGAGTTGGAGGCCCTGGCCACCAAGTCCGGGAACTTGGGACTACAGATCCAGGCCAAACGGATCGTGCCGATTCTCAAGAGCCGCAAGTAGCCGAGCAGCCTCTCGACTCCTGGCAGATCGACCCATGCTGAATATCCTTGCCAACGAGCCGCAACGTTTCTGTGATGCGCTCTCACGCCGCCGCATTCTCGAAGTCGGCGGACTGGGTACGTTGGGGCTGAGTGTACCCGGACTGCTGCGGGGGACACTCGAAGCGGGCGAGTCGGTCGAAGCGTCCGGGCGTGCGGACGGTTTCGGGTCGGCGAAGCGGATGATCCTGTTGTTCATGTGGGGCGGCCCGGCGCATCAGGACACTTGGGACCTGAAGCCCGAGGGACCGATGGTAACGCGGGGCGAGTTCCTGCCGATTGCCACAAACGTCTCGGGACTCCAGGTGGGGGAGCACTTCCCGCGGATTGCCAAACAGGCCGATAAGCTGGCGATCATCCGTTCGGTCGGCCAGGGTGATAACAATCATCTCTCTGGCGCATACGCCGGCCTGACTGGTCGGCGACATCCGATGGAGAATCGCAGCGTCGAGGCGGCTGACGCGGACTTTCCGCAGTATGGGAGTGTGCTTTCCAAACTGCGACCCAATGCGCGCGGGCTGCCGACGTTTGTCTCCGTGCCGGAGATGATCCACACCACCAACGGCATGATCACGCCCGGCCAGGGCGCCGGATTTCTCGGCAAACGGTACGAGCCATTCCAGGTGACCGATCACCCCGACCGTCACGACTTCTCGATCGCCAGCCTGAAGCTACCCAGCGGTGTGGGCCTCGAGAGGTTGGCCGGACGCCGCGGTCTGCTCGAACAATTCGAACAAACGTCCCGACTCGTCGAGCGTTCGGCCCAGGCACGGTCACTCGATCAATTCTACGAACGAGCGCTCGATATGGTGCTCGCACCCGAAACTCGCCAGGCGTTTGACCTCGGCCGAGTCCCCGAAGCTGAACGCTGGCGCTACGGCTGGCACACGTTTGGGCAGAGCGTCCTGATGGCGCGGCGACTGATCGAAGCGGGTGTGAAGCTGGTGACCGTCTATTGGCACCGCGAACGCCGGACACTCGACACAACCTGGGACACGCACTCCCGCAACTTCCACGAACTCAAAGACCGCCTGATGCCGTCGGTCGATCGTCCCATCGCGGCACTCCTCGAAGACCTCGAAAACACCGGACTGCTCGAAGAAACACTCGTCGTCTGGAACAGCGAATTCGGTCGCACGCCGAAGATCAACACGAACGCCGGACGCGATCACTGGGGTCGGTGTAATTCAGTCGTCATGGCCGGTGGCGGTGTGCCGGGAGGTCAGGTCTTCGGAGCGTCCGATCGACAAGCGGCGTATCCGACCGAAGACAAAGTCACCCAGGCTGAAATCGCCGCGACGATCTATCACCTGCTCGGCCTGGAAGCCGAAACGCGCGTCCATGACAGACTCAATCGCCCGTGGCCAATCGCGCTGGGTGAACCGATTGAGAAGCTGCTGGGCGGCGGATGCCGGCCGATTGCGGCGAAGCGTCCGATACCTCAACGACGAGTCGTCGAGGTCGGGCCGTTCGAACGGATGCTGCGCCAGCGGAGTAATCGGCATTTGAGTATCGAGTGCGGGAACGCCGACAGTGAGAAGCTGTGGGAGATCGCCGGGTTTTCAAAGCCCGTCGGAACCGGACTCGATCGATACCGCCAGGTCGATGCGAACGGCGCCAACCTCAAGTACCTGGGCGTCTTCTACACGCACTTCGACTACACCCACGTCGTGTTACGGCTGGCCGAGTCGCGACCGGCAAGCGAATTGAAGCTGACTCTTCGCGGCCGCTCGATTCCGATCCCTGATGAACTCGCCGATGCCGGACCGCGACGCCTCTGGCAGGTCCCCATTCCCCAAGGCGATATCTCCGCGATTCCCTATCCGCTTGCCAAAGCGTTCGATCTGAGCATCACGGCATCCGGTTGGAAGCTGACAGGGCTGGCGGTTGTGGGTGAGAAGATCCACAGACGGCATCTTGAAATTAGTGGAATCGTCTGAACGGGGAATGGGCCCCGGCGTTGGGTGGAGGGACCGGGAAGATGAGGGTTACTAGATGATCGCGGATTCCGGCAACGGCTTCTTCAGGTCGGCGGCTCCCGTGTCGGTGATCTTCGTAGATTCCAGTCGCAGTCGCGTCAGGGGGCGCAATGAGATGCTGGGTCTCTTTGTGTCTGCCCTTGTGACGCCGCTGGAACTGCAAGCGAGGCTTGAATCGCCATGACGGATGATCCTGTCATTAGTGCTGTCCGTGCTGCACGACACGAGAGTTCTGCGTCGGTCGATCATGATCCGGAGCAACTCGTCGACTACTATCGACAGCGACAAGAGCTACATCCAGAGCGAGTTGTCAGCCGTGTCTCGCAAACACCCGTGCCTGACGACGAAACTGCTGCCTGACACGACGTTGCAGCAGAGCCGCTCACCCGCACCTTCATAACACCTGGTACGGAACTTCAAGGCGGGTCACCTGCAGGAGGGCGGATTGCCTTGGGTCAGCAGAGCGTGGCGGCTATTCTCTGATCCGCTGCGAAAACTCTGCATCCTCAGCGAAGCGATTAGCCTTCTTGGTGATTTCGCTGCTGCGCTGCAGGCTGTCGAAAGAAAGCCGACTGTCGATAAGTCCCAAATCGTATACCAACCGGTCGGAATAGCCAGGAAGCAGTACCTTCAAGCTGGCGGGTAACCTTCGCTCGTTCACATGGTTGAAGTGCTGCAGGATGTTGCTCGAGCAATTGTTAGTCAACGTGTTGTAGAATTCCGGCTGAGTGCGAAGCTGGTTGGCGCGGCGAAGCATTGACACGAACATGTCGCGGACTTTCTCTCGCGAAGCTCGGACCGGATAGAGATAGACTCTGTCCCTGCGGTACTTTGTGCGCAACAGGATCACATCACGCTCATCTGCGATTACGTAGATGAGTTCGCATTGCCGCAGCAACCCCCGCAGAGGCGAATACGATTCCCCGCGTTCACGTCTCACTTCCACGGAAATCGCCACCCGCTCGCCACCTTTAAACGCGAAAAGCAAAAGCGTGTGGGCTGCCGCCTTCACACTTTGAAACGGTACAACAACGAAGTCAATCGACTCGATGCGTCTCAGATCAAACGTACGATCGTAGTAAGCGGTGGTGTAGTCCTCGGCGGAACGGTATTCGGTGTTGCGAACGTACTGAATGGTGACCGTGTCTCCTTTGAACGTGGATCGCGGCAACCTGGCCAGGTTTGGTACCCATTCCCGCTCGTTGGACGGACGTTGAACCAGCCACCATCCGGAAAACACGACCGCGACGGCAAGAAGAAACTGCAACAGTCGCGTCTTCAGAACCACCCAACGCGTGCGCGCCTCGTCGTGTGATTCGAAGTGCGCGGCCACGGCGTCAGCCATCAGTATGATCGCGCAGCCAATCCATTGCAGAACTGGGAGAAACAGCAATATGAGAGCGCTCTGCGGATCAGGACGAAGCAAGAAAGCGTCGATCAAGACGATGGCACTCGATCCCACGATGGCGACACTGCCGATCGACGCGATCGTCGATCGAATCTGGGAACGATCAGTGCGAAGCAGCCATGCGATGAGCAAGTAGGCGCTTTGAGTCCAAAGGATCAGGGCGAGCGTCAGAAGTAAGCCCGCCAGAATGCTGGTCGCCGCAGGACCAAAGAAGACCGTGCTCACAAACGCGACGACCATGAACACCAGGGTCACCAACGAATTGGCCGCCGTCGCCCAGAGCCCGACAGTTCGTAAATAATGTGGTGTTTTCATCATCGAAACTACGTTCCGTTCACTGAGCGTTCGTTCTTCATCGCTACGAGTGAACGCTCTGGTTACCTTACTCCCTCCCGTTGTACCAGTGAAAATGAGAGAAGCTCCTTTCCGGATCACTCAGATCCGGGTGATTCTCTCATTGCCACGGGTACAACGGGAGGGGGCAGGGTCAGCAGTGATTGCCTGGCGCATGCCGGGGCGTTAGTCTCGCCGGTATCCGAATCGATGAGCGGGTCCGGAACCACCAAGAGCGCCGCGTCGAGCGTGAAGCCGGCTTTCCGTGTATGACTGAGATCATTCGCCTGCAGGGTGTGACCAAGCAATTCCGTTCGGTCCGCGCACTCCACGACGTGTCACTCGAGATCCAGCCCGGAGTCACAGGGCTGCTCGGACCCAACGGAGCCGGCAAGAGCACGCTGATCAAGATCCTGCTGGGCCTGCTGAAAGCGACCTCTGGCAGTGGGACCGTTCTGGGTTTCAAGCTGGGCACTCAGAGCCGCGAGATCCGCTCGGTCGTGGGCTTCCTGCCCGAAGACGACTGTTACCTGCCGTCGCTGACGGGAGTGGAAAGTATCCAGTTCGCCGCGCGGCTGTGCCGGCTGCCTGCCATCGAGGCCTTGCGACGGGGACACGAGATTCTCGACTTCTGCGGTATCGGCGAGGAACGATATC
>CAUZEQ010000007.1:0-34948 GCA_963578885.1 Planctomycetota bacterium
CCCAGTTCAGCTCCCAGGCAAGATCAGAACGCTCCTGACCCTGGTGAAGAACCGGAACCTGTGCCCGGTGTCGAGGGATCCCGTATAGGGAATTAAGCCAGCCCTCGAGCGTCATCCGAAGTCGTCTCCGAGCGACCACCGTGCCGCCCAGGGCCAACAGCAAGGACTCAGAAACCCCCGCTCGCTCTTGGACTGAATTCATGATACTGCTTCAACAACTCATGTCAATTCCAGAGATGCCCCGGGGCCCCATCCCCCCCAACATCACCTCCAACAGGCCTCCAGACTGCCAGCCCACACCGCTGGCAAACCCACTCGAAGAACTGCTACGCTGACCCTCCGCGGAACTCGACACCCCCGCCCTCCCCCGATCCGCTCCTCCCGGGCCCAGCCAATGCGACTCCCCCATCCCCCCCGACATCATTTCACCCCGGCCCTCGTCTCAACCCTCGCCGCCGTCCTCCTCAGCTGCCTCACGCTGGGACCCCACACCAGCCTGGCCCAGGATCGCAACCGACTCGTCGCCGGCTTTCGGCCTCGTGTCTACGCCATCACCGGCGCGCGGCTGGTTCGTGCCGCGGGCCGCGAAGACCCCAAGGGCACTCTGGTCATCCGCGACGGCGTGATCGTCGACGCCGGACCCGATGCCAAGGTGCCTCCCGGTGCCGTCACGATCGACGGATCCGGCCTCGTCGCCTACGCCGGGTTCATCGATGCCGACGCCGACGACCTGCTCGTCGACAAGCCCACGCTCCCCAACCCGCCCGGACGACCGGTCGATTTCACCCGCTACGTGCTGGCCGCCACACGACCGGACAACCGCAAGAGCCTCACGCCTCAGTTCGCTGCCGAAATAGCACTCAAGCTCGACGCCGCACGACTCGCCAACATCCGACAACACGGCTTCACCAGCGTACACGTCATCCCCGACGGCCGGATCGCCAGCGGTACCGCCGCACTCGTCTCCACCGCCGGCCTGCCGCCTCGTGAATCCATCGTCACCGCACCCACGCTCGCCACCTTCGCACTCAAACCACCACGCGGAAACGGCTACCCCAAAACCCTCATGGGAGCTCACGCCCACCTCAGACAAGCACTCCTCGATGCCCGCCGATTCGCTCAACACCAGAAACTCTACACCGCAGCCACCGCAGCCACCGCCCAGTCGGCACAGATTCCCCGGCCGCCAACCGACGCCGTACTCACCGCTCTCAACCAGGTCCTCGACGGACGCCGCCGCGCTGCGTTTCGTGTCCGCACCACCGACGACATCCACCGTGCCATCGCATTCTCCGCCGAACACAAGATCCACCCCGTACTGCTCGGTGTCGACTCGGCCGACCAGTGCCTCGACCATCTCCAAAAAGGAGGATTCGATCTGCTGATGTCGATGCAGTTCGGAGCCGAACCGAAAATCCGCACCGCCCCCGAGAAAACCAAGCTGACCACCGCGCTGCCCGAACCACTCAAGGTCCAACGCGACACGGCTCGACGGTGGAAGACACGCGTCGAGGGGATCGGCAACCTGTATCGCCGCGGTATCAAGCTGGGAGTCGGTTCTCGTGGGCTCAAGAACCGCGGCGAACTGCTCAAGGAAGTCCGACGCGCGATCGAACACGGCTGGCCGGCCTCCGCCGCACTCAAGGCCCTGACCACCGAACCGGCCCGCATCCTCGGACTCTCCAAACGACTCGGAACACTCGAAACCGGACGACTCGGACACGTCGTGCTCTGGACCGGACGCTTCGAAGACGCTGAGAGCCGCGTCCGCTACGTCCTGGTCGACGGCCTGCTGTTCCAATACAACAAGTCGGCCAAACCCCAATCCCCAAAGCCACCGCAGCCACCGCAGCCACCTCAGCCACCCAAGAACACAGACGACTCACCGCCACCCCCACCGTTGCCCAGATCGATCGCTGGAGACTCGACCTCTCGGCCCTCGGAAATCCACAACGACCGCATCAAGCGATCCCTGGCAACCGGCGGCAACGTGCTGATCCGCAACGCGACCATCCTTACCGGCACCGGTCGCACTCTGACGAATCACTCGATCCTGGTTCGCAACGGCAAGATCGTCGCCATCGGTGCCCAGCTCGAAGCCGAACCGGGCACCGCCGAGATCGACGCGAGCGGGCGGTTCGTGATGCCCGGCATCATCGACACCCACAGCCACATCAAGATCACCGGAGGCGTCAACGAAGCGACCCAGTCGCTCGTTCCGGAGGTGCGGATCAAGGACGTGATCAACACCGGGGACGTGTCCGAATTTCGGGCCCTCGCCGGTGGAGTCACCGTCGCCAGGCTGCTGCACGGTTCGGCCAACGTGGTCGGTGGCCAGGACGCGGTGGTCAAGTTGAAGTACGGCCAAAGGGTCTCCGAGCAGGTCCTCGCTGACGCTCCGCAGGGAGTCAAGTTTGCACTGGGCGAAAACGTCAAGTTCCGCACCACCCGATTTCCCAACACGCGGATGGGTGTCGAAGCCACGCTCAACCGAGCCTTCCTCGAAGCCATCGACTACCGCCGCCGCTGGCAGCAGTACCGCATGGCCCGGGAGTCCGCCGACGGCAAGAACCTGCTGGCTCCCCGCAGAGACCTCAGGCTCGAAGCCCTCGCCGACATCGTCAACCACCAGAAGTTCATCCACAGCCACTGCTACCGTGCCGACGAGATCCTGATGCTGTTGCGGGTGGCCGAGGGCCTGGGCATCCGTGTCTGGTCTCTGCAACACGTACTCGAGGGGTACAAGATCGCGCCCGAGATTGCTGCTCATGGGGCCAGCTGCAGCACGTTTTCGGATTGGTGGGCGTACAAGGTCGAGGCCTACGACGCCACGGCCTACAACGCAGCGTTGCTCTCAGAAGCCGGTGCCAACGTGGTGATCAAGAGCGACGACCGGGAACTGATCCGGCACCTCTACCTCGAGGCCGCCAAGCCGATCCGTTACGGCAACATGCCGCCCGAGCGGGCCCTCGCCACCGTCACGCTCAATGCCGCCCGCGAACTCGGACTCGACAAGCGGATTGGTTCGATCGAAGTCGGTAAGGACGCCGACCTGGCCATCTTCAACGCCCATCCACTCAATTCCTTCGCCCGTTGTGAGATGACTCTGATCGACGGCGAGGTCTACTTTTCACGAGACACACACCCGACGGCGATGTCCGAGTCGGCCAGAAAGCGAAGCGTCGCCCCCCGGGCGATCAGCTGGCCCGACCCGGCCGACCGCCGCCGGGCAGACATTCTCCCCCAGGACGTCGACCCCGGCGGGACCTACGTCCTGGTCGGTGGCACTCTGCACCCGGTCTCCGGCCCCGATCTCTCAGGCACATTGGTGATCCAAGGCGGCAAGATCACCGCGCTGGGTCCCCAAGTGGCTCGGCCCGCCGATGCCCGCCTGATCGACATCTCGGGCCTGCACGTCTACCCCGGCCTGATCGATGCCGGCACCACGCTGGGGCTGGCCGAGATCAAGAAGGTCCGCGAGACGCTCGACTTCAGCGAAGGAGGCGACCTGCAGCCGGACCTCCGCGCCGGCGTGGCGATCAACCCCGACAGCGAGCTGTTCCCGGTGGCCCGGGCCGGAGGCATCACCACCGCGCTGGTCCACCCCCAGGGAGGCCTGGTCGCCGGACAGGCCTCACTGGTTCAACTGGCCGGTTGGACTGCCCCGGACATGGTCCTCGAATACGAACTCGGCCTGCGAGTCCACTGGCCCACCGACTCGAGTGACTCCAAACGCAAACAGCGCGCCGATGAGTTTCGACTCCTGATCGAGCAGGCTCGCGAATACCACAAGCTGGTGGCCGCCGCCAAGGCAGCCAAGCGAGCCGGTCCGATCGGCGATCCGCGGCTTGATGCCCTGGGCCCCTACATCACCGGAACCCGCCCGGTGCTCGTCGAAGCTCACAGCCGACAGGCGATCGTTGAAGCGATCGAGTTTGCCGACTCGGAAAAACTGAAGCTGATCATCACCGGCGGCACCAATGCCTGGAAAGTGGCCGTCGAGCTCAAGACGCGTGACATCGCGGTGATCGTCGGCCCGGTCATGAGGTCCCCGATCCAGTCGTGGGATCCCTCGGATGCCCCCTACGCCAACCCCGGCCGGCTGTTCGAAGCGGGAGTACGATTCTGCATCCGCAGCAACAACGCCTCCAACAGCCGCAACGCGCCCTTCGAGGCGGCGATGGCCGTCGCTTTCGGATTGCCCGAAGCCGAGGCCTTAAAGAGCGTCACGCTGGGAGCCGCCCGCGTGCTGGGGATCGACAAGCAGATCGGCTCCCTCGAGGTCGGAAAACTCGCCAACCTCGTCATTCTCGATGGCTCACCCCTGCAGATCACGTCCCAGGTCAAGGGAGTCTTCGTCGCCGGAGAACCGTTCCGGCCCGAGAGCCGCCAAACTCGGTTCTACAAACGCTACCGCAGGCGACTCAAGGCGAAGAAACCGAAGTAGAAACCGCAGCCGATCGGGCTGCCGCCGCGGCGTATCGGGTCGGTGACCGACGAAAACGGGCCAGCGACACCGCGTCGCCAAACAGATACAGGCCTCCGTCAAAGAAGACCGCGTGCCGGATGCTCCCGGCCACCTGCCGGCCCGCCTCGACCTGCTGAACCACGTCGTGGCCAGCACAGCGGGGAGCGTACCGCAGCGGGTCCTTGCGGAACTGCTCGAGCTCTACGGCCGAGGCCAGGTAGTAAACCACCGCACCCACCCGGCAGGCGAACTTATGCTCACCTCGCTGCCACTTCGTCCGAGTCCACAGCGTGACCGGTGAATACCCCGACAGGCCCAGCCGCGGAGGTGTCTTGGCATCGGGAGTCTTCTTCGCCGTGGCCGAACCGGGTTGAGACTTGGAGGAGGTGGCCGGCCGCGGGGGATGAGCCGCCAGGTAGGTGGTCACTGCCGGAGTCATCTTCGCGAGATAACTCCGCAAGCCCTGGTACCCGCTGGTCCGGGCCAGTTGCTTGCCGTCGGGAGCCAGCACCAGGTCGGTCGGCAACAGTCGGACCCGATATCGTGACGCCACCCCCGGCTCGCGATCGGTGTCGACCTTGACCGCCACCACGCTGGATCCCAGCTTCGACGCCAGCTGCCTGGTATCGAGCACGTCGCGCTCCATCCGGCGACAGGGACCGCACCAGCTGGCGTGAAAATGCACCAGCAACGGCACACCGCGACGACGAGCTTCTGTCCGGGCAGCGGCAAACCTCTTGTGCCAGGACAACACGGGTTGCGAAACCACCCGGGCGTTGCGGTCGGCAGCCGATGAGCTCAACGGGGACAGCAGCGTCAGTGCCAGCACACCGCTCCAGAGAGCCAGAGAGGTCACCTGCCGCGTCGAGGTCGTCCGCATCGTGGTTTTCTCCTGCTGACCTGCTGACCGTCTCACGCCGTCAGCTCATCCGCCGTCGGCGGACACCTCGCCGCTTATCGGCGTGACACCTGCCCGCAGGTGTCTGGAATCCCCGGCTTCACGCCACAAGCGCGAGCTCGACCCGACACCGCGACGGACACGACGGTCACGACACCGCTGGCGAGACCACCGGAGATGACGGCTCTAGGGGTCCTGACGGCTGGGTTACCAATGCAGCACGATCGAGGAGGATTCCTCGGTGTCCGGAAAGATCGCCTCAGCCTGGTAGCCGCCGATGGCCCCGCGAGAGTGATGGCCACGCGCGGCGGCCGGATTGGGAACCCACGGCATCGGACCACGAGAAAGCCCGGCGATACCAAGAAAATTCCAGAGCAGCCGGTGCCCCGAATCGGTCAACACGCTCTCGGGATGAAACTGCACACCCACCGCCTGGTACTCGGTGTGCTCGATCGACATCACTAGCCCATCGTCGGTCTCGGCCGTCACCCGCCAATCCGCACAAAGCGTCTGGGGATCGACGATCAGCGAGTGGTAGCGGGTCGCGGTCAGGGGGCTGGGGATCCCCGCAAACAGGCCCGCACCCGACGGTCCGCCCGCGTCGTGTGCGATCGAAGCCACCTGGCCATGAACCGGACACGGAGCCCGCACGACTCGGGCACCGGTGGCCGCAGCCAGGACCTGGTGACCCAGGCAGACTCCCAGCAGCGGAATCCGCCCCAGCACCGCCTCGACCAGCTCGACGGAAATCCCCGCCTCACCGGGTCCGCACGGGCCCGGTGAAATCACGATCGCCTCGGGGGACCGCTCGATCAACTCCTCGACCGTCACCGCGTCGTTGCGGAGCACCTCGACCTCGACACCCAACTCCTCGAGATACCTCGCGAGGTTGTAGACGAAGCTGTCGTAGTTGTCGATCAGGAGCACCATCGCTGTCGCCTCAGGCCAAAGCACGCAGCATGCCCGCCGCCTTGTCCATCGTCTCGTTGTACTCGGATACCGGGTCCGACTGAGCCACGATACCGCCTCCAACCGAGCACTGCACCCAGCCGTGACGAACCACGAAGGTGCGGATCAGGATGCTGCTGTCCATCGACCCGTCGCAGCCGACATAAAACAGGCTGCCGCAGTAGGGACCGCGGGCCGTCGGTTCCAGTTCGGCAATCACCTGCATCGCCTGCAACTTGGGAGCCCCTGTGACCGACCCGCCGGGAAACATCGACGCGAGCAGGTCCCAGGCCGTGAGGCCCTCTCGCAGTACGCCGCGGATCTGTGAGACCAGGTGCAGCACCGTCTCGTAGACCTCCAGACCGCACAACTGCGGCACGGCCACCGACCCGGGACGGCAGACCCGCGAGAGATCGTTGCGGAGCAGGTCGACGATCATCACGTTTTCGGCCTGGTCCTTCTCACTCTCGCTCAACTCACCCTGCATCAGCACACCCGCCTCCGGATCGCCCGGCCGGCGACGAGTGCCCTTGATCGGACGCGTCTCGACCAGTCCGTCGCGAAGCGAAACGAAACGCTCGGGAGATGCACTGACAATCTGCCAGTCGTCGTGTGACATGTACCCCGAAAAGGGTGCCGGGTTGCGTTGCCTGAGCCGGGCGTACAGCTCGTGGGCAGCAGCCGGCTGGACAGCGATGAGTCGTTGCGAGAGGTTGGCCTGGAATATGTCACCCGCATGGATCAACTCGATCACCCGGCCAACCGCCTCAAGGTAGGACTCACGCGAGAAGTCACTGAAGAGCCCGTCGTGGCCGACGACCGGGAACGAGGGGGCCAGCTGCCGACGCTCGAGTGCCGGAGACCGCAGCTGAGCAACACCCTCCGCAATCGGACCGGCCGCCTCGGCCGCCGACAACCGCCGGGACCACTCGTCAGCCCGCTGCCGGGCCCGCTTTGACCGTCGGTCGTGATCGGTCTCGGGGAACCCCTGCGAGATGACCCAGGCCCGGCCCAGCACGTGGTCCCAGGCCACCACCGTGTCGTAGAGACCCGCGGCCAGGGCCGGCAGAGCAAACTCGTTGTAAGGCGACCGCGGAGTGTCTTCCCAGGCCGCAGCCAGCTCGTAACCCAGCAGACCCATCACCCCGCCCTGGAAGGGAGGCAGCCCGGCGACCCGATCGGTCGCCGATGCCTCGTGCAGAACTCGAAGTCGAGCAAACGGATCCGAGCCCCGCTCGGGCAGCTCGCACGTCACGAACTCCACCGGGTCGGCGACCAGGAACGAATAGCGGCTGACCTCATCGCGATCGATCCGGCTCTCCAACAGCACCACGTCGGGCCAATCGGCAACCGCTGCCAGCGACGACACCACGTCGGGCACCGGGTCGAGTTCCACGACGACCGGCAGCGACGCCTGCTGGCCCAGCATCACGAGTTCTCCCCCGACCGCCGACGCTCAACAGCACTGATCTCATCCACCGTCAACCGGCCCCAATTCAACGCCTGGTCCTGGGAGTAGCGTTTGCCCAGCGTCAACGCCGTGCGGGCCTTCGCGAGCTCGTAGCCCAAATAGAAAGCGTGCTCCGAGGACAACTCGGTACCGGTCTCCCGCAACACCGTGTCAAACAGCTCGTAGGGATCGGTGTGCCGCCAGTGACCCTCGCGGTTCATCACGTGCAGCACGCCCCCTCGACGGTCACAGTGCTCGACGAAGATCCGGAAGTTGCCGTCGGTCAGCTCACCCGCCAACCGCTCCAGAGACTCGGACCCCTCGCCCCGTAACGACGCGTCGCGGAGCATCACGAGGCCCGAGTCAATGTGCTTGGGCAGCACGCCCTCTTCGAAACTGTGATGCAACAGGCGGCGGGCCAGATCGAGCTCCGCGACCGAACTGCGACACCAGTTGATCACCTCGGTCGTCAACACGCTGCCGACTCGCAGTTCCTGGCAAATCGCGGCCAGCAGCACGTTGACCCCCGCACTGTCGACCTCGGTCAACTCCGTCACGTTCCCCGTCCCCATCATCATCTCCGCCTCAGGCCAACGCCGACGTGCCTCGAAGAACCGCTCCAGCGACGCGGCAAACCCCATCCCGATCGGTTCCAGGATCGGGTCGATGCGGAAGGTGGCCCCGTCGGCCGTCAATCGTTCGAGAACCCCGTCGAGCGAATCGAGACCCGCGGGCAGCGTGGGGATGGCGACCACCTCGATGCCCGACGAGCCGGCCAGCGGGGAGAGCCAATCGAGATTGGATTGATCGCAACTGAGTACCAGCCTGGCACCAGCGGCCACCGATCTCTCGACCTCGGTTCGATCAAAACTGTCGATCGAGACCTCGAACCCCAACTCGACCAGCAAACGCACCGCCGCTTCGACACCCGGCCAGCTCTCGCCAGGCACCATCCCCAGGTCGATCAGGTCGGCACCCGATTCGGCCAACCGCCGTGCCTCGGCCAGCAGTTCGGCCTCGCCCAGCCGCGAAGCGTGGTTGATCTCGGCCAGGATCTCGATCGAATGCTCCTCGAGTACGACCGGGCCCCGGGTCGCTCCACCGAGGTACTCGGGCAGGTCGTACAAGTCCTTGGGACCCCGGTCCACCGGCAGACCGAGTGAGTCCCCCAACTCCTGCAGATCGCCCTGGCACCAGCCGGGCAAGACGACCCGGTCGAAGCCCTGGGGAGGATCGAGACGTCTGGCGACCAGGTCGGTGTGCAGCAACGCCGCCACGCTGACGCCCAGCACCGCCACATCAAACGACCAGTCCGGCCCACCCGGCCCCTCCGCTCCCGCCGCCTCCGCCGCCGCGGCAACCGATGCCGTCGAGAGCACGTCGCGCAGTGGCGACTCGGCCAACCGGCCGGTCACGAACAGGATCCGCTCGGGACGCTCCACTCACTTCACCCAGTTCTTGGGGAATCCGTCCAGCGGCGAATCGTCGCTCGGCGTCCACATCGCAATCTCCTCGATCCGCGACGCCAGGGCCGTGTCGTGAGTCGTGATGCCGTGGACCCGATGAGTCTGCAGCTTGACCTTGACCCGGGCGTAGCCCAGTTCGAGATCGGGGTGGTGCCAGGCCGCCTCGGCGGCGTATCCGATCGCCGCGGCCAGGGCCAGGGTGTGAGGCCAGCCGGGGGTCTGGTAGCTCCGCTGCAACCAGTCGTCCTTCGATTCCCAGCCCGGCAGTGACTCGAGTGCCACCTGGATCTCCTCGTCGCTCAAAACTACGTCTTCGCCCATCGTTTTTCTCCTGGAGGTTGTCTCATGTCAGGTTCTCGCAACGTGCCGGCTACCGCTCGGCTCCACCATTGGCATAGATCACCTGCCCGGTCAGGTAGCTGGATTCATCGCTCAGCAAAAACCGGGCCAGATGAGCCACGTCGATCGGCTCACCCCAGCGGCCCAGCGGGGTTTCCCGGAGAACCCGTTGCTGCCAGTCCTCCCCAGCCGTATCACCCCATCCCGTACGGATCCAGCCGGCTGCAATGCAGTTGACTCGGACCGTCGGTGCGAGGCTCAGAGCCAGCGAGCGGGTGAAGGACATCACCGCCCCCTTGGCTGCCGCAAACAACTCACCGCTGTCGCCCTCCATCCCCCGCTCGGCCTGGTCCCAGCCAATGTTCAACACCGAGCCGCCCCCGGCCTCGCGCATCCGACGTCCCGCCGCACGGGCCAGCCGGATCGTGGCCCGGATATCCACCTCCCACAACGCCGCCAGCTTCTCATCAAAGCTCCAACCCGCCTCCGATCCAGTCAACAGGTCCACCCCGGCATTGTTGACCCAGGCGTCGACACCGCCCAGCAACTGCCAACTCCGATCCAGCATCGCATCCACTTCGGCCGGGTCCGAGAGATCGGCCACCAGCATCTGTGCCTCGCCACCGGACCCGCGGATCAACTCGACCAACTCCTCGGCCGAATCAACCGACTCGCGACAATGCACTACAACTCGTGCCCCCGCCCGTGACAGTTCCAGGGCGATCGCACGACCCATTCCGCTCGAGGAACCGGTGACGACTGCACCGACCCCGTCGAGACGGCAAAACTCATCCGAGCGATCGTGTTCGGTCTCGGTCATTTAGAATCGCTCCACCAGCAGGACCGAATTCCAGGCGAATCCTACCGCCTGAGTTCGACTGCCTTTCGCCGGGAATTCTCCATTCAACTCATTGACGACCTCTCACGCCACCTCCATAATGACGGCGTCCGGTCGATTCGACCCGGTTCCGGGTCCCTCGGCCGAATTCGGTAGCAGTCGTTAGACTTCCTGTCCTGCGTAATCCCCTCATTTCCATCTCGTGTGGCCCACTCGGGCACGGTGCTGTTACCGCGTTTTGAAGCGTCATTTCTGACACAACACCACAACTCCAGACAACTTATTAGGCTGCTTTAACCAGGCAACTGGCAGGCAGCACCATGGGTCCGATCCCGTTATCGGCTGATGGTGTTCATTCTGGCGGTTCCGTCGGCTCTTCGAATTTCGAAGGTGTCCTGCTGGCCCCGTCGGCCCAGCCAATTGCCTCGCCGATGGACGGCAGCGTCCATGGGCGGCAGTCCATTCGAGGAAATGGAAGCGACCGAATGGAAATGAGCCGACCGATGGGTCGGCAATCTGTTGAGAGCGCGAAGGACCGACGAAGGTGAGCGACGACAGCAAACCAGGTGCACCCACTCCCACCGAAATTCACGAGAAGGCTCGGCAGCCAGATGGAACTGGTACCGGGTCCTTCTCACCGGACACTAGAGAAAAGACAGGCGAAACGATGAGCACGAACTTGATGGATGCTCCCGCTCAGGGACTGGTTCTTTCCGACGAGCTCGAGCACGAGTTGCTGGGGATCTTCAAGCTGCTCTCGGACGAGACACGGCTGCGGATCCTGTTGTACCTGGGTCGTGAGCAGGAACTGCACGTGACCGCCTTGTGCACTCGGCTCGACCAGAGTCAGCCGGCGGTGAGTCATCACCTGGCGTTGTTGCGAGAGGCCGACCTGATCGAGGCCCGGCGTGACGGAAAGCACAACTTCTATTCACTCAAGCACGGACGCTTTCACTCGGTCATCGAGCGACTCTTCGAATCGATCGCCGACCCTCAGAAGGCCGAGATTCGCTTCGACGAATTCGTGCTGCTGCACGGGAACGCGGACATGATCGACGGCGTCTGAGTTCGAGCGGATCTGGACCGCAGCGAGCCATGCCGAAGACCGCCGGGGCAACCGCCTCGGCGGTCTCTTCAATTTGCCTTCTCGATCTGGTAAATCTTGTCCCGGTCGCACTTCGGTGAGTGCGAATCGAGCAGCCGGCCGGCCGCAGTTCTTCGCTGGTTGGCCATTGCAGTAGGACATCCCATGGACGAACGAATCGCCAAGCTGGCGCTGGCCGACGGGACGGTCTATACCGGCAGCGCGTTCGCGGCCAGCGGCGAGGTCTACGGCGAGGTGGTGTTCAACACCAGCATGACGGGTTACCAGGAGATCCTGACCGACCCGTCCTACTGCGGCCAGATCGTGACGATGACCTACCCGTTGATCGGCAACTACGGCGTCAACGCGGTGGACGTCGAGAGTGGTGGGTTGGCCCTGAGAGGCTTTGTGGTCCGCGAGCTGTGTCGTTTTCCGAGCAACCAGAGGCTGGACTGGTCTCTGGAGGACTACCTCGAGCAAAACGGCGTGATCGGGATCGAGGGCATCGACACCCGCGCGCTGGTGCGGCGGATCCGCATCCACGGAGCCATGACCGGAGTCCTCTCGACCACCGACACCGACGACGCGTCCCTGGTCAAGAAGGCCCAGGCGAGTCCCGAGTTGGTAGGGCAGGACCTGGTGCGGGAGGTGATTCCGCGTGAGTCTTCCGAGTGGACCGAGGCTCTGGACGAACTGGTCCAGGCAGCGGTGACTCCCGGATACGAGGGCCTGAACGAAGCGGCCGCCGATCCTTCCGAGGGTCCTCATGTGGTCGCCATCGATTACGGCATGAAGTGGAACATACCCCGCCACCTGAGGCAGTTGGGCTGCCGGGTCACGGTGGTGCCGGGCACGGCGACGGCCGCGGAGGTGCTGGCCTACGAACCCGACGGCGTGTTCCTCTCCAACGGACCCGGTGATCCTCGGCCGCTGGAGTATGCGATCGAGACGATCCGCGGCCTGTTGGGTCACCAGCCGATCTTCGGCATCTGCCTGGGTCACCAGCTGCTGGGCCTGGCGTTGGGGGCGGAGATCTTCAAGCTGAAGTTCGGTCACCGCGGAGCCAACCAGCCGGTGCTGAACCATGCGACCGGCCAGGTCGAGATCACCACGCAGAACCACGGCTTTGCACTCGATCCGGAGAGCCTGGGCGAGGACATCGAGGTGACTCATGTGAACCTCAACGACCAGACGGTCGAGGGCATCCGCAGTCGCCAGCAGGCGGCGTTTGGGGTGCAGTACCATCCCGAGGCGTCCGCCGGGCCCCACGACAGTCACTACCTCTTTGGTGACTTTCGGAAGATGTTGCTCGGCTAGCGGCGGGTCGCTAGAGTACCCGCCCCTCGAGGCCGGCTCGGGGTATCTCTGTCCAGTCTCTGCCCAGTCGGGACACCCGACGAGCACTCCACCGAGCACTCCACCGAGCACTCCACCGACCAAGGGACCACCACGATGGCGACCGAGCGTTCTCTGATTCTGTTCAAGCCCGACTGCATCCAGCGCCGCCTCGCCGGTCAATTGCTCTCTCGGATCGAAAACAAGGGCATGAAGATCGTCGGCATGAAGATGCTCGAGGTCACCGTCGAGCTGGCTGCTGAGCACTACGCCGAGCATGTCGAGAAGCCGTTTTATCCGTTGCTCGAGGAGTTCATCACGGCGGGGCCTGTGATCGCGTTGGTGGTCGAGGGTCCCGAGGCGATCGGGGTGATGCGGAGCCTGATGGGACCGACCAACGGCCGCGACGCGGCACCGGGCACGATCCGGGGCGACTTCGGAGCCAGCCGCCAGATGAACCTGATGCACGGCAGCGACAGTCCCGAGGCGTCGGCCCGCGAAATCGGGATCTACTTCGACACCGCCGAACTGTGCGACTACACCCCCACCCTGGCAGGCTGGGTCTGCGCCGACGACGAGGCCTAGAGCCGGAATCACCGGAACCACCGGGGTCAGACGCGGATGTTGGAAGCCGTCAGGCGCCCAACATCCGGGCCTGACCCCTTCTTGCAGTCGGCGATATCCGTGCCGAAGGCTCCAGGCCGCGCGTACGCAGGTCAACACTGCGCCCTGAATCGAAACCGCTTCGCGATTCAAGACAGGCCGAGAGTCTCAATCAAACTCACCCCGTTGACAGAGATACCCGGACAACACCAATCTAGAGACGCCGAGACGATCAGCAGGTTACCGCAGATGAAACTCAAGGTGCACGTCCACAACGCAGAAGAAGGTGGTTTTTGGGCCGAGATCCCTGCACTGCCGGGTTGCGTCAGCGAAGCCGACACGCTGGACGAATTGATGTCCAACATTGAAGAGGCCGCCGTCGACTGGCTCGAGGTCTCCGCCGAGCGCGATCCGGATCCGTCGCCGACACAGGTTGTGGAGATTGACGTGTGAAGTCGATCTCCGGCAAGCGCCTGTGCGTTATTCTGGAGCGACGCGGTTGGCAGCTGAGGCGGATTCCGAGGCAGCCACCATATCTATGCAAGGGATGGCCATCGTGCGATTCTCACTGTGCCCGTCCATGGCAACCGCGACTTGCGAATCGGTACGCTCAAGAGCATCCTCCGCACCGCCGGACTGACAGAATCAGATCTGGTCGACGACTGACATGCCCAGTGATCGAGAGCCGGACTCTCCGGGGTCAGACGCGGACGTTGGAAGCCGCCAGACGCCCAACATCCGGGCCTGACGCTCTAACCGCCGGCCCGTTCGATCGCCCGCTTCAGGGCCTCGCCCATGTCGGCAGGACTCTCGGCCACCTCGACCCCCGCGGCCCGCAGGGCGGCGATCTTGTCTGCGGCGGTGCCGCTGCCGCCGGAGATGATCGCACCGGCATGGCCCATTCTCTTGCCCGGAGGCGCCGTGGCTCCGGCGATGAACGCCGCCACCGGCTTGGTCACGTTCGCCTCGATGTAGGCCGCCGCCTGCTCCTCCGCGTTCCCACCGATCTCACCGATCATCAGGATCGACTCGGTCTGAACGTCGGCCTGGAATAACTCGAGCACGTCGATGAAACTCGTCCCGTTGACCGGGTCGCCGCCGATCCCCACGCAGGTCGATTGGCCCAGGCCGACATTGCCCAGCTGCCAAGCCGCCTCATAGGTCAGCGTCCCACTGCGAGAGACCAGGCCGACGGAACCCGCCGAATGAATGTAACCGGGCATGATCCCGATCTTGGCCACTCCGGGTGTGATCACCCCGGGGCAGTTGGGACCCACCAGGCGACAATCGTCCATCGCGTCGATCTGCTTGCGGACACGTACCATGTCGAGCACCGGGACACCCTCGGTGATCGCAATGATCAACTCGATCCCCGCCTCGGCCGCCTCGACGATCGCCCCGGCACAGAATCTCGGTGGCACAAACACCATCGACGTGTTCGCACCGGTCGCCTCGATCGCTTCGGCCACGCTGTCATAAACCGCGAACCCGTCGATCTCGGTCCCACCCTTGCCCGGAGTCACCCCACCCACCATCGGCGTCCCGTACTCGCGACACTGCTGGCTGTGGAACAAGCCGGCCCGACCGGTAATGCCCTGGCAGATAACCTTCGTCTCTTGGTTGACAAGTATGCTCATCGATTCGCCGTTTCACCGTTAAGTGTTGTGTGTCAGGTGAATCCGCCCACCGTGCCGCCAGTGCGACTCAGGCACCCAGAGTCGCGACCACCTTCTGGGCCGCGTCGGTCAGGTCGGTGGCCGTGATGATGTCGCGATCAGATCCCTCGAGCATCTCCCGAGCCAACTCGACGTTGGTCCCCTCCAAACGCACCACCAGCGGCACCGTGATCCCGACGATCTCATACGCCCCCAGCAGCGCCTCGACGATCGTGTCGCACTGCATGATCCCGCCGAAGATGTTGACCAGGATGGCCTGGACGTTCGAATCGTCCAGGATGATCCGAAACGCCTCGGTCACCGCGTCGACATCCGCTCCGCCGCCCACGTCCAGGAAGTTGGCCGGCTCGCCACCGTGCAGCTTGATCAGGTCCATCGTGCTCATCGCCAACCCCGCCCCGTTGACCAGGCAGCCGATGTTGCCGTCGAGATTCACGTAGCTCAGCCCCGCCTCCGCGGCACGAACCTCCGCAGGATCCTCCTCGTTCAAGTCCCGCAACTCCTCGAACGACTCGTGGCGGAACATCGCGTTGTCATCGAAGCTCATCTTCGAATCCAGGCACAGCAGCTGCCCGCTGCCGGTGACCACCAACGGGTTGATCTCCGTCAGGCTGCAGTCGCTCTCGACAAAGAACCGGCACAGGGCCGGCAGCAACTCGACGGCGCTCGCCAGCGACTCACCCTCCAACCCCAGCGACTCGCCCACCGCTCCGGCCCGCTCGGCACTCAGGCCGTCGACGACATCAAACGGCTCGTTGAAAATCTTCTCGGGCGTCTCGGCAGCCACCTCCTCGATCGCCATCCCACCCTCGGTCGAGGTGATCAGCACCGGGCTGCTCGTCTCGCGATCGATCACGATCCCCAGGTACAGCTCACGCGCAATTTCCAGCCCCTCCTCGACAAACAGCGTCTGCACCGTCTTGCCCGCCGGGCCAGTCTGGATCGTCACCAGCGTGTTGCCCAGCATCCGCGCGGCGTGTTCACGAGCCTCCTGGGCCGAGCGGACCAGCACCACTCCGGGTTGCTCGGGCTCCTCGACAAATCGACCCTTCCCGCGACCTCCCGCGTGGATCTGACTCTTGACGACGACCAGCTCACCACCCAGTTCTCCGAACGCCGCCTCCGCCTCCTCGGGGCTGCGAACGACAATCCCCCGCGGCACGGCCACTCCCGCCGCTCGCAACAGGTCCTTGCCCTGGTATTCGTGAATCTTCATCGCCTGTCCTGCCGTCGAATCGGTCCGGGTGAGTCTGACGTGGTGAGTCGAGAACGAGTTGAACTGCGAGCTGAGCGGCAGCCTGCTGCGGTGAGGATCACTCGTGGTTGACCAGGATCGTCTGCTCGCGATCGGGTCCGACCGAGACGATATCCACGGGCGAACCGATCAGCTCCGAGACCACGTCGATGTAGGCCCGCGCCTCGGCGGGCAGGTCCTCCAAATGCCTGATGCCGGTGATGTCACTCTGCCAACCCGGCAGCGTCCTGAGCACCGGTCGGGCCTTGGTGAGTTCGTCGAGCTGGGCTGGAAAGTCGGTCGTCCGTTCCCCGTCGATCTCGTACGCCTCGCAGACCTGGATCTCCTCCAGTTTGCTCAGCACATCCAGCAGCATCACCGCCACGCAATCGACTCCCGAGAGCCGTGCTCCGTACCCGGTGGCCACCGCATCGAACCAGCCGCAGCGCCGAGGTCGACCGGTCACCGTGCCGTACTCGTGCCCCTCGTCCCGGATGTGCTGCCCGATCTCGTTGTCGAGTTCCGTCGGGAACGGTCCTCCCCCCACCCGGGTCGTGTAGGCCTTGACCACTCCGATCATCCGCTGGATCGCACGTTCGGGGACTCCGCTGCCGGAGTGGATACCGGCGCCGGAGCTGTTCGAGGAGGTCACATACGGGAAGGTGCCGTGGTCGAGATCCAGCAGCGAGCCCTGGGCGCCCTCGAACAGCACCCGTTGACCGGCGGCCAGGGCCTTGTGGAGGTGCGAGGTGGTGTCGGTGACAAACGGAGCCAGCCGCTTCGCGTACTCGCTGTACTCTGCGAAAATCGCCGCCGCATCCAGCGGGGTCGATTCGGGATCGAGAGCCGCCAGGACAAGGTTCTTGTGCTCGACAATCGTCTCGATCCGCTCACGCAGCGAATCGCCCTGAACCAGGTCCCCCATGCGGATCGCGTGAGTCCGGCCGGCCTTGTCGCGGTAGCAGGTGCCGATACCCCGCATCGTGGTCCCGATCGCGTCCGAGCCTCGCCCCCTTTCGAGGACCGCCTCCTCGGCCTTGTGCCACGGAAAGACCACGTGGGCTCGGTTGCTGATCAACAGGTCCCCGTCGATGCCTCCGTTGCGGCCGGTAATCGCGTCGAGTTCCTCGAGGAAGGCCCGCGGGTCGATCACCACGCCGCCGGTGACGACCGAGTGGACTCCGGGTCGCAGAATCCCGGCCGGCAGCAGCGAGAGCTTGTAGGTCTGGCCGTCAAACTGGACGGTGTGCCCGGCGTTGTTGCCGCCCTGGTAGCGGACCACGATGTCGTGGTCTTCTGTCAGCAGGTCGACGATCTTGCCCTTGGCTTCGTCGCCCCACTGCAGACCGATCACCGAAGTGGCAGTCACCGCGTTGAGATCCCGTCGAATTGAATCCATCAGGGTTGAGCGTCCTGGCGCACGTTCGCACAAGGTCGCTGTGTGTCCGAGGGCGTCGGGTGGCCAGTTGCCGGCGGTTCACGTCCTCGGCTGCCCGATTCTGATCTTGTCGACTCGTTCGGGCTGGCCTAGTGTACCCGATCACCACCCGGTTGGGGAGCGAGGCGAGCCGCGTGATTGAACCCACTCAACAGCGCGTGCTGCTGGTCGACGACGACGAGTCAATCCTCGAAGTCATCTCCACCGCCTTCGCACTGAAGGGTTACACCGTCCTGGAAGCCCGCGACGGGTCCGAGGCGTTGGTTCGAGCCGAACGTGACGCGCCCGACCTGGTCGTGCTCGACCTGGTCATGCCCCGCCGCAGCGGGTTCGCCATCCTCGATCGACTCAGGCAACGACACCGCAGCTCTCCGGTGATCATCGTCGTCACTGCCAACACCGATCCCCGCCACGAGCAGTTCGCTCACGACCACGGCGCCGATGCCTTCTTCCGCAAGCCGTTCGATGTCGAGGAGTTGCTCGAGACGTCCGCGACACTGCTGGCAGCAGCGCACTAGACGCCCGCGCCCGCTAGCCGCCTCCGATTGCCGGCAGGAAGTGCACCTGGCTGTCCGGCTCGAGCCGGGCCAGCACGCCCATCGGGCTGACGTGACCGTCGACGGCCACCCGCAGCCCCGGCTTCAACTCACCCTCCTCGAGCACACGCTCGGCGAATCCCGGGAACCTCTGCTCGAGCACCCCGATCAGCCGCCTCACGCTCGTCGCCTCGATCTCCAGATCCACCTCGCCCCCGGTCAGGTCGCGGGCGGGGGCGGGGATGTGGACTCTGGGCATCGGGCCGGGCCCGGTTTCTATTCGTCGCGGGACAACAACTCGTGCATCAGCTTCGGAGGTGACATCGGCAGGCTGCGGAGCCTCACGCCCGTGGCGTGGTAGATCGCGTTGGCGATCGCCGCCGGCGGTGGCACGATCGGCACCTCGCCCACACCGCGTACCCCAAACGGGTGACCCGGATTGGGCACCTCGACGATGATCGTCTCGATGTCCGGCAGGTCGTAGCAGGTGGGAATCCGGTAATCCAGGAAGCTGGCGTTGTGCAAGCGGCCATCCTCGCCGTAGTGGTACTCCTCGTTGAGCGCCCAGCCAATGCCCTGGGCCGCACCACCCTGCATCTGACCTTCGACATAGCTGGGGTGGATCGCGGTGCCGACATCCTGGATCGCCGTGTACCGCAGCACCTGGACCTTGCCGGTATCCGGGTCGACCTCGACGTCGGCAATGTGCGTCCCGAAGGCCCCGCCGTGCTTGTCGGCGTTGACCGAACCGCGGCCGACCACCGGCCCGCCGGTCTGGTTCAGCTTGACCGAGAGCTCAGCGAAACTGATCGTCCTGGGCTCGGACCCGTTCAGCTCCGTGACCTGCCCATCGGAATACTCGACCCCCTCGGCCTCAACATCCCACAGCATCGCCGCACGCTGGCACAGCTGAGCCTGGATGTCCTCGGCCGCCTTGATCGCCGCCAGACCGGTGGCGTGGCAGGTGCGGCTGCCTCCGGTGACGTCGGTGTGACCGATGCTGTCGGTATCGACGACCGTCGGAGTCACATCCTCGGCGGCGATACCCAGGATCTCGGCCAACTGCATCGCCACCGATGCCCGCGTGCCTCCGATGTCCGTCGAGCCCTCGATCAACGACACCGTGCCATCCTCGTTGACCGTCGCGGCGACCACCGAGTTGCCGCCGAAGTTGAACCAGAACCCCGAGGCAATCCCGCGGCCGCGGTGAGGACCTTCAAGCGGCGACTGCCAGTGGTCACTCAACTCGGCCGCCTTCATCGTCTCCCACATCCCGATCGGCGGATAGGTCACCCCGTCGACCCGCTCGTCACCCTCCTTCACCGCGTTCTTCATGCGGAACTCGACCGGACAGATCCCCAGCGTCTCGCAGATCTCGTCGACAATCGTCTCGGTGGCCAGCGCCACGTGAGTCGATCCCGGAGCACGGTAGGCGTTGGACCGCGGCTTGTTGACACAGATGTCGTAGCCGTCGATCCGACCGTTGGGCACGTTGTAGCAGGCAAAGACGCACATGCAGCCGGGGTTGATCGGCGATCCGGGAAACGCTCCCGCCTCGAACAGCAACTCCGCCTCCCCGGCGGTGATCATCCCCTCGGCATCGACGCCGATCTTGACCTTCATGTACGAACCGGGGGTCGGCCCGGTCGCGTTGAAGACGTTGGTCCGATCCATGTTCAGTTTCACCGGGCGACCCGAGAGCCTCGAGAGCACCGCGGCGACCGGTTGCAGGTAGACCGAAATCTTGCCACCAAAACCGCCTCCGATTTCCATCGGCACGACCTTGACCTTCGAGATCGGCACGGCTAGCAGCTCGGCCACCTGCATGCGGATCATGAACGAGCCCTGGGTGCTGGTCCAGACGGTGATCTTGCCATCCGGAGACCAGTAGGCGGTGGCCGTGTGAGGCTCGATGTAGCCCTGGTGAACCGTCTCGGTGGTGAACTCACGCTCGATCACCAACTCCGCGGCCGCCAGACCCGCCTCGATGTCGCCCTTCTCATAGTGAAAATGCTTGGCGACGTTGGTGGGCTCCTCTCCCGGTTCTCCCACCGGCTGCCGGTCGGTGCGGACGTCGTCGTTGAGCACCGGCGCTTCGGCAGTCCGGGCTTCACGGACGTCCAGCACCGGTGCCAACACCTCGTACTCGACCTCGATCAACATCGCCGCCTCCTCGGCGATGTGCACCGAATCGGCCGCCACCGCGGCGACGGCGTGACCGGTGTACAGGACCTTGTCGCTGGCCAGCACGTTCTGGTTCAGGTGGTGCCAGTCGACGATCCCCTCGCCCAGGTCCCCGGCGCGATGCGTGGCCGAGGGCATATCGGCGTTGGTGCACACGGCGTGTACCCCAGGCACCGCTGCCGCCTTTGACGTATCGATCGAGACAATCCGGGCGTGTGCGTGAGGACTCCGCAGGATATAGCCCTGCAACAGCCCCGAGAGCTTGATGTCGGCGCCGTAGCGGGCCCGCCCGGTCACCTTGTCGGTGCCGTCGTGGCGGATCGGCCGGGTGCCGACCACGTCATAATCGGGCAAGCGACCTTCCTCGACCAATCGCAGGTTCCCCGGCGTCCCACCGGGAAACGGCTCGATACGGAACTGGCGTTCTTCGACACTCGCCATCAGTTCATCTCCCCGGCGGCCGCCTGCTCGACGGCACGCACGATCTTGTCATAACCGGTACAGCGGCAGAGATTGCCGGCCAGGTGAAAGCGAATCTCCGCTTCGCTCGGCGACGAGTTCTCCTCGAGCAACGCCTTGGTCGACATGATGAAGCCGGGCGTGCAGATGCCGCACTGAAGCGCCGCCTGGCTCAGGAAGGCGTCCTGGATCACGTGCAGCCCGTCACTCGCAGCCACGCCCTCGATCGTCTCCACCTCGCTCCCCTCAACCTCCACGGCCAGCACCAGGCAGCTGTCGACGGGGCGTCCATCGAGGATCACCGTGCAGGCCCCGCAGTTGCCGTTGGAACACCCTTCCTTGGTGCCGATCAGGTCGAGATTCTCTCGGAGCACCTCGAGCAGAGTCTGCCGCGGAGCGGCGAGGAACTCGATCGGGTTGCCGTTGATCGAGGTGGAGATGATGCGTTGTCTTGCCATCGTGTGTGGTCCGTCTTGCCGTCGGTTGCCTCGACCCTCAGTACCCGATCCGGTATCCGGTCTCTTCCCCACGTGCCCGCGCCACCGCCTCGCGGATCACCCGTTCGGTCAGCACCCCGCAGAGGTGTTTGCGGAACTCGATCGTGCCCCGCATGTCATCAATCGGCGTGGCCGCTTCGCGGGCCGCGGCCGCCGCGGCAGAGATCGCTTCGTCAGAGACGGCCTGCCCGGCCAGTGCCGCTCCGGCCGCCTCGACGTAAAGCGGCGTGGCGGCCACCGCCGCCAACGCGATGCGGGCCGAAACAAACGTCTCGGCCGAAGCGTCCAGTTCCAGGGCCACTCCGACTCCGACCACCGCGATGTCCATTTCGTTGCGCGGGATGAAGCGGCGGTAGTGAGACCCTCCGACCGCCGGACGGGGCGGAAACACGATCTCGACAACCAACTCGCCGTCCTCGAGCACATTCTGCCCCGGCCCCGTACAGAACTCCTCAGCCGTAACCTCACGCCGGCCGCCGGGCCCGGCGATCACCACCCGGGCCCCCAGGGCGATCAGCGAGGGGGTCGAGTCGGCGGCGGGGCCGCTGTTGCAGAGATTCCCGCCGACACTGGCTCGGCTCTGGATCTGCGTCCCGCCAATGATCCGGCAGCTGTCGGCCAGGGCGGCGTAGCCTGATGCGATTTCTGCGTCGCCGTAGATCCGGTAACACGGCACCGCCGCACCTAGCCGCAGGCCCGATTCGGAGAGTTCCAGCACGTTGAGATCGGGGATCTTCTTGATGTCGACGACCAGGTCGGGCTCGAGTCGCCTGGTGCGGATGTGGTCGATCAGGTCGGTCCCGCCGGCCAGCGGCCGCGCCGCGGCGGGGTTCCCGGACAATAACGCCACCGCGTCGTCCAACGATGTCGGAGCCTCGTATTCAAAATCACGCATCGCGTCGGGTGTCCCGTCGGAGGGTGCAGAGCGCAAACTGAGACCACTCGGGCCACGAGCCTCAGAGCGTCCACAGGTTAGCGGCGGGATCGGAGCGCTACAAGCAACCGCACCGGGCGAGCGACCGCAGGCCGACCCGCAACGGGTCGTCGCCGGCTAGGGCTTCGCCGAAGCCCGCTGCTGAGAGCCTGCGACCAGCCGGATCCGCTGGTTGTACGAGCCCAGCTCCAGATACCTCTCGGCCAGGTTCAACCTCAGCCCGTTGAAACTCCAGTAGTTCGACGGCGTCCCCAGCTTCGCACGCACCTGGCCGGTCAACTTGTCCAGCGCGTGCAGCTTCAACATGTAGTACCGCAGGTTGCCCTCCCGCATGTACTGACGCGACGCCAGCAACAGCAGCGGGGAATGCTCGAGTTTTTCGAGCACGAGGTTCAGACCCTCGACACGCTGCCGCCATCGCGGAGGCCCCCCCGACGCGTTCCGCGCAAACGCCAGCAAGGGGCCGTTGACCCGGATCGAGTGCATGTTGACCGAGTAGTAACTGCCCTTGAGCGGCTTGTTGACCGCCACGTAGAGGTTCAAGGCGTCCTGGAACGCATAAATGTTGCTGGCCCCCTTCAGATCCGACGTGGCGATCTGGCCGACCGGCGAGAGTTTTCCGGTCGAGAGGTCGAGACGACCGAGTCGTCCGTTGCTCTCGAGCAACACGAGTTGGTCGTCGCCGAGCGTGGTGAGTCGTGAATCGGACTCGAGCTTGTGCTGCCAGAGTGTCTTGCCGGTAATCACGTCGTCCTGCTGCACGAACAGCTGCGTCCAGCTCAGCCCCAACAGCCTCACCGAGCCGCCGTTGCGGATCCAGGTGATCCGGGTTCCCTCCAGCCGCAGCGCCCCCTGCAGCTTGTTGGCCAGGCCCTTGATCTTCAGCCGCTTACCGTCCCGAACCCTCAGGGCCACAGCGGGGTGGACTGCGGGCAGACCCGCCGACGACATCATCCCGCCCGGGCCCATCATCCCGGGGAGAAACCCCACGGAAAAACCGGGCGGTCGGCCCATCATCGGGCCTCCGCCCGCCAGGTAGACGATCTCGTCACTGCCCATCACCGGGGTCCCGGCCACGACGCGGTCGCGTTGCCAGAGCACCTCGCCGGTACTGGTCTCAAGCGCCGTCAGCCTCCGTCGACCCGACACGCACACGACCCGGTTATTGACCACCCGCAGCGGGCCTCGACGAGCCGCCTGCATCATCAGGCTCAACTGGGGACCAGCCTGCTCGCCTTGGACCATGATCGGTTGACGCGGACGCGACGACACCGAGATGTTGGCGGCGACGTCGACGGCGTGAGACCAGATCATCTGGCGGGTGGTGGGAGACACGGCCTGCACGATGCCGCGGTGGTAGAGGATCAGCTGGTGCCCCACGGCGCGGGCCGGCAGGTAGTTCGAACTGCCTCCACGGCCTGATTGCGGCAAGGGCACCGACCAGATCACGCCACCATCCTCGACCCGCTCGACGATCAGCCGCTGCTGGCTGCTGTCAAAGACGGTCCGGTGAGATTCGAACCAGGGGAGTTTCTGGTGATTGAGTTCGAGGTCCTGGCGTCGGACGGTGCGAGACGATCCCGCGGCGCGGACGATCTCGACACCCCGCGGCCAAACCGCTCGCCGGGCGGGGCCTGCCAGGCCACGCTGCTTGCGGAAATCGGCCAGCGCCTTGCTGGCCCGCGACGCGACCGCCGGCTCCGCCTCATTGGCCAACCGCAACCAGATCACTTCCGCCGCTCCCACCCGACCCGCTCGAGCAGCCTGCTCCGCCATGTGGAACCGAACCGGCCACGTCGCCCGGTGGAAACCAATGACCTCGATGAAATGTCGCTGCGCTTTGCCGTCTCCGGCAATCACCCGGGTCGCTTCGAGTTGCAGCTGCTTGTCCAGTTCCGCCCGCAGGGTCGCGGGCAACTTCGGCCACAGGTCCCCCAACTGGCCGCTGACCCAGCGGTCCAGGCGGACCCGGGTCGCCTGGTCATCGGCAAACGACACGCGGTGCGTGCCAAAATCACGAGCCAATTGGCGGAAGCCCTCGACGGCCTCAGCCCACCGCTTGCGGGCCACCGCCCGCTCAACCCTCAAGCGTCCGACTTCCCGCTTCCGGTCCGGCGAATCGGCCAGGCCCGTAAGCTGCTCGATCCAACCCTCCACATCCGCCCCGTCGGCAGACAGGCCCGACCGCACCAGGCCCCTCAACGCCGTTCTGCGGGCGTCGTGGTAGCGTGCGACGTGGCCCGGCTCGAGTTTGGGGACCTCGATCCGCTCCAGATGTTGCAACGCCGTGGCATGGTCGCGACCCAACAGTGCCAGTTCCGACTGCTTGAGCAACGCCCAGCCGTCGGCGGGGTCGGTCTCCAGAGCCGTCGCGATCCGTGCCTCGAGCGATTCACGCTGCTCGTATCCGGTCAGGCCGTCGGGACCCAGTGCCAGCACCAGGCCGCGGGACATCACCAGGTTGCCCAGCACCGCTGTGCCCTCGGCCGTCTCGGGCAGGTAGGTCCGCCCGGTCACTTTGCCGTCGGCCAGCCCGAGCGTGCAGATTTGTCCCGAGGAGAGTGGCAGGTGGTAGCGGCCCTGCGTGCCGACGCCGCGGCCGGCCGGGCGACCGTCGGCCGGAGCCAACCGATGCACCCAGGCGGATGTTCCATCCGAGAGTTCCAGAGCCACGACCGAGTCGGATCCGACCAGCACCAGCCGGTCCCCGAATGCACCGGCGATATAAAGGAAGGAGCCCTTCTTCTTCTTCCACAGCAGCCGACCGGTATAAAGGTCCAGGCAGTGCAGGACCGGCTCGGCGTGAGGTGTAAACACGACCCGGTCGCCGCAGATCACCGGCGGCGCGGCGGCCCAGGCCATCGGTCCCCCGGGTGAGAATCCGCCGGGGAATCCCTTGGGCATGCCGGGCCGCGAGGGGTCCTGAGGTTGAGGTCGGGCGTAGCGGTGAGCCCAGAGGATCCGGCGACTGGAACATTCCACGCCCACCAGCCAGCCCACCGTCGTCGGACAGACCGCCACCCCGTCGGAGACGGCGACGTGCGATGAGGCAAAGCGGCGGGCCGGGTTGGCCAGGGCCGGAGCATCCACGTAGGCGATCCGCTGAGACCAGGCGGGTTGGCCGGTTTCGGCATCCAGCACATACAGCCGAATCTCGTTGTTCTGTTCGCCCACCACGTACAGCCGGCCGTCCTTGGGAGCCGGGGCGCCCAGAAACCGCGTCCCGGCCAATGGCAAATCGAATGGCTCGTCCATCTTCGCTCCACCCGCCTCCCACGTCGGACGACCACTCGTGAGATCGAACGCCGCCAGGGTGTTCCACTGGCCGGGCTGCTTGGCGGTGGAGCCGCCGAAGGGATTGAAGCCGCCAAACCGCCCCTGCGGCAAAGCGCCTCGCAACAGCAACCGCTTCTGGATCAGGAAGACCTGTGAACCGTCGCTGGAGGGAACACCGTGCAGAGCGTGCTGGAAAAGCAGACCGGTCAGAGGATGACTCAGCGCGGCCCCGTTGACCGATCCGAAACTCATCACGTTGGCTCCGGGGAACGCCATCTGTGCCATCCGGAATCCGCCCATGCGTGACACGCTGGAAGACGCCCGGCCCCGGCCACCCATCAGGCTCTCCACGGCCACCTCCGGTCGCGTCTCCCACAGCACTCGCCCGCTGTCGACATCCACCACCTCGATCCCCCGCAGCGAGCGGAAGATCGCCTTGTTACCGACCACCAGCGGCACGAAGGCCGGGATCATCGGCCGGCCGAGGTCATCGAGGTCTTCGACCAGCTCGCGGACCACAGCGGCCACCGCGTGGCGGTGAGTCAAGCGGCGGTGCCAGCGTGAGAGCAACAGCGGAGCTCCCCCCTCGGCCCGACCCCTGCGAGCGGGGCTGCCATAAAAGACCGGCCAGTCGACCAGGACCGGCTCGGGCAGAATCGCCGGACGCGACGCGCCCAGCCACTCGTCCCGACCCACCTCGCCCACTCCCGGGATCCGCAATCGACCCGCGTCCGTGAGATCGGCCAGTAATGTCTTGACCCGTTCGGGCTGGCCTACGCGGTGGAAGACCCAGGCCGCCTTCAATCGCCATGCCGCCGCACCGGCCACCGGGTCCCCGGCCTCCAGCAATCGGCTCAGCCAAAATGCGGCCAGGCCCAGCCGACCCCGGTCGATGTGGCGGGAGGCCAGGCGGTTGGCCGCCTGACGGCCCGCCGGGGTGTGAAAGAACCGATCGGCAACATCCACCATCGCAGACTCGCCACCGTGGGACTTTGCCTCGGACAACCGGCGAGCCGCCTCGGCACCAAAACGTGTCCGAAATGTCTCGCGGAACGGCTCGGGCAATCCCCCCAGCAACCGGTTCGCCTCGTCCCGGACCGTGATCCACCGACCCCCCGCGCTGCGGAACAACGAATCCGACTCGAATCGAGCCGCCTCGGGCGGATTGAGCAGGATTGAGACCGCTTCGAGAACCTTCGCGTGCTGGCCCGCTTTCAACCAGTCGTGAGCCTGACGCAGCAGCTTCGCCTGGCGAGGATCCTGGGGTGCCAGCAGGTCGATCCGGTCCCGTGCGTTCGGGTCACCGTTGCCGACAGGCTTCTTGCCCTTGGCCGGAACCCCCTGGACCGTCGGCCGGCCGCCAAAGATTCCTCGCAACAACTGCTCTACGGCTCGGGACGCCTCACGCTTGACCGCCTCCCGGGCCGCAGCCTGCTTCTTGCTCACAGCCTCCTTGGTTGCAGCCTCCTTGGTTGCAGCCTTCTTGGTTGCGGGTTTCTGAGTCGCCACCTTCTTCGCCGCTGCGGGTTGGGCAAAGGCCGCGTGGTTCAATCCACCGAGAATCCCTGCGGCGACGAGCAGAGCGAGGATGCGAGGGCATCGGGGCATGAGCGAGACACTTGCCATGGGTGCCCTGGTACAGACACGGTCCATCAAGGAACCGTCGCGGCTTCGACCGCTCCAGTATAGCCGTCCCCCTCAGGCGGTCCTACCAGCCGAATGACAACTCCAGCGACTTTTCCGTGGCGGCCTGGGGCGAGCCGTGACGGTTTTTCCGATCGTGGCACTGTGCCCGGTCTCGATCCTTGGCAGAGAAAGGCCGAGACAGGTCCCGGTTGCACTTAATCTCCGGAACTGGACTCCTCAACTCCAATTGTTCCGGGTACGCTCAGGTTGCTGCTGCAGGGAACAGGCGGGCCACTTGGAACGGGGAGTCACACACTCAGGGTCACCAACGATCGACGAGTGCACGACTGACGCCCCGAGGGAGTCCTCCAAGACGGGAGGCTTCGATGGCCGATTGCTCTTTTTCCCCGCCGCAACCCGTCCGGGTCGATGGGTCGCTGAGGGTGTGCCTGGGCGCAAAACGCCACGATGCCTCTGGCAATCTCACCCCTGCCGCGTCTCGGCCGATCGTCGGTCAGCACGCAGCTCCCAAACGGCCTCACACACGGTCTGACATTCGAGGAGACGATGGCGATGTTGCTTGATTCTCAGCTCTTTTGGCGTCGCGCGATCCGAACCGCCCTGGGACGAACCCCAGGCCGACGCCGACGTGGCGTCGCGAGCCGTCGTCGATCCCTCCGCCGCAACACCTCGGCCAGCGTCGAACGGCTCGAAGACCGGACCCTGCTCAGTGGCCTGGACCTGCTCGAGCCCAACAACTCTCTGGCGGCGGCCACCGAGTTGGGAGTCGTCACCGGTCACGGTGAAATTGACGACATGGGTCTCTCGATCCACGAGTCGGGGGACGAGGACTGGTTCCGTTTTGAATTGGCCGCCGAGGGCGGAGCGGGTCACTACGTCGCGATCGAGTTCGACCACGAGCAGGGCGACCTGGACCTGGAACTCTACGACCAAGAAGGCGAACTGCTGGCCTGGTCGGCCGGCGTCGACGACCTCGAAGAGATCTCCGGCGACGGGCTGGCCGCCGGAGAATACGTCCTGCGAGTTTTCGGATACGACGGAGACTTCAACTCCGAATACACCGTCTCCTACAACGCTCCCACCGCCGAGGGCGACTTCGCCGAATCCAACAACGCGATCGACGACGCCCACGACCTGGGCCAACTCGAAGGCTTCCACTACTGGGATGACCTCTCGATCCACGAATCCGAAAACGACGACTGGTTCGTCTTCGACCTGGTCGAGGACTCCGAGTGGGTCCACTTCGCCGCGATCCTCTTCCACCACGACCAGGGAGACCTCGACCTGGCGCTCTATGACGACGCCGGACACGAACTGGACTACTCATCGAGCACCGACGACTTCGAGATGATCTGGTTCGACGGGCTCGAGGACGGGACGTACTACCTGGAAGTCTATGGGTTCGAGGGAGATGAGAACCCCGACTACACGATGGTGATCGAGACGCCTCACGAGGTCGACCACGACGACGGGACGTTTGACCCGGACCTGGCAGAGCCCAACGATACGCTGGCGACCGCCTGGGACCTGGGCACGCTGGAGGGCTTCGAGGAACTCGGTCCGCTCTCGATTCACGAACCCGGTGACGAGGACTGGTACCGATTCGAGACCTCAGCCACCGCGACATCCTGGGACGGAGCGGCGATCGCCTTCTGGCACGAAGAGGGGGACCTCGACCTGGAACTCTTCGATGCCGACGGCGAACTCATCGCCGATTCCGACGGAATCGACGACCTGGAGTGGGTCGAAATGGAGGGCATGAAGGCCGGGGAGTACTTCCTGAGAGTCACCGGGTTCGAAGAGGCGACCAACCCCGACTACTGGCTGACGCTGAATACGCCCGAGCCGACCGAGAGCGATTTTGCCGAACCGAACGAGTCGCTCGAGGAGGCCTACGACCTGCGAGGCGTCGAGGGGCTGGAGATTATCGACGGGCTCTCGATCAACGTCCCCGGCGATGTCGACTGGTTCCGCTTCGAGACGCTCGGTACGGCCACCGACTGGCACAACGTCTCGATCGCCTTCTTCGACGACCTCGGCGACCTCGACCTCGCACTCTACGACAACAGCGGCCACCTGCTGGCCAGTTCCGAGGGAGTCGGAGGCTTCGAATTCGTCAGCCTCGACGAATTGCCCGCCGGCGAATACTACGCGGCGGTCTGGGGCTTCGAAGACGACACGAATCCCGAATACGTCATGACGATCATCGCACCCGAAGAAACCGATGAGGGGGGCGGCGGCGAAGCCGACTTTGCCGAATCGAACAACACGGCCGAAACCGCCTACGACCTCCGCGTCATCGATCACGACAGCTTCTGGGCTGAACTCTCGATCCACGAACCCGACGACGAGGACTGGTTCAGCTTCACCACCCTCGCCTCCGGCTCCGCCTTCGATGCCGTCGGGATCGAATTCGACCACGAACTCGGCGACCTCGACCTGTCGCTGTTCGACTCCGAGGGCGAGTTGGTGGGGACATCAGAGAGCATCTGGGACTTCGAACACATCTCCCTCGAAGGACTGCCCGCGGGGACCTACCAGGTCCAGGTCGTCGGCTACGACGGAGCCGTGCACCCCGAATACGTGCTGGGAATCACCGCACCCAAACCACTCGAACCCGACTTCGCCGAAGAGAACGACACCCGCGAGACCGCGTATGAACTCCGGGACGCCAGCGGGTTCGCCGCCTGGCACGGCTTCTCGATTCACGACTCCGCCGATATGGACTGGTTCGAGTTCGAACTGGTCGCCGAGGCCAACTGGGCTCACGCCGTCGGGATCGACTTCTACCACGCCGCCGGAGACCTCGACCTCGCCCTGTACGACTCCAACGGAGAGCTCGTCTCGGATTCGTCCGGAATCCTCGACAGCGAAGAGATCTCGCTGCATGGACTCGGACAGGGGACCTACTTCCTGGAAGTGGCCGGGTACGACGGGGCGATGGTGCCCGGCTACTCGATCTGGATCGATGCCCCGCATGAACATCACGGTGAGCAGGAGGGCGAATTCGAGCCGGACTGGGCCGAGGTGAACGACACGGCGGGTGAAGCGACACCGCTGCGAGACATCGCCGGCTACTGGGCCTGGGACGGACTCTCGATCCACGACGAGAATGACGTCGACTGGTTCGTCTTCGGGCTGCTCGCCGAGGGAACCATCCACCATTACGTGGGGATCGATTTCGACGACGACGAAGGAGACCTCGACCTGGCACTCTTCGACTCCGACGGCGTGTTGCTGGAGGAATCGACCGGGGTGTCCGACTTCGAGGAGATCTCGCTCGCCGGTTGGCCGGCCGGGAGCTACCTGCTGCAGGTCAGTGGCTTCGAGGGTGCGAGCAATCCCGAGTACGAGCTGGTGATCGACGGGCCCGACTGGAACGAACACGAGTTCGAAGGCCACTTCCCGTCCGACGCTCACGAGCCCAACAACTCGCTCGATGAGGCGGTGGACCTGAGGACGATCGAGGGCCGCACCACGCTCGTGGGACTCTCGATCCACGAACCCGGCGACACCGACTGGTTCCAGTTCACCACCTCCGCCACCGCCGCCGCAGGGCACTCGCTGCGGATCGAATTCGAGCACGAGCTCGGCGACCTCGACCTGGCCCTCTACGACGGCGACGGAGAACTCGAGGTGTCCGATACGGTCGAAGACTTCGAAGCCATCAGTCTCGAAGGACTGCCCGCGGGGACCTACTGGATCGAGATCTTCGAGTACTCCGGCGCGACCAACCCCCACTACGCGCTGACGATCGACGCACCGCTTGATCACGACCCCGACCCGGACCGGTTCGAGGAAAACGACACACTCGAGACGGCGACGCCGCTGCGCAGCGACGCTGCCAGCGGCACGCTCACCGGAGACGTCACGCTGGCGGGTCTCTCGATTCATTCCGACACCGACGTCGATCTGTTTGCCTTCACCACCGTCGCCCCCGGCACCTCCGCTCACAGGCTGACGATCGAGTACCGCCACGGCGACGGCGACCTGCAACTTGAGCTGCTCGATGCCAACGGCGGCCTGGTCGCCGCGACCACCGGCCACGGTGGTCACGCCGACGTCTCGCTCGATCATCTCGAGGCCGGCTCATGGTACGCCCGCGTCAGCGGGCCCGGAGGCCAGACGAATTCCTACGACATCGCCTTCGACGTGCCGCATGCCGAACCGCCCGCCGGGGGCGAAGAGGGTCCCGGCGAGGGCGACTCGGACGCCTGGACCGT
This sequence comes from Planctomycetota bacterium, assembly GCA_963578885.1. Taxonomy (GTDB): domain Bacteria; phylum Planctomycetota; class Planctomycetia; order Planctomycetales; family Planctomycetaceae; genus UBA8437. The sequence goes on from CAUZEQ010000007.1 coordinate 31,534, forward strand.
GATGGTCTACATCACCGCCAGCAATCTCGAGAGCTTCGCGTTTGCCGACATCAACGAAATGGAAACCGCGGTCGCCGCACTGCCGGGGTCGGTCAACCTGGCGGTACTCTGGGACCAGAGTTCCGCGGGGAGCACCTACGCCACCGGGGGCGGGTCGCAGCCGGCCTGGGGAGACACCGGTCGAGCGTTCATCGCGCCCGATTCCAACCCCGACGTGGTCGCGACCGAGTTCGAACTGCTCGGTGAACTCAACACCGGTCACCCCCAGGCACTGGCCGACTTCATCGACTGGTCGGTCGATCAAGCCCCCGCCGAACACTACGCGCTGGTGCTGTGGGACCACGGCAGCGGCCTGCAGGGATTCAACTACGACGATCTCGACGGAACCACCAGCGACCACATGACCACCCCCGAGTTGGTCGAAGTACTCGCCGATCCTCAGCGACCCGATTTCGACGTGATCGCCTTCGATGCCTGCCTGATGGCCCTGGCCGAAGTCGGCTTCAGCCTCGCCGAGTACGCCGATGTCTTCGTGGCCAGCCAGGAAGTCGTCGGAGCCGAAGGGCACGACTACTCGACGCTGTTCGAAGTCCTCGAGGAGGATCCCGAGACGGTCGGGGCCCAGGCCCTGGCGACCGGGTTCGTCGACAGCTACCAGCACCAGTACGAAGGTGACTTCTGGGGCTGGGACACCCAGAGCGCGATCTCGACGGACGGCTACCCCCTGCTGCTGGCAGCACTGGGTGACTTCGTCGACGCGGGACTCGCCGGCAACGACGACGACATCGACGTGCTCCGAGATGCCCGCGCCGATGCGATCACCTACGACATCGCCTTCCTGCGTGACCTCGGCAGCTTCGTCGACCCCGTCGCCAACAGCGAGCTGGTCTCCGAGGCACTCCGCCTGGCCGCCGCAGGGGTCCAGGACGCGATCGATGCCATGACCCTGGCCCGCTCGGGTGACAACCGCGACAGCTCAGGCATCTCCATCTTCCTGCCCGACAACGCCACCACAGCCGGATCGTGGTACACCACCCCCTACTCGGACTTCGAACTGGCGACCGGCTGGAGCGACCTGATCCAGACGATGGGGGGCAGCGGACGAAGTGGCTCGGGCAACAGCGGAGGACGCTCGACCGCCGGACCCGACTGGAGTGAAGCCAACAACGTCGCCGCCACCGCCCACGACCTCAATGCGCTCGTCGGCGACGGACACGCCTTCAGTCAACTCAACCTGCACACCCCCGACGACGCCGACTGGTTCCGCTTCGAGATCACCGCCGCGGGCACGTCCGCGGACCGCGTCACCGCCACCCCCTCCGGAGATGCCACCGAGACGATCCGGCTGGAACTGTTCGACTCCAGCGGCGCCCAGACACTCGAGACCTCCGACAACGGACCCGGACCCCAGCAGGTCAGCCTCGACGGACTCGACGCCGGGACGTACCTGGTCCGAGTCGACTCGCCGCTGGCGGTGGCCGTCACCGGCTATGACCTGCTCGTCGATGCCCCCGCCGGCGACGCCGCGGCGGATTGGGCCGGAGACAACAGCAGCCCGGCCAAGGCGTTTCACCTGGGCACGATCGGCCAAAACACCGTCTTCTCCGGACTCGGAGTCGCCGCCGGGGCCGACGACTGGTTCACCTTCGACACCCCCCGCCGAGCCTCCTCGGCTCTCTATTCACTCGAGCTCTCGACCCCGATCGGCCAGCCGCTGAGCGTGGTGCTCAGAGACTCCGGCGGCGGCCTGATCGACCAGGCCAACGGCGACGGCACGCTGGAGCTGGGCTACACCGCCAGCGGCGGAGGCGAACAGCTGACCCTGCAGATCACCGGTGCCGCCGACACCTCCGCCTACTCGCTGCACTTCACACCCATCTCGGCCACGATCGCCGTGGATCTCGACTCCAACGGCAACCTCGTCGTCACCGACACCTCGGCCCAAGGACAGGACGACATTGTGCTGATCCGCAGCGAAGGAGACGAGATCGTGATCGAGACGCCCGGGCACGTGCTGGCCGCCACGGTCGGGTCCAGTAGCGATCCGCACAGCGTTCGCGTGCCGCTCTCGGAGATCACCGGCGAGGTGCGGGTTGTGGCCGGGGCGGGCCACGACCGCGTCGATACCTCCGCCAGCCTGCACCCCGTCCGGCTCTACGGAGGAGCCGGCGACGATACGCTCACCGGTGGAGCCGCCGCCGATGTGCTCAACGGGGGATCCGGCGACGACCTGCTCGCCTCCGGAGCCGACCGCGACCGGCTGTTTGGTGGGGGGGGTCGAGACCGACTCGACGGAGGTGCCGATGACGATTACCTCAGCGGACAGGGTGGCCAAGACATCCTGCACGGCGGCTCGGGAGACGATACCGTCAACGGAGGTGCCGCCAATGACCGGCTGTTTGGAGACTCGGGCAACGATCGGCTCAATGGCAACGCCGGTCACGACGTGATCAACGGCAATGCCGGCAACGATACCGCTCATGGAGGCGACGGCAACGATGTGCTCCGAGGTGGAAGCGGCCGCGATTGGCTCAGCGGCGGAGCCGGAGGCGACCGACAGTTCGGCCAGGGCAGTAACGATACCCTCCAGGGAGGCGCCAGCAACGATTACCTCGATGGGGGACCCGGCAGCGACCTGGTCTACGAGACCGGCAACGGCAACTTCACTCTGCAGGCCAACCAGCTCCTCGGTCAGGGACGAGATGACCTCGTCGACGTCGAACGCGGACGGATCGAAACCGGCGACGGTGACAACATCGTCGATGCCTCGCAGTTCCCCGGCAGCGTGGTGCTGATCGGAGGAGCCGGCAATGACTTGCTGCGAGGTGGCAGCCACTCCGATCGACTCGTCGGACAAGACGGCGACGATACGCTCGAAGGACTCGCCGGCAATGACCGGATCTTCGGCGGCCGAGGCGCCGACCAGCTCGACGGCGGAGACGGTGATGACTTCCTGCGAGGCCAGCACGAGGCCGACTCGATCAGCGGCGGATCCGGAAACGATACGCTCAACGGCGAAGCCGGTGACGACTCGCTGTACGGAGGCGACGGGGATGACGTGTTGCGAGGCGGAAGCGGGAATGACCATGCCGCGGGTGAAGCCGGAGCCGATCGGGTCTATGGACAATCCGGAACCGATGCACTCTGCAGCGACGACGGCGACCTGCTGGTGGGCAGCGCCCAGGAAATCGACCTCTGTGCCGTCGTGTTCACCGACTGGGCCGACCAGCTCGACTAGCCCGCCTGCGGCGGGTTAGCTCGCAGCCGGACCCCTGCGACGACGGTGCTTGCTCTCGCGACGCCGCGTGTTGCGACACAAGCGGCAGATGCGGCCCAGGTAACGCCTGCGCCCCGAGGCGGTCTGCTTCTGGTACAGCACGTAAAATGGCTCCGACGCGGGCCAACGCCGACGACT